>JANOHP010000047.1:0-11082 GCA_031406575.1 Hyphomicrobiales bacterium
CATCGCCCATCCCCGCCGCCGATTGCATGCCGGCAGGATCGGCTCCGGCGGGGATCGAGGCGAGGTCCAAATCGACACCAGGCTGAAACGTCACTTCCGCCTTGCCTCGCAAGCGTTTATCGTGCCGGAAACGACGAACGATGGGACACTACTGGGGGCTTGACGAGAAAATAAGCAGGTCAATTGAGGGGGTAGCTAACCAAAGTCCTCCCCTCCACGACGTCTTTCCGGCGAAGGCGGGAACCCACGACACACATCCAAGTGTCCGACGGGGGTGGTCGGAAGGTCACCGTGCCAGCACTCCGTTCGATCCGCGATCACCGGATCGTCTCGCCCTCGTAGACGCCCCAGAGCTTCTTCTGTTCGATGTAGCCGCGGTAATCACCGACCGAGACCCAGCACCAGCGGGTATCGCACGAGCGCACGTTGGCGATGACGCCGGCTTCGACCATGACGACGGGGGCGGCGCTCTCGCGATCATCGGAGCGCAGCGCCACCTGAGGCGGGGTCGGGACTTTGGCTTCCCACGGGAGAATGAGCGCCGTCCGCCGGCTCGACACCAGCGTTTGGGACACCCACCCCGTGACCCCCTCCGAATCGCGCACTTGCCGCCAACCTTCGAAATCCTTGGTAATCTCGACGGGGGTTCCGGCCCGGTTGTAAATCCACAGGACTTTGTGATCTGTCCCCGGCCCCTGCCGTAAATGCACGCGATCGGACTTGAGGCTGGCAAAGCGCGGCACGACGGCACCAGTGGGTTTGTCCAGAGAGGCTGGCGGTGCGGGCGCGGGCGTCTGGGCAGCACCCAGTCCGGCGCCCGTCAGCCCCGAAGCGACAGCCAACGCGGCCCCTGCCCTGGCCAGCGACCGCATTCTCCCTGCCCAACCCATATTGTCTTTCGCTGATCGCGTGCGCACTGGTGTCTGGCTCCGACTCTCGACGGTCGAGACTCTGATCGAACCCGGCAGCGCGGGCAAGGGCACGCGTGAGCCCTTATTCCCCGGCTGAAAGACCGTGATTACCGGAAACTCAGGAATTTCGGGCTTATGTGCGACACGTGTCGCGCACCCGCGCCAATCGGCAAGCCGGTGATTTCAGCCGGCGTTTTGTCTCAGCCGGGGAATGGGGTGAGCGGTCCAACGTGTCCGCGCGCCCAATTCTTTCACGACTTTGAATTCACGGATGCCTTCTGATAGACACATCCTACGCCCCGCCAACCGTAGCCGTCACCGATTGGGCCCCATGCCGCAGAGCGCCAAGCGACCCCTGGTCATCGTCACTCGTAAGCTGCCCGACATCGTCGAGACGCGGATGCGCGAGCTGTTTGACGCCCGCATCAATCTCGACGACGAGCCGTTCAGCCGCGCGCGCTTGGTCGAAGCCCTCAAAATGGCCGACGTCCTGGTTCCCACTGTGACCGACCGCCTCGATCGCACGGTATTGGCGGAGGCCGGACCCCAGCTGCGCCTGATCGCCAATTTCGGCAACGGCGTCGACAACATCGACCTCGACGCAGCCAAGGCACGCAACATCCTGGTCACCAATACACCCGGCGTATTGACCGAAGACACCGCCGATATGACGATGGCGCTGATTCTGGCAGTGCCCCGCCGGCTGGCGGAAGGGACGGCCTATCTCAAGAGCCCCAACCAGCAGTGGACCGGATGGTCGCCGACGTGGATGCTCGGCCATCGCATTTGGGGCAAGCGGCTCGGCATCATCGGCATGGGCAGAATTGGCCAGGCGGTCGCGCGGCGCGCCCGCGCATTCGGGTTGCAGATCCATTACCACAACCGCCGCCGCGTCTCCGAAGAGCTCGAGGCGTCCCTCGAGGCAACCTACTGGGACAGCCTGGACCAGATGCTGGCGCGCATGGACATCGTCTCAGTCAATTGCCCGCACACGCCGGCCACCTATCATCTGTTGTCGGCGCGTCGCCTCAAGCTGCTGAAACCCACCGCTTACGTGGTCAATACCGCACGCGGCGAGGTGATCGACGAGAACGAGCTGGCACGGCTCGTGGAAGCAGGCGCCATCGCGGGCGCAGGGCTGGACGTGTTCGAGCATGAGCCGGCGATCAACCCGAAGCTGCTGGCGTCCAACCGCGTCGTCGCCCTCCCACACATGGGCAGCGCCACAATCGAGGGCCGCATCGAGATGGGCGAGAAGGTGATCATCAACGTCAAAACCTTCCTCGACGGCCACGCCCCACCCGATCGGGTCCATTCGGGCATGTTCTGAGGACCTGACAGAGGCCTCCTGTCAGGCGCTCCCAATCTCACACCCCAGAACCAAACGCCCCAGCCCGTCTCGGACGCGCTCGAGATCTGCGGCCTCGTCCACGTCGTGCAGCGTCGCCGTGAACCCGACACGATGGGGAGCGAGGTTGGCGATCACATCGGCCAGTGTTTCGGGGCGGGACCAGCGAACGCCCGCATAAGGCTCGACCAGGCGAGGCCGGCGGCGCATCCCGACCAGCCAGAAACCACCGTCGCTTGCCGGGCCAAACACCGCATCGCGTCGACCCAGCACGCTGAACGCCCGGCGAATATGCGCGACGCGGATGCCCGGAATGTCCGTGCCGATCACGCACACTGGGCCGGGAGGCAGCGTGCGCATCGGCCGTTGCATGCGGGCGCCCAGATCACCACCACCTTGAGGGACGCGCACGATATCGCCGGGCCACACGCGGCTTGCCCGGTCTCGATCGGGCGTCACCGTGAGGATCGTGCCCCAGAACGGCTGCTGCGCCAGCCGGCCGATCACCGTTCGCGATTGCACACGATAAAAGCGCAGCGCCTCGGCGACGCCGATGCCGCGCGACAGGCGTGTTTTGACCCGGCCCGCAACCGGCGCTCGGACCATGATCACCAGCCGACAACGAAAAGGCGCCGCGACCTTGCGCGACGCCTTCGTTTTCGACTGTGATGCCCTGGCTTTCACGGAGCGTGAGCCGGGGATAAAGATCAGGTCACGCTGACCGGCACGAGCACATAGCCGTTGCCGTCTTTCTTCATCGTGCCGGCGCCGGGCATGCCCCAGTGGTAGCCGGTCACGACAGCGCCATCGGCGACAGCCCGATCGAACAGCGCGCGACGCGAGGCCTCTGCCATGGCGGCGTCGGCGTCGAACGCGGGGTGCCAACCCGGGGTCTTGACGAACAATGACGCGATATTGGAGACGTCGCCCGAGATGATGAGCTGCTGATTTCCGGAACCCAGAACGTAGGCCGTATGGCCGGGTGTATGCCCGTTCGAGGCCACGGCGCGGACACCTGCGATAGCGTCTTTGCCGTTTTCGACCTGCTTGATGTTCTTCCAACTCGGGAACGTGGCCTGAATTCGCTTGGCGAGGGGTTGGCGTGCTTCCGGCAGCTTTGCGATCAGCCCCGCATCGGTCCAGTACGCGTACTCCGTCGTCGACACGATGATCTCGGCGTTCGGGTACACCTGGGCATTGGTGTCCTTCTCCATCAGGCCGAAGATGTGGTCGGAATGGAAATGCGTGACGATGATCGTGCTGATGCTGGCGGCGTCGATGCCGGCCGCTTTCAGCATGTCGTTTTTCTTGATGAGACCGGCGGTCGGCGCACCCTGTGCCCCCGTGCCGGAGTCGAACATGATGGTCCGGCCGCCCATTTTGACGGCGGTCACCGTGAACGGGATCGGCACGTAGGCGTCGGTCGCGCCGGCAGCCGTCAGCCCAGCTTTCGTTTCATCGACGGACGCATTCTTGATGAAGTTTGGATCGTGCGCTTTCTCCCACGTGCCGTCGTACATCTGCGTGACTTCGAGGTCACCGACCTTGAACTTGACGAAGCCTTTGTCGACCAGAGCGGCAGGTGAGCCGTTCGCATGTTTGCCTGCACCCGCCCCCTGCGCTTCAGCCGGCGAGAGGATGGCCATTGGCCCGTTCAATCCGAGCGCCGCCGTAGCGGTCGCCGCCGAAATCACCAGTCCGCGCCTCGAGATGCTCTGCATGTCGGTCTTCTCCCTGTGTTTTTTTCTGGACCCGGCGGGCCAGTCGAGCGGCCCGACCTTAGCCCCACCGCCAGCCCGGATTAAGACTGTTCCGACCCGGTCACGTTCTTGTGATGCATCGATGACGGACGAGCCCGAAGCGATCAACGGCTCCCCTGCAACCGCCCCCACGTCTGCAACCGCGACGCCGCATCGGCCATATCAGCGGTCGAGCCGGCATAGGAGAACCGCATGAACCGACGACCACGGGCTTCGTCGAAATCGACGCCGGGTGTGGCGGCGACGCCGGTTTCCTCAAGCATCAGCTTGGCAAAGGCCAGACTGTCCTGAGTGAAGCGACTGACGTCGACGTAGAGATAGAACGCGCCATCCGCAGGAACGATTGCGTCGAAGCCAGCCTTCGGCAGTTCCGCCAGAAGCAGCGCGCGGTTTGCCGCATAGACACGCTTGTTCGCTTCGAGTTCTTCTAGGCCGTCGAAAGCGCCCAGTGCCGCCACCTGAGAGACACCGGGTGGCGAGATGTAAAGGTTCTGCGCCAACCGCTCGACTGTGCGCACCAGCGCCTCGGGCACGACCATCCACCCCACACGCCAACCGGTCATCGAAAAGTATTTCGAGAAGCTGTTGATGACGATGGCGTGATCGGAATACTGCAGCGCCGTCGCCTCGGGCAGCCCCCATGTGAGCCCGTGATAAATTTCATCCGAGATGAACCAGATGCCCTTGCGCTCGCACAGTTCTGCGATGGCGCGCAGGCGATCGGGCTCCAACATGGTGCCGGTGGGATTGGCGGGGCTGGCGATCAGCAGCCCCGACAGCGTTTCCACCGCGTGCTGCGCTTCGATCTGCTGCGGCGTCGGCATCCAGCGGGTGTTCGGCCCCGTCTCGAGTGTCAGCGGCCGAGCGCCGAGCGCCGTCAGGATGTGGCGATAGCAAGGGTATCCGGGCGCGGGCAGCGCCACTTTGGCCCCGACATCGAACAGCGCGCAGAAGGCCAGCACAAACGCCGCCGACGATCCACTGGTGACGACGATGCGCTCCGGTGACACCTCGATGCCATACCAATCCTGATACAGCTGCGCGATTCGCGCCCTCAGAGCGTCCGTGCCGAGCGCCATCGTATAGCCCAACGTGTCGCTGTCGAGCGCGCGCTTGACGGCTTCGCGCGCCGCAACCGGTGCCGCCGTTGCGGGCTGGCCGACTTCCATGTGGACAATACGCACCCCGCGCGCCTCGGCGGCGGCGGCGGCCCGCATCACGTCCATCACGATGAACGAGGCGATATCGCTCCTCGCTGCAGGGGCTTGCAGCAGGCCGGCAATGGCCGCCGGTCCGGGTACGATCGTCATGGCCTGGGCTCTCCTCGCGCGGGTGCGCCCTCAAATTGCCACCGATGCACCGCATTCGAAACGGTGAATCGCCGATCGCACAGTGGTCTCGCTCAAGCTTATCAGAGTGTGCCCGGGTGAGGCCAACAGCCAACTCCGCGACCATGGCCCGCGTTGACCGCGCCATGCAACGCCGCCTAGGGTCGTGTGGCGCCGCGCGGACCGGCACAGTCGGGTGGACCGCACCGTTCGAGCGTCAGACATCCAGCCCAGCAGGATGAAGCCGATGAGCCAGCGCCGCCCCCGCATCAGAGCATCCGTTTTCGCGATGGCCGCCGCGCTGGCGGGAGCGTCGGTGGCGTTCACGGCCGCGCCCGCCGCCGCGCAATACCTGAGCTTTATTCGCGACACCGAGATCGAAACGCTGCTTGCCGACTATGCCCGACCAATTTTTCGTGCCGCTGGCTTGGGGTCCGGCCGGGTCACGATGCGCATCGTCAAACACGAGAGCTTCAACGCCTTCGTCCTCGACGGCCACAACGTGTTCATCCACACCGGCACCCTGCAGCAATCGGATACGCCCAATCAGGTGATCGGTGTGATTGCGCACGAAGCGGGTCATATCGCGGGCGGGCACCTTGCCCAATTGCGCGAGCGCATCTCCCGCGACCAGACGAAAAGCCTGCTCGTTAAACTGCTCGGCATCGGTCTCATCGTGGCCGGAGGCGCCAGCCAAGCGGAAGGCACCGCAGGTGCCGGTGTCGGCGTCATGGCCGCGGGTGACGATATCATCATGCGGTCTCTGCTCTCCGACCGGCGGGCTCAGGAATCGTCGGCCGATCAGTCGGGCTTGCGCTATCTGCTCGCCACCAAGCAGTCGGGTAAGGGGATGCTCGAGACGTTCGAGCGGTTTGCGCAGCAGGAATACATTTCCGCCTCGGGCGCGACGCAGGACGCCTTCGTGCGCAGTCATCCCGTCGCCGCCGAGCGCTTGGCGCAGCTTCGCGATGCGGTCGCCAAAAGCCCGCACGCGACCGAAAAAGATCCAGCGCCCCTCCAGCTCCGCCACGACTTGATGCGGGCGAAGATCGCGGGCTATCTCGACCGGCCCCAGGTGGTCTTCAATCGCTATCCGCAAACCGTCAAGACGCTGCCTGCGCGGTATGCGCGCGCAATCGCGACATACTTCCAGCGCGGCCTCGACGCCGCCATGCCGGAGGTCGACGCCCTCATCAAAGAGCGGCCCGATTACGCCTATTTCCACGATCTCAAGGCCGATCTGCTGATCCGCAGCGGCAAGGCGAACGAGGCTGTTCCGCACATTCGCCACGCGATGAAGCTGCTCGGCAACCAGCCGCCGCTGATGGCGGTGCGCCTGGCTCAGGCCCTGATCGGGCTGAACGAGCCCCAGGGCATCGACGAGGCGATCACGCTGTCACGCAAGTCGCTGATCGAAGACCCCAATCCGCAGGCCTACCGCATTTTGGCCCAAGG
Organism: Hyphomicrobiales bacterium; assembly: GCA_031406575.1. Lineage (GTDB taxonomy): Bacteria > Pseudomonadota > Alphaproteobacteria > Rhizobiales > Hyphomicrobiaceae. The sequence continues at coordinate 6,803 of JANOHP010000047.1, forward strand.
TTACGGCCATAAAGGGCTTACACCCCAGGCCGATCTCGCCATCGCCGAGGCGCACTACCTCGAAGGCGACATCAAGCGAGCGAAAATCTTCGCCCAGCGCTCGCAGAAGGGCCTCAAGAGCGGATCGCCCGAAGCCCTGCGCGCTGGCGATATCGTGAATACCAAGACGCAGGCTTCTTCGCTATAAGCCTGCCATCCTCAATCGGAGTACCACCCGCGATGCCGTTCAGCCGCCCTGCGTTCATGCGCCGACTAGCCACCTCGATGGGTGCTGCGACGCTCGCCGTCGCGCTCATTCTCGGCGCCTTCGTCACGACGATCCTCCCCGGAGCGTCGCCGGCGCGCCCCCCGGCGACGCCGCCGTCCGGAACAACCGTGTTCTCGCCGGAACAGAAGACCGCCATTGAAACGATCATCAAGGAGTATCTGCTCTCCAATCCGGAGCTGTTCATGGAGGTCCAAAACCAGCTCGAAACCAAGATGGAGCAGATCCAGGCCGAGAAATTGAAGTCGGCACTCAAGAGCAATGCCGACGAAATTTTCAAGCGGCCCGACGCCCCGATCGCCGGCAATCCCAAGGGTGACATCACGGTGGTCGAATTTTTCGACTACAACTGTGGTTACTGCAAACGCGCCTTCAACGACATCAGCAAGCTCGTCGAGAAGGACAACAAGATCAAACTGGTGCTGAAGGAATTGCCAATCCTCTCGAAGGGCTCGGAAGAAGGCGCGCGCATCGCTCTGGCCGCCAAGGCGCAGGGTAAATATTGGGAAGTGCATCGCGCCCTGCTCAACCTCAAGGGCGAGATCAACGAGCAGACGGGACTGCGCGCCGTCGACAAGCTCGGCCTCGACATGGCCCGCCTGAAACGCGACATGGACGGCCCCGAAGTGAAGGCCGAAATCGCACTGGTGCGGGATTTGGCCCAGAAGATGGGCATTCAGGGCACGCCCCACTTCCTGGTGGGCGATCGCGCTATTGCGGGCGCGCCGAGCAACCTGCTCGAGCAGATCAGCGGCCACGTCGCCGAACTGCGCAAAACCGGCTGCTCGGTGTGCTGAGCACGACGGCGACCTTTACAGGAAACTGTAAGGGTCGATGTCGACGGTCAGGCGGAGGTCGCCCTTGATTTCGGGGAGACGTTCGAGCCAGAGGCGAATGTAGGCCTGCACATCGACCTCGCGGGGTGCTTTCACCAGGATGCGCCAGCGGTGGCGACCACGGATGACGGCGATGGGCGCTTCGGCAGGCCCCAGAACTTCGATGTTTTCGGCGGCCGGCGCGCGCCGCGCGATCTCGCGCGCGAAGGACTCGGCCACCTCGCGCAAGCGCGCCGAGGCCACGAGCGCGACCAGCCGGCCGAACGGCGGCAGCAGGCCCGACTGGCGCACGGCGATCTCGTAATCGAGGAAGGCTGCACGGTCGCTGCGGATGATTGCCTGCATCACCGGATGGTCGGGATTGTGGGTCTGTAGGAAGCCGCGACCCTGCGCGAAGGTTCGGCCCGCGCGTCCCGTCACCTGATGCAGAAGTTGGAACGTGCGCTCGCCCGCGCGCGGGTCGGCCCCTTGGGCGAGGCCCAGATCGCCATCCACGATGCCGACTGTCGAGAGGCCAGGGAAGTGGTGGCCTTTGGCGACGATCTGCGTGCCGATGATGATGTCGGCCTCGCGCGCTTCGATCTTGGCGATCAGCGCGCGCATTTCCATGAGGCCCGGCACGAGGTCGGACGACAGCAGCACGACGCGCGCCTCGGGGAAGCGCTCGGCGACTTCCTCGGCGATGCGTTCCACGCCGGGCCCGCAAGCGATGAGACTGTCCTCCTCGCTGCATTTGGGGCACTTCTTGGGGAGCGGCAACGAGAAGCCGCAGTGATGGCAGTTGAGCCGATTGCGGAAGCGATGCTCGACCAGCCACGCCGTACATTGCGGACAGTCGACGCGATGGCCACACGCCCGGCACAATGTCAGGGGCGCATACCCGCGTCGGTTCAGAAACAACAGCGTTTGCTGTTCGCGCGCCAGCGTCTCGGTGACGGCGTCAACCAGCACGGGTGACAGCCACTTGCCGCGCTCGGGCTGGTCGATGCGCAGATCGATGGGCGTGATCTCCGGCAGGTCGGTGCCGGAGAAACGGCCGGGGAGAATGAGGTGCCGGTAGCGGCCCGTGCGGGCGTTGACGTGGCTCTCAATCGAGGGCGTAGCGGATGAGAGGACGACGGCGGCATCGCTGATCCGCGCGCGCACGACGGCCATATCGCGGCCCTGGTAGTGGACGCGGTCCTCCTGCTTGAAGCCGGAGTCGTGTTCTTCGTCGACGACGATGAGGCCCCGATCGCAAAACGGCAGGAACAGCGCCGACCGCGCGCCCACGATGACGCGCACGTCGCCGGTCGCGGCAGCCTTCCAGACGCGACCGCGCTCGGCCGGTGAGAGCGCGGAATGCCATTCGGCCGGCAGCGTTCCGAAGCGCGCCGCGAACCGGTTCAGGAATTGACTCGTCAACGCGATTTCGGGGAGCAGGATGAGCGCTTGGCGACCCGCTGCCACACAGCGCGCGACGGCTTCGTAATAGACCTCCGTCTTGCCCGACCCGGTGACGCCGTCGAGCAGGGAGACGGAGAAGTTGCGGGCATCAATCGCCGAGTACAACGCGTGGGCGGCCTGCGTTTGATGCGGATTGAGATCGACGCTCGCGTGTGAGGGGGCGGGTCGGACGAAGCGTTTCTCGGGGATCGCCACCTCGACGAGGCAACCGGCCTTGATCAAGCCGTCGACGACGCCCGACGTGCATCCCGCTTCCAGCGCCAACGCAGCACGACTGCGCACGATGCCATCGGCGGAGACGGCCAGCGCGCGCGCTCGTTCGGGCGTCATGCGCGACGGCAAGCCCGCGTCGTGGACGATGCGGACGCCGAACCGCAGCTTGGGCGGCTCGAACGCGGCCTGCGCGCTCATCATCATGCGCACCACCATGCCGAGCGGCCCCAGCGTGTAGCGCGCCACCCACTCCGCGAACCGCAAGGAGGCAGGTGGCAGCGGCGGCACGTCCATGCGCGCGACGATCGCTTTCATCTTCTTGGGATCGATGGGTTTACTCGGCCCCCCGAACGGCGCATCCCACACGACGCCCACGCGCGTTTGCGGCCCGAACGGCACCAACACGAAGGCCCCGGGCTCCACCTCGATCCGGGCGGGCACGAGATAGTCATAGGTCTGGTCGAGCCCGACCGGCAGCAGCACTGGCACGCGCGCCCGCGTGTCTGCTTCCGTGTCGCCCAGATTCAGTGTGTCGCCCACGTCTCGTCCTGCCGCATGATTCGATGTGCTCGGTGCAAGCTATACAGCGAGCGGGACCGAAGGAGGGCGGAGCGGGAGGCGAGGATGCGCCGATTGTCGCGGGAAGGGGGGGCGATGGGGAGTGGGTAGAGAAACTAGCGCAGCCAGAGCAGCATTTGGACTGGCCGCCTGTCGGGGCAGGCCATCAGTCCTGAGTAGGCGTCGGACAGACTTGCTGAGTATTCGCACTCGACGCCGTCTAGTCGCACTTTCGCGATGATGGATGAAGACAGACGGGCAAGCGTCACGCGTAACTCACCTGCCTTCTTGAGCGGGCCATCCTGGTTGCACCGGCCGATGTGCGTCATCTTCATCGACCCGGCAAGCTCCCTCGTGTCACCCTGGCGCTCGAGCTTTGCCGTCATCTCCCATTCGCCGATATTGCCGACGAGACCAAGAATTTCCGCCGATCCTGGCACCGGAGCATGTACCCAGAGGAGGTAGCCCGCAGTTGCCGACGCGGCGAATATGCACGCCAGCACGAGCACCAACGCTTGACGGAACCGCGGCACATGCGCCTCCCAACCTCGACGTTGATCTCCAGAGCTGGCGAGATCCGCCAAGTGACCTCGCCACGCCCTGTCGGCTCAGCCCTTTTTAGCGACGAAGGCGCGCGCCTCGGCAACCTCCGGACGTACCGTGTCGGCCCCAGCTGCCAACTCGACGATCTTGGCATAGTAGCGCTGAGCTTTGGCCCGATCTTCGACTTTGGCGGCAGCCCTGGCCGCACCGGCGTAGGTGAGGATGCGGTTCGGTTCCTTTTTGAGTACCGCCTCGTAGGCGGCCATCGCTTCTTTGGCCTGTCCGCGATCCAGCAACATGCTGGCATACTGCTCACGTGCCGGCGCCAGCGGACCGGGCGTTACCGGATGCTTGTCGGTCTTGTCCTCGGCATCAGCAGCCGCCGATAACGCTGTCAGCGCCTCGTCCAATTTGCCTTC
>JANOHP010000102.1:0-1632 GCA_031406575.1 Hyphomicrobiales bacterium
CCTCGATTGCCGAGATGGTGGTGCCTTACGGCAGCCCCGAACTCGCGCACTATCGCAAGAACGTCTTCGACATCGGCGAGTACGGCCTCGGCAAGCTCACCAACTCGCTGAGGCTCGGCTGCGACTGCCTGGGCGCTATCCACTACATGGACGCCTACGTGAATGGGATTGACGGCACGCCGGTGAAAATCGAGAACGCCATCTGCATTCACGAGGAGGACCAGGGAATCGGCTGGAAGCACTGGGACTGGCGCACCGACCACGCCGAAGTGCGCCGGCTCCGCCGCCTCGTGGTCTCGTCCATCTCGACTGTTGGCAATTACGAGTACGCGTCCTACTGGTACCTCCACCAGCACGGCGGTATCGAGTTCGAGATGAAGGCGACAGGTATCATCAACACCGTCGCTTGCGAGCCGGGCAAGCCCAGCCGCTACGGCAACGAGGTGATGCCGGGCGTGATGGGCCAGATCCATCAGCACATCTTCTGCGCGCGCCTCGATCTGGACGTCGACGGCACTGCCAACTCCGTCGTCGAGTGCGACGTGGTCGTGCCGCCGAAAGGGCCGGAGAACCCCTACGGCAACGCCTTCTACGAGCAGGCGACGACGCTCAACACCGAGCAGGCGGCCTGCCGCAAGGCCAATCCGGCGAGCCAGCGCTACTGGAAGATCGTCAATCCGGGGCGCCTCAACGCCGTTGGCAAGCCGGTCGGATACAAACTCGAGGCGACAAACCCGGTGACAGCATTCACCGATCCCAGCAGCGCCTCAGGCCAGCGCGGCGGCTTCATCCAGAACCATCTCTGGGTGACGCCCTACGCGCGCGACGAGCGCTATCCCGCCGGCGACTACGTCAACCAATCCGATGTCGGTTTGGGCCTGCCGCAGTGGACCAAGGCCGATCGCTCGATCGAGAATACGGACATCGTGCTGTGGCATGTCTTCGGCCTCCACCATTCGGTGCGTCCCGAGGATTTTCCGGTGCAGCCGGTCGTCACCTGCGGCTTCAAGCTGATGCCGTCGGGCTTCTTCGACCGTAATCCCATGATTGACCTGCCGCCGACACGCAACGAGGCAAGCTGCTGCGTGTGAAATACGCGCGATGCAGAAGTCGACGAACACTGCTTTGAGGGTCTCCGCTTCTTAGCTCATCCCCGTCTGCAGGAGCCAACGTCAATGCTCACGATCGCGTTGGCTCGGTGGTCACGGCCAGTTTTCAAGTCTATCAGCAAAAACTGGCAGCCTCGGCAGGCAAGGCGATGGCGTCGGTCGCGCCCACTTACACGGAGTTGATGAAGCGCGTGTTTGCGCTCGCCGAGCCATTGCGTCCAGTGCGGCGCGGGCTTCTCGAGCAGAACAAGCGTGGGCCGAATCCATAGAGCGGATCAACCGGGAGATCCCAAGTCTCTTGCCCCACTCGGTGTTCCGGAACGGCCAAGACGGCTCGGTCACTTAGAGTCCGTCCGGATAACTCCAACGTCATTTCAATAGTCTGACGATTCGTCGAAGCATCAGTCGGATCATGGCGAGGATGAGAAAAGCCGCAGCGGTGCGTGTGCGGTTTTCGTAGTCCTTCGCGAGCCTGCGGCAGCGGCCGAGCCAGCCGAATGTGCGCTCGACGATCCAGCGCCTC
>JANOHP010000171.1:0-6408 GCA_031406575.1 Hyphomicrobiales bacterium
AGCAAGGTCAGGGTCAACAAGGGCAGCGCGGCCAACGCGGACAAGGCCAGCAAGGACAGCAGGGACAGGGCCAGCAAGGTCAAGGCCAGCAGGGACAGCGCGGTCAAGGGCAGCAGCCGGGTCAAGGACAGGGCCAAGCTCAGGGTCAGCAACCCGGCCTGGGCGACCGGCAGAGTCAGCTGCGCAATCGGCTCGGCCAACTCCGCCAGGGCATGGGCCAACTTGGCATGCAGGCGCCGCAGCAACTCGAAGGCGCCGAGCGATCGATGGAGCAGGCCGAAGACGCGCTGCGTCGCGGCGATCTCGACGGTGCGGCCCGCGCCGAGCAGCAGGCCCTCGAACAACTTCGCCAAGGCGCGCAGGCCATGGCCAATCAGATGATGCGCCAGTTCGGCCAGCAAGGACCCGGACCCAGCGGCAATGCGCCCCTCGATCCTCTGGGTCGGCCACAACGCAGTGAAGGCCCTGACTTCGGCACGTCGGTGAAGATCCCCGACGAGATCGACGTACAGCGCACGCGCGAAATTCTGGAGGAACTGCGGCGCCGGTTCGGCGAGCCCACGCGGCCCTCCCTCGAGCTCGACTACATCGATCGCCTGCTGCGCCGGTTCTGAGGCGGGCTGCGCTGACGGGACAAGACGGAAGTGGTCACAGAGCGCGGGGAGCCGACGCCCTCCTCGCACGACCCACTCACCATCTCACCACTCACCATCCCACCCGCACCCCTTGTCGAGGTCTGCCGCGCGGTCCGTACCATCCGTCACACCCCCGCGGCATCCTCCAGCGTCATCGCCGCGCATTTCTCCCCGATCATGATCGACGGCGCGTTGGTGTTGCCGCCGACGACTTGCGGCATGATCGAGGCATCGGCAACGCGCAGACCCTTGATGCCGTGCACCCGCAAGCGCGGATCGACCACCGCATCCGGCCCCGTGCCCATGCGGCAGGTGCCGACCGGATGCAAGTTCGAGACGCCGCGATTGCGCAAGTCCTCGATCATGGCGTCGTCGCTCTCGATCCCTGGGCCCGGCTGCATTTCCTCCGCCACGTAAGGCCGAAGTGCGGGCTGCTCCGCGATTTTGCGGGCGAGGCGCATACCGTGCAGCATGGCGTCGATGTCGTAACCCGTTTCGAGAAACTTGAACTCGATCTTGGGTGCGGCCAGTGGATCGGGGCTTTTCAAGCTCAACCGTCCCCGTCCTTCGGGCCGCAGGTGCACCGGCGAAATCGTGAAGCCCGGCCACTTGTGCGCATTGATGCCGTTGCGGTCGCGGCTTTCGATTGACCACAGGAAGATGTTCATCTGCAAGTCGGGCCGGTCGAAGCGCGGATCGGAGCGCACGAGAATGCCAGCCAGCGTGCTGATCCCCGACAGAGGTCCCGTGCGGCCCAGCATGTATTGGATGCCGGCCGCCACCTTGCGGACCGGCGACTGGGCGAGATCGTTGAGCGTCCCGGATTTGGTGGAGCGCCACGACACGTAGGAATTGAAGTGATCGTGCAGGTTGGCGCCCACCGGCTCCAATGCGCGCACGACGGGAATGCCCATCTCCTGCAGGTGTGCTCCGGGACCGATCCCCGACAACATCAATAGTTGCGGCGACCCATAGACACCACCCGACACGATCACCTCGCTGCGCGCCCGCGCGGTGTGCGGGCCCTGCGGAGTGTGATACTCGACGCCGACTGCACGGCCCTCCTCGACGAGAATGCGGGTGGCATGGGCGTTGGGCGTCACGACGAGGTTCTTGCGGCCGCGTGCGGGTTTCAAGTACGCCTTCGCCGAACTCCACCGCTGGCCGTTGCCGACAGTGGCTTGGTAATACCCGACACCGTCCTGCGTCGCGCCGTTGAAGTCGCGATTGCGCGGCACGCCCGCCTGCACCGCCGCTTCCATGATCGCGTCGATGATCTCGCTCTTGAAGCGGCTGTCGCTGACGTGGAGCGGGCCACCAGAGCCGTGGAATTCATCGGCGCCGCGCTCATTGTGTTCCGCCTTGCGAAAGTAGGGCAGTACGCTCGCGTAATCCCAGCCCTCGCAGCCACGCTGGCGCCAGCCGTCGTAGTCGGCGGCCGTACCGCGCATGTAGACCATGCCGTTGAGCGAGCTGGTGCCGCCCAGCATTTTGCCGCGCGGCTGATAAGACGTGCGCCCGTTGAGACCCGCCACGGGTTCACTCTCGAACTTCCAGTTGTAGACATCGTGCGTGTAGAGCTTGTGATAGCCGATCGGGATATGAATCCACGGGTAGCGATCTCGCCGTCCCGCTTCGAGCAGCAACACGCTATAGCGGCCCGACTCGGACAACCGCCCCGCCACCGCGCAGCCCGCCGACCCCGCTCCTGTCACGATGTAATCGAACGTGCCCTCGTCCATGGCGTCCCCCGATGTGCCGGCTGCCCGTGCGAATCCGTGAGATCGCCGCGCCCTCGTCGGATTAGGATGCACGCACCGCAGGATCGACTCAACACCCTTGGCCGCACCGCCTTGCGACCGCGCGACAACTATCCAGGAGCAGGACCCATGCCGCACCCCATCATCATCCGGCCCGTCGAGCGCCGCGATTTCGATCAATGGCTGCCATTATGGACCGGCTACAACACGTTCTACGAGCGCGTTGCGTCCCCCGAAGTGACGGCATCGACCTGGGGCCGGTTCTTCGATCACTATGAGCCCGTGCACTGTTTCGTGGCGGACTCCGACGGCCGGTTGGCGGGCCTCGTGCACTACATCTTCCACCGCAACACCTCGACGATCGGGCCGGTGTGTTATCTCCAGGACCTCTTTACCAGCAGCGACAGCCGGGGCCAGGGTGTGGGGCGCAAACTGATCGAAGCGGTGTACGCGGCGGCGGCCGATGCAGGCTCACCGCGTGTCTATTGGCTCACGCACGAAACCAACCAGACGGCCATGCTCCTGTATGACCGGATCGCGGAGAAGCCGGGCTTCCTGCAATATCGCAAAATCATCTGATGCGGAGCGGCGCGCGCCTGTGTGCGCCTCACCACTTGGGCGGCAGATCGAGACGCAGGATGCGCCCTTCCGTGCCCTTCTTCGCTGCCGGATAGGCGGTCGTGACGCGGGCGTCGTGGCCGGGGATGAGCAGATCGCGCGAGCCCGCGAGGCGGTTGATCTCGCGGTAGCCTTCGAGCATGGCCGGTAAATCGTAGAAGATGGCGAAGGGCCGCTCCTCGTCGGTCTCGTCGTAGACGTGTACCGCATCGGACGCGAGCACCACCCAGCCCCGCTTCGTGTGCACGCGCAGGATTGCCTGGCCGCGCGCATGCCCCCCGATCAAAATGAACTCGAGACCGGGCGCCAGCTCGACATCGCCGTCGTGGAAGACCATGCGGCCTTCGTAGACGAGATCGATCAACTGCTTGATGTCGTCGGGATGGTAGGCGAGGCGAAACGACTTGTGCGTCATGTCGCGACCCGTGACGTGGATCATCTCCTCGTCCTGGATGTGGAAGCGCGCCCGCTTGTAGTCGCCGAGCGTGCCGACGTGGTCGAAGTGCGCGTGCGTCAAGATCACATCGCTGGCGTTGGCCGCATCGATGCCGAGTTCCTCCAGCGCCTCGCTCGGCCGGCACAGGAAGTCATAGTCGCGGCCCATGCGGGTCGCTTCCGCCGCCGTCATGCCGGTGTCGACAATCCACGTCTTGCCGCCGCCCTTGAGCGCGTAGGTGAAGAAGTGCAGGCCTGGAATCATTTTGCCGTGTTCGCCACCCAGGAACATGTGCCCTTCCGAGCGCAAGTCCTGCTTGGCGTAGCGAATGGCATAAATTTCATAGCTCGGCAGATCGGCCATGGGAGGCTCCGGGTGGCTCGGGTGTGCAGTGGGATCGGTTGCCGACGAGACTACACGCTCTGAGCCCGCGAACAATGCACTCGATGGTCCTGGCTTCAAGGGCGCCCAGCGCAATTCAGGTCTTTCGTCGTCCCGTGGGGCGCGCGGTTATTTGCAAACGAATTCAACGTTATGCTTGTGGATGTGGGCACCCACGATACCTCGAAACAGGATGTTCGGCTTTGCGGCAACGTGCCGTGGGCCCCCGCCTGCTGGGCGGTGACATTGAGGGAGCTGGCGCCGTCAACGGAGTTTCCCTGCAAGGCGTCCCTGGCGTCCGTAAGGGGTGCAGAAGCGCTATTTCAGCCGCACTTCCACCCGATCGGTGCGGCCCTTGGCGTCGATCACGGAAATGCGCGCAAAGCCCCGGCCGGCGGGCTGCCACTGGGCATCGCGGCGCGTGGGATCGGTTTCCAGAGGCGTACCGTCGATGATCCAGGTCAGGGGCAGGGCGCCGCCCTCGGCTTTGAGGATGATCTGGTCCGGATCGCTTGAGGTGGTTTCGATCTGGGATTTGTCCGGCGGAAAGGCGATGGCGACCGCAGGCTCGAGCCAGGGACCATCTGTCGTGGCATCGGCAGCGCCGGGGTCTTGGAAACGGCGCAAAGGGGGCGGTAGCGCGCCTGTGGCCGCGCGCACGACGCCGGCAGGCGCCCCCGCAAAGGGCGTGGGCCGGTCGGCAAGGCGGGCCATGGCATCGAACAGAATAGGCGCGGCGGCCGAGCGTCCGGTGAGACCCGGTGTGGCGGTCGCATCGGGGCGCCCCACCCACACGGCCACGGTAACACGGCCGTCGTAGCCGATCGCCCAGGCGTCGCGATAGCCGTAGGAGGTGCCGGTCTTGTAAGCGAAGCCGCCGCGCTTGGCGTTGGCCGGTGGCGGTGCGCCCTTCAGGATATCGGTGACGTACCAGGCCGCCGTCGGGCTGAGCAGCCGAGGTGCTGCGTCCACACGACCGCGCGGTCGAGGCGCATCGCGGCGATGTTCGAGGCGGATGGTTTCACCGCCCCGCGCAAGGGTTGCGTAGAGTACGGCGAGATCGACGAGCCGCAGGCCGATGCCACCGAGCGCGATGGCGATCGTCGGCTCGGTGCCGGGGGGCAGCGTTGCCTGCAGGCGAATGCGGCGCAGGCGGCCGACGAGGCGGGCGGGGCCGACCGCAGAGAGCACCTTGACGGCGGGAATGTTCAGCGACTGGGTCAACGCCTCGCGGATGGTGACGGTGCCGTGGAACTCCTCGTCGAAGTTTTTGGGCGCCCAAGTGCCGAACCGCGTCGGCTGATCCTCGATCAGCGTTTCAGGGTGGGCCAAGCCCTGCTCGAACGCGAGACCGTAGATCACTGGCTTCAAGGTGGAGCCCGGCGAGCGCACGGCATCCGTCATGTCGATGGCGCCCAGGCGCGAGGCGTCGTGATAATCGGCCGATCCGACGTGGGCCAGAATTTCGCCCGTGCGGTGATCGACGGCGAGCAGGGCGACCGACACCTTGGGGCCGAGCGCCTGGGCCTGCTCGCGGGCAAGCGTTTCCAGGCGTGCCTGCACGTCGCGGTCGAGCGTCAACCGATGCACGGTGCGGCGGGGATCGAGGCGCACCTCGTCTTCGCTCACATGCGGCGCCAGCAAGGGGAAGGCGCGGCGCGCGCGGGGAACGGGTTCGCGTTTGGCGTCGGAGGCCTCTTCCGCATTGATCACGCCTGCGCCCTGCATCCGGTCGAGAACCCGGTCCCGCGCGCGATGGGCGGCGTCCCCATAGCGATCAGGCCGGCGCGACTTCGGCGCTTGCGGCAGCGCCACGAGAAGGGCGGCTTCCGCGATCGAGAGACGCTTGGGTTCTTTGCCGAAGTAGGCCAGAGACGCGGCGCGCACGCCTTCGATGTTGCCGCCGAAGGGGGCGAGCCGCAGGTAGAGACACAGGATGCCGGTTTTATCCAGGCGGCGTTCCAGCGCCACGGCGCGCACCATCTGGCGCACTTTGCCGAGCGCTGAGAGCGGATGCTCGCCGTCGAGCAGGCGGGCCGTCTGCATGGTCAACGTCGAGGCGCCCGAGACGATGCGTCCGTTGCGCACGAATTGCTGCGCCGCGCGCCCGACCGCGAGTGGATCGACGCCGGGATGGCTTTGGAACCGCTTGTCCTCGAAAGCCGTGAGCATCGCCACGTAACGCGCATCGACGTCGCCGGGCTCGACCGGCAGCCGCCAGCGGTCATCGGCCGTGGTGAAGGCGCGCAGCAACCGGTCGTGGCGATCGACGACGGTGATGGAGACCTCTTCGGCGCGGGCAAGCTGGCCGTCGAGATCGTGCACGGCGCGCCCCACGAAATAGCTTGCAGCCACGACCAGGGCGAGCCCCACCGCGACGGCGATGCGCCGTTTCGATCGCACTGGGGTTTTGACCGCGCGCATGGCAACGCCACCCCTCACTTGCGCGGTTCGATGTCGAGGCGGCCCGCGGCCGTGCGCGCAAACCGGTCGGGGCGATACATGTCTTCCACGGTCGCCGCCGGATGCACGAACGAGCCCGCAGACACCGCGCGCACGATGTAGGCGACGGTGGCTT
>JANOHP010000030.1:0-5305 GCA_031406575.1 Hyphomicrobiales bacterium
CTAGCCGTCGTCGGCTTGGCGGGACTGTCGATGTTGACGGGACCTGCGGGGTTCGGGATCCCGGTTCAGGCGACCTGGCTGATCCTCGTCGAGATTCGCTTGCCCCGCACGGTTCTGGCGGTCCTGATCGGCGCGGCTTTGGGCGCCACCGGCGCGGCGTTGCAGGGCTATCTGCGCAATCCACTCGCCGAGCCCGGCGTGATCGGCATCTCCGGCGGGGCGGGATTGGGTGCCGTGCTCGCCATCCACACCGGCGCCGCGTCGGCCTTCGCTCTGGCGCTTCCCGTGGGTGGACTGCTCGGGGCCTTCGTTGCGACCACGCTGGTGTTGCTGCTCGCTGGCGCCGGGGGGCGATCGTTGACGCTCGTGCTCGCAGGCGTGGCCATCGGTAGCGTCTCGACGGCCCTGATCGCCGCCGTGCTCAGTCTGTCGCGCAACCCGTTTGCCACGGTTGAAATGGTGTTCTGGCTCCTGGGCTCCCTCAGCGACCGAAGCTTGACGCACGTGTGGCTATCGGCGCCGTTCCTGCTCGCGGGCCTGGCGCTGTTGCTGCGCCAGGGGCCGGCCCTCGAGGCGCTGACCCTGGGTGAAGAGGCCGCCGAAAATCTCGGGATCGATCTCGCGCGCGTGCGGCGGCACCTGGTAACGGGCGCGGCGCTGGCTGTGGGCGCGGCAACGGCGGTGGCCGGCACGCTCGGATTCGTGGGCCTCGTCGTGCCCCACATACTGCGTCCGCGCGTGGGGCACAGTCCCGCCCGCCTCGTGCGCGCAAGCGGGCTCGGAGGCGCCGTGCTGGTGCTCGCCGCCGACATTGCACTGCGCGTGGTGACGCCCACCGGTGAGCTGCGACTGGGCGTGGTGACGGCGCTGATGGGGACGCCGCTGTTTCTCTGGCTCGTCGTGCGCACACGGCAGGACATGCTGCCATGAGGCTGATCGCCGACAACATCGGTGTTGTGCGCCAGCCCGCACGCGTCGTGCTCTGTGATGTGAGCTTTGCCCTCGCGCCGGGTCGCGTGACGGGGATCGTGGGCCCCAACGGCGCTGGCAAATCCACGCTCTTGAAAGCGCTCGCGGGGGTGCTGCCCGTGACCAGTGGGCAGGTCACGCTGGACGCCACCCCACTGGGAAACATCGACCGCCAGCAGCGGGCTCGAGCCATCGCCTATCTTCCCCAAGAGCGCAGCGTACATTGGCCCCTGCCGGTGCGCGACATCGTGGCGCTCGGTCGCCTGCCCCATCGCGGCAGTCCGGCCGGGGACAGCGCCGCCGATCGCGCAGCCATCGATGCGGCGCTCGCCACGATGGACCTCGTCGCCTTGGCGGATCGGCCAGCCAACCAGCTCTCGGGGGGTGAGCTGGGTCGCGCGTTGATTGGGCGGGCCCTGGCGCAACAGGCGGCGATCATTCTGGCCGACGAACCGGCCGCTGGCCTCGATCCCGCGCACGCGCTCGATCTCTTCGGGGTGCTGCAGCGTTTGGCGGCCGATGGTCGCACAGTGGTCGTGGCGCACCACGATTTATCAATGGCGGCACGTTTCTGTCACGACATCGTGGTTCTTGCCCAGGGACGGGTTGCGGTGGCCGGTGCGGCCTGCGATGTGCTGACGCGGGCGCGTCTCGAGCCCGTCTTCGGCGTGCACTTTGCCATCGGCAAAATCGAGGGCCTGCCGGTTCTGCTGCCATCGACACCACGTCGCAGCAAACCGGCGCGGGAGCACGGGTAATCTGAAGCGGGGACGACGCATGTTCGGTTTGGGTCGACGACGAAAGCGCCTCAATCTGGCGCTGCAAGGGGGCGGTGCGCACGGGGCGTTCACCTGGGGCGTGCTCGATCGCCTGCTCGAAGAACCGCGGCTCGACTTCGGCTGGCTCAGCGGTACGAGTGCGGGTGCGATCAACGCCGTGGCATTGGCATCCGGCTTGGCACAGAACGGCCGGGAGGGCGCGCGCGCCACCTTGCGCGCCATTTGGGAGGACGTGATTGCCGCCGGTTTGCCGGACCTGCTGCGCTTCCATCCCTTTTTCGATAGCCTGAGCCGATCGCAGTCCGTGGGTCATGTGATCTCGCTGTTCTCGCCCTATCAGTTCAATCCGCTGGGGTTCGACCCCTTGCGTAAACTGGTCGAGGCGCATGTCGATTTCGAGCGGCTGCGCGCCTTCTCCAACGTTGACCTGTTGATCGCGGCAACCGACGTGGCGACGGGTCGCGCACGCTTGTTTCGCCGTGCCGAGCTGACGATCGACTGCGTTTTGGCCTCGGCGTGCCTGCCCACACTGCATCACGCTGTCGAAATCGAGGGACGCGCCTACTGGGACGGCGGGTTTTCCGCCAATCCGGACCTCGCGACACTGGCGGCCCAGAGCCCCGTCGGCGATACGCTGCTCGTCCAGCTCAATCCGATCGAGAAACGGGGCGTGCCACGCACAGCCCGCAGCATCGCGGCCGACGTGAACCGGATCACCTTCGGCCAGCCCCTGCTGCGCGACGTGGCCGAAATCGTGGCACTGCAGAAGCAATCCCGGCGTGGCTGGCGCCCGCGCGGCCTCGCCCGTGGGGAACGTGTGGCGCGCCACCGGTTTCATCTGATCGAAGCGGGTCGCCATACGGCCGCCCTGCCCGCGGAATCGAAAATGCGCCCCGATCGTGCGCTGCTGTTGGCGTTGTACGATGCGGGCCGCGCAGAGGCCGACCTTTGGCTCGACGGACATGCCGACAGCATCGGCAAACGCTCGACCGTCGACCTCGAGGCGCACTTCCTGGCGCCGTTCGTGCCCTTCACCGACTCCATCGCCAGTCTCGATGACGCGCCCGATGCCGAGCTAGGCTCCGCGATAGTCGACGCGAAAACATCCTGATCGCACGCGCGCTGACGCCACCTTCCACGGCAGCGAGGCATCCCACAGGGCAACGATCGCGCGAAGTCGGGGAACACCCGAACGCCCCATTCCCCGGCTGAGACAAAACACCGGCCGAAATCACCCGCTTGCCAATTGGCGCGGGTGCGCATCGCGTGTCGCACATCGGCCCGAAATTCCCATGTTTCCAGGGGTCATTGTCTTTCAGCTGGGGAATAAGGAGAACGCCGGACGGCTTCCACCGCCCGCGTCCCTCGTCTACTAGTGGGATGGGCAGTGGACCGGGAGGGGCTGGATGAACGAGACCGGCGAGACCTACGACTACATCATCGTCGGCGCGGGCTCCGCAGGCTGCCTGCTGGCCAATCGATTGTCGGCAGACCCCACCAAACGCGTGCTGCTGCTCGAGGCCGGCGGTAAAGACACCTACCACTGGATCCACATTCCCGTCGGCTATCTCTATCTGATGGGCAATCCGCGCGCCGACTGGTGCTATCGCACGGGTGAAGAACCGGGCCTGAACGGTCGCGCACTCAACTATCCGCGTGGCCGGGTGCTCGGCGGCTGTTCGTCGATCAACGGCATGATCTACATGCGCGGCCAGGCGCGCGACTATGATCTGTGGCGGCAGATGGGCAACGAGGGCTGGGGCTGGGACGACGTGCTCCCTCATTTCAAGCGCCATCAGGATCAGTGGGCGACCGAACCCGACACCTTCGCGGGCCTGCACGAGCGCGGGGCGGAGTGGCGCATCGAAAAACCGCGCATTTCCTGGGATATCCTCGATGCCTTCCGCGAGGCAGCCGCGCAGGCGGGCATCCCCAAGACCGATGATTTCAATCGCGGCGACAACGAAGGCTGCGGTTACTTCCACGTCAATCAGCGCTCGGGCGTGCGCTGGAATACCTCGAAGGCGTTCCTCAAGCCGATCCGGCATCGGCGCAATTTGACAGTCGCCACGAATGCCCACGCGCAGTGGTTGCTCGTCGACAAGCCTCGCGTGAAAGGTATCGCCTACAAACGCGACGGCGAGCCGTTCATGGCCTTCGCGCGCAACGAAGTGATTTTGGCGGCCGGCGCCATCGGGTCGCCGCAGATCCTGCAACTGTCGGGCATCGGTCCCGGCCCGCTGCTGCGTGCCAACGACATCACCGTGCTGCACGAATTGCCCGGGGTCGGCGAGAATTTGCAGGATCACCTGCAAATTCGCTGCGCCTACAAGGTCAGCGGCGTCCCGACGATGAACGAGCAGTATCAGAGCTGGCTGCGGCGTGCCGGCTTCGGGCTCGAGTATCTGTTGCGCCGCAGTGGACCGATGACCATGGCGCCGTCACAGCTCGGCGCCTTCACGCGGTCCGATCCCTCGCGCGAGACGCCCAACATTCAATATCATGTGCAGCCGTTGACGCTGCCCAAGTTCGGTGAACCGCTCGACCCGTTCCCCGCGTTCACAGCGAGCGTCGCCAACATTCGCCCGACCAGTCGCGGCTGGGTGCGCATCACGTCGCCCGATCCGCAAGTGCATCCCGACATCCGGCCGAACTACCTGTCGACCGAGGACGACCGCCGGGTGGCCGCCGACTCGATCCGCGTCACCCGCCGCATCGTGTCGATGCCGGCGCTACAGCGCTATCGGCCGGAGGAATTCCGTCCCGGTTCCGAGATCGATGGCGACGAGGCGTTGGCGACTGCCGCCGGCGACGTGGCAACGACGATTTTCCACCCCGTCTCGACCTGCAAGATGGGCAGCGACGCCTCCGCCGTGGTGGACGCACGATTGAAAGTGCGCGGGCTAGAAGGGTTGCGCGTGATCGATGCGTCGGTCATGCCCACCATCACGTCGGGCAACACCAACGCGCCCACGATGATGATCGCGGAGAAGGGCGCCAACATGATCCTGGCCGATGCGCGACGCTAGGAGCCCGTCCAGAAAGCCATCGCGGCAATTGCGGACGGGCTCCTAGATAAAGCGACTGGCGAGCCGTCATGCTGACCGAGTTGACCATCCGCAAACTCACACCGAAGGGCAATGCCCGCATCGAACTCTGGGATGACAAGATGCCAGGGTTCGGTGTGCGCGTCTCTCCACGCGGCACCAAATCGTTCGTACTCATGTATTACGTGGCCGGCCGCAAGCGGCGTTTGACGCTCGGTCGATTCCCGACGATGTCGTTGGCGAAAGCAAGGAAACAAGCGCACGAGGCGCTGGCGACGATTGCCGATGGCGGCGAGCCAGAGTTAGGGGGCAAGGCGACAGCGACGGTTGCAACCTTTGACGCAGTGATTAGTGAGTTCGTTACAGGCCACTGCGCGCGACACAATCGACCAAGTCACGCCCGCGAAACCGAACGGCTGCTGCGTGACCGATTTGCTACCGTTTGGGGCAAGCACGACGCTCGCTCGATCACGCGCGGTGATGTGCTGCAGGTGCTCGATGCAGCGGTCG
>JANOHP010000131.1:0-3710 GCA_031406575.1 Hyphomicrobiales bacterium
CCGGCACGGCGAGGTGGTCAGAACCATCTTCGCAGAAGCCGCGGCCGCGCATAAATTCGAGTTGATCGACCATACGCTGCCCGACAGCTGCCTGTTGCTACTCGTGGTCAATGCGCCCGACATCGAAATCGAACGAGAGCCAATTACCACCCAATTGTCTGGCACCGACAGGAAGACCGAGGCAGGCGAGGATGTCACTGAACACGGCGCGATGTTGCTCGCAGTCGATCAGGCGGGCAAACGCATCCTAATCGACGGCATAGCCCCGCTCATGGGACCGGCTGAGTTTAGAACTCTGTCGGAACTCGTTCGGATCTATAGACAGGATCGAGAGGCCGAGCGGGCACCTGAAAATTATCGAACCATTCTCGCGGCAGATCTCGCTGAGGCAGCCGGCAGTGAAGGGGATATCTCAGGGCGCAAGACGATCTCCCGGATTCGCGAAAAGATCAGCCGCGAATACCAAAGCCTGTACCGCAGCGAACTTGGTCTCGATGCGATCATCGAGACGGTGCAGGGCAAGGGGTATCGTCTAAACCCCGCCGTGCGCGTTGTGACGCCAGATCAGGTCCGGGGTCGCTGAATAAGGCGCCTAGTCACACCCCTCGTTGCAGAACCAAGAGTGCGCCTCTCGCGCGTCGTCCAACTCGATATCCAAAGTTTCAAGCGCACGCGCGCCGTGACAGTCCCGTTCGGCGCCGGCGGTCCTGAATGTCACACTCTTCTGTGCGACATGTCACATCGCTCAGAGCGTCTTGCTGATCCGAAAGAGCTTTTTTGCGTTTTCGTGTCACAACTTCGATCCCCCTCAGGGCATGGCGCCTTCGAAGACTATTCGAGAAAGTTGCCGAACGGTTCGAGCAACACACGGGGGCGTTCAGTCTGTGAAAAACGGTTCCAACGGCGACGACGAAAATGAGGAGCAGGGTGCTCCAGATCCCTTTGACCCCAGGCGTCTGCGGATTGGTCAGCGTTTTGGCGATCGGCAGGATGTCCGGCGCATCATCGTTTCCGTTCCAGTGCGCAAACCGGGTCGACAGGAATTCTTCAGGACCCATCCCGACATCGAAATGTGGCTCGAGACGACAGTCCTCGAGGTCAAGGCTGACCGGCTCAGCTATCTCGTAGAGCCAAGCCTTGCGCCGCATCTACCCGGGGAAGCGGTACCGAAGGTCCTCGTCACCTCGATGACGACCTATGGCGCAGTCTTTCTTTGGCCGATCAAACTGCAGGACGAATTGGGGCGGCACGACGAGTGGAATGCGGTTGCACTAGAGGCCGCCGAACGTGCCAAATCCAAGTTCATCCGGCTCGTCGCCAACATGGGCGCCGGAACCTATGACGTTCTCGAAGCAACTGGCAACTTCCCCGAGCCTGCGTGGCCCGATCTCACGCTCAGTGTTCTGTTGGCCATGGCGTTCAAGGATCGGATCATCGACTGCCTCGATCATCCGGTACTGAAGCAGTTGCGGGGAGAGCATTGATGCCACCGCTTCCGAACGGCTTTACGAGCATCTGGATCGTTTTGTTTCTGGCCGAAGATCGTATCGGCGAAACGATGGCACCGCTCTTTCTGGTGGTTGCTGACGGACAACAGCCCGAACCCGTTGTCGAGGTCGGGCACACGGAGCTATTCAATCGCCGTACGCCACCCTATCCGACCGGGCCAACGGCACTGCTGGTCACATTCGATGCCCGTATTCTGCTCGGCTGCCATAAAGCGCTGGGCTGGCCAGCTCCGGACCGCATCATCGACCTACTGGTCGAGTTTCGCGTTGTCAGCAACGGGCGGAAGCTCCCAATAGGACCTGGCCTTCGTGGGGCTTTTGTGTGGTTCGGTCTACCAACTCTTCCAGCACTGGAGCACGCCAAGTCACCGGAGGGCCTTCGGCGCCGACTTGAAGCGATGGGCTGCCTCGCCCGGGCAATGTTGCCGAGGCTCGATATCGGCCGAGCCCTCTTACGTGGCCGCTACATGTGCGCCGTCGCCCATATCGAGGCGGCCGGCGTCCCAGTCGATGTCGAGCGCATCACTCGCCTTGCCGACGATTGGCTGACATTGCGATCCGTGGTGGTCGATATCGTCGGCAGTGATTTCGGAACCTATCGGGACGGCAGTTTCGATCGCGACGCATTTGCCGATTGGTTCGACCGTCGAGGTATCGCGTGGCCAACAACATCCGCGGGTGCCTTCGACCTCGGCGATGATGCCTTTCGCGACATGGCCCGCGCGTATCCCGACGTGCGTCCGCTGAAGGATGTTCGATCGATGCATTCAGGCTTCGATCCCCGCACGTTAGCGATCGGGCGTGACGGACGCAATCGAACAACTCTGCACCCATTTTCATCTCGGACGGGACGCAATCAACCAAGCACCAAAGCTTCGATACTCGGCGCACCGGCGTGGGCTCGTCATCTGATCAAGCCGGAGCCCGGTGAGGGGCTGGCGATGATCGATTGGCAGCAGCAGGAATTTGGGATTGCCGCAGCGCTGTCAGGCGATTCTGCAATGCTGTCGTCTTATTTGACAGGCGATCCGTATCTCGCTCTGGCGATCTCCACTGGCGCTGCGCCAATGACGGCGACGGCCACGAGCCACGCCGATCTGCGCGAACGCTACAAAGCATGTGCTCTGGGCCTCTTATTCGGCATCGGCCCCGAGCGCCTCGCTCGGCAAATCGCCAGACCAGTCGCAGATGCAGCCGATCTGATCCGCCGACACCACTCCCACTTTCGGAATTTCTGGTCGTGGCTCGAAGCGATCGAGACCAACGCCCTGCTTCACGGAGAGCAGAGTTCCGTCTTCGGCTGGCGTCTGACTGTCGGAAGCGATCCCAATCCGAGGTCTCTGCGCAATTTCCCGATGCAGGCCAATGGTGCCGAGATGCTCCGGCTCGCATGCTGTCTTGTTACCGAGGCAGGAGTCAAAGTTTGCGCGCCCAACCACGATTCCCTGCTGATCGAGGCGCCGATCAGGGATCTCGACGACGCTATTACAACAACCGAGCGCCTGATGGCCGAGTCGAGTGCCATCGTACTCGATGGGTTCGAGCTCCGCACCTCGGTGCGTATCACTCGGGCTCCAGATCGATGGACTGATCGACGCGGTCAAGTCGTGTGGGCGGCAGTCGAGCGCGCACTGGGATTGCACGGTCCACCTGCTCATCAGCGCGACGCAACCTGCTCACCCGCGAACCCCCGTACAGTCTTATTATATGTATCTAAGGAGGATAGTTCCGATGCCTCCGTTTGATCTCGATCGGCTTCGGTTGAAAGGCAACTCTGCAAACAGACTGCCAACGTCTCAGCGGCGCATTCCACGGGCCTCCAAGGGGCAGCGCTTTCTACGCGGTCCAATTCCGCTCGACTGGTTGAGTGCGGCAGCAGAGCTGCCAGGTAAGTCGCTGCATGTCGGGATCGCTGTCTGGTTGGAAGCGGGGTTGCGCAACTCGGCCGTTGTCCCGCTGTCCAATCTCACCGGTCGGTACTTTGGCCTCGATCGGAATGCAAAATACCGCGGGCTCGATTGGCTGGAGCAAGCTGGCCTTATC
Organism: Hyphomicrobiales bacterium; assembly: GCA_031406575.1. Classification (GTDB taxonomy): domain Bacteria; phylum Pseudomonadota; class Alphaproteobacteria; order Rhizobiales; family Hyphomicrobiaceae. The sequence continues at coordinate 3,552 of JANOHP010000131.1, forward strand.
TCGGTTGAACGCAAGCTTGGACGCGCGCCGATGGTGACAATCAACGCTAAGCCCTCCGATCCTGTCGCATAGGCGTCGACGGCCATGTCGCACCAGACGCATAATCCCGGGGCGTGGCCGCGACTGATGCGGGCGGCAACCGCTGCCGCCTATGTCGAC
>JANOHP010000066.1:0-9203 GCA_031406575.1 Hyphomicrobiales bacterium
CGGTGCGAACGACGGTTCGCACCCGAAGCCGCCATCCGACGGTACAGTGGGTGGAGAAAGACAGCAGTTCACGGGGCGGGAAGGTGTCCGCCAAAACCAAAACCCTATCGGACCCGCGGCCCTACCGCCCCGTGCCCCTCGCTTTATTTTCCAACCGACGTGCCGAGGCACGGGCGGCGATTTCGGCGTTGGGTGATCGACGGCATCTTGCGTGGATGGCCGCTGCAGCTTGCCCTCGAGCAGTCAGGGGCGGCCAGGGCGTGGTGGGGTGGTGGGGCGGTCGTGACGTGGCGGCGACGGTGATGGGCAGAGTGTGGTGGGTGCGGCCAAGGCGGAGTGTGGGTCGTCGCGCTAGGGCGACATTTGCCGGTGAGGGCGCTGTGGCTTAGCGTTACGCGGAGCGATCCCACACGATGGAGGTTTTGCATGCGACGCAATGTGACGATCAAGCTGCTCGACGAGATCCAGGATGGCTTCAATCGGCAGGACGTGCCCGCGATCCTGTCGCATTTCACCGACGACGGGGTGTGGCTGATGGCGCGCGGGCCGAGCGAGCCCGAAGGCCGTCGCCTCGTCGGCAAGGCGGCCATTGGCGAGGTGCTGACGGGACGCTTTACCCAAATTCCCGATATGCGGTGGGAGGAAATGCGGCACTGGATTTGCGATCAATCCAAAGCCGTGTCGGAGTGGGTGGTGCGCGGCACGCCGGTGGGTGGCAAGCCGTTCGCCTATCTGGGCTGCGATCTGTGGGAGTTTCGGGACGGCTGGGTGGTGAAGAAGGACACGTATTGGAAGTACGTGGGGTGAGTAGGGAGTAGGGAGTAGGGAGTAGGGAGTAGGGAGTAGGGAGTAGGGAGTAGGGAGTAGGGAGTAGGGCGGAACCCGTTGGCGGCGATGTCGATCAGATCGTGAGCTGATCGCGGCGCGCTTCGTAGAGCATCAAAGCCGTGGCGACGGCGAGGTTGAGGCTGTCGAGGCTGCCGGCCATGGGAATTCTGACGAGGCGCGAGCACCGCGCCGTCAGGTTGGCGGAGAGGCCCGCGCCTTCGCTGCCCATGAGGATGAGGGCTGGTTCGCGCCATCCCCCCGCGCGGAAATCCGCCGCGCCGTCCAGATGCGCGCCGACGACATCGCCGGGCCAGGCGCGCGCGAGGATGGCGAAGGCCTCGGTGTCGAGGCGCGCGATCGGGACCGCGAAGATGGAGCCCATGCTGGCGCGCACCGACTCCTTGGAATAGGGATCGCAAGTCTGGCCGACGAGCACGATGCCGGCCGCGCCGACCGCATGCACCGTGCGAATGATGGTGCCCAGATTGCCCGGATCGCGCACGCCCTCGAGCGCCAGCCAGACGGCCGAGCGTGAGACGTTCGCCGGGTCGGGCGCGTCGGCAAAGCGCTGCCCAAATACGCCCATCACGACTTGGGGGTTGTCTTTGGCGGCGAGCTTTTCCAGCACGGCGGCGGAGACGTCGAGACCCTCGGCGCCTTCTTTCAGCGCCCAGGTGACGAGCGCCCGCGCGATGGTGTTGTCGTGGCTGCCGGGGCCCGCGACGAGCATCGTCGGCGACCAGCCTTGCTCGCGGGCTGTCACCAGGACGGATATGCCCTCGGCGACGAAGAGGCCGGTGTCGCGGCGCGCTTTGCGCATCTCGAGTGACCGGATCAGCTTGACGCTGTCATTCTGCAGGCTGGTGATCTGGCGCAAGCCGCCCACGCTGCCAACCTCGCGCGGGAAGCGATCATCGTCACGCGAGGTCATCGGTGCACCAGCGGCTGTAGATGGATGTGGGAACGGCGCGCGCGCCGGTCTCTTCGCGGATCGCGAGTTCGCCGCACTCGAGGGGACCAGAGCGGCCCGCGAGGGCTTCGCCGAGCACGTTGCCGATGGAGATCGCCGATAGGCGAATGGCGTAGGCCGTGAGCACGAGGCCAGCGCGATCGGGATCGAGCAGGCTCACGCAATCGCGCACGAGTGGGGCCAGATGGTCGAACATCTCCCACAGCTCGCCCGTGGGTCCGTGGCCGCGTGGCGGGGGGTCGAGCAGAATGAGGTGATAAGTGCGCTGGCGGCGTTGCTCACGGGCGACGAATTTGCGCACGTCGTCGAGCAGCCAGCGGATGGGGGCGGCGCTCAAGCCGGAGGCAGCTTGGTTTTCGCGCGCCCAGGTGATGGCTTTCTTGGAGGCGTCGATATGGACGACTTCGGCGCCGGCCTTGGCGGCCAGGATGGAGGCGGCGCCCGTATAGCCGAAGAGATTGAGCACACGCGGGCTGTCGACGCCCGTGCGGTTCAGGCGCTCGATGCGCTCGATCATCCACTGCCAGTGTGGAAGCTGTTCGGGAAAGAGGCCCAGATGGCGAAAGGCGCTCAGCCGGCAGTTGACGGTGACGCCCTCGACGCGCACGGGCCAACTCTCGGGGATCGTGCGGTTGGAGCGCCAGCGGCCGCCCTCTTCGTCCCCATCGGATGAGAAGACCGCATCGGCTGCCTGCCAGCGCTCGGGCGGCAGGCGAGGCGACCACAGCGCTTGCGGCTCGGGACGGTCGACGACGACGCGGCCGAACCGCTCGAGTTTGCGCGCGTCGCCACTGTCGAGCAGGCGGTAGTCGGCAAAGCCGCGCGTCTCGAGCAGCCGGAGGCTGTCGATCGCGGGGGCCGCACGCGGGCTCCGGGAGGGTCGGGTGGTCTCGCTCATGGGCGATGCAATAGCGCCCACGGGGCCGCCGCACAATCAGAACGCTGAATTTACAGCGCGTGGGCGAGCCGCAAACCGTCGTCGATCGCCCGCATGGCGTCGAGTTCGCGGGCGTCCGCTGCGCCCCCGATCAGGTGGACCGGCGCGCCCCGGGAGACGAGCGCGTCATAAAGACTGCGTTCGGGTTCCTGGCCGGCGCAGATGACGATGGTGTCGGCCGGTAGCACCCGATCCTGGCCGGCGACCGTAATATGCAGGCCCGCGTCGTCGATGCGCCGATAGGTGGCGCCGGTGACCTGGGCGACTTTGCGCTTGGCCAGTTGCAGGCGCAAAATCCAGCCCGTCGAAACGCCCAAGCCCCGGCCCATTCGGCCTTCGCGGCGCTGGACCATGACGATCTCGCGCCCGCGATGGGGCTCGGCCGGTTTGGCCAGCCCGCCCGCGTGGGGGCTCGCGGGGTCGACGCCCCACTCGGCGAGGAAATGTCGGGGGTCCATGGCGTCGCCGGATGGTGGTGAGGACAGAAATTCGGCGATGTCGAAACCGATGCCGCCTGCGCCCAGCACGACGACGCGACGTCCAGCGGTCACCCGGCCCGAGAGAATGTCGCCATAGGAGACGCACGCGGCGTGGTCGATGCCGGGGATCGGCGGCGTGCGCGGGGTGACGCCCGTTGCAATGACGATAGCGTCGTAGTCGTTCGCGAGGGCATCGGCCGTTGGCTGTTCGCCCAGGCGCACGTCGACACGGTGCTTGTCGAGCAGACGCTGCCACGTGCGCAGCGTTTCGTCGAATTCTTCCTTGCCGGGCACAGCGCGCGCGAGTGTGAGCTGACCACCGATGCGGGAGCTGGCTTCATAGAGCGTGACCCGATGGCCGCGCTCGGCGGCGGCCGTGGCGCAGGCGAGGCCGGCAGGACCAGCCCCCACGATGGCCACGCGTTTCTTCGCGACGGGGGGTGGGACGTCGAACTCGATTTCGCGACAGGCCTTCGGGTTGACCAGGCAAGACGCCACCCGCCGGGAGAAAATGTAGTCGAGGCACGCTTGGTTGCACGCGATACAGACGTTGATTTCGTCGCGGCGGCCCGCGCGCGCCTTGGTGATGAAATCGGGATCGGCGAGCCACGGCCGCGCCATCGACACGAGGTCGGCTGCGCCCGACGCCAGGATGTCTTCGGCGACCTCCGGTGTGGAAATGCGGTTCGAGGCAATGACGGGAATGGCGACGGCGCGCTCGAGGCGCTCGGCGGCGAACGTCCACACGGCACGCGGTACTTTCTGCGCGATCGTCGGCACACGCGCTTCGTGCCAACCGACGCCTTGATTGATGAGCGTCGCTCCGGCGGCCTCGGCGGCTTTGGCTTGGGCGATGATCTCGTCTGTCGTCAGGCCGCCCTCGACGAGGTCGATGGATGAAATGCGATAGACCACGATGAAATCAGCGCCGACACGGTCCCGGACGCGGCGCAGGATCTCGACGGGAAAGCGCAACCGGTTGTCGAGACTGCCACCCCAAGCGTCCGTGCGGTCGTTGGTGCGCAGCGCCGTGAATTCGTTGATCAGATAGCCTTCGCTGGCCATGACCTCGACGCCATCATAGCCGGCCTCTCGCGCCAGCGCCGCACAGGTGGCGTAGTCGGCGATGGTGCGAGCGATGTCGGCCTCGGTCATGCGGCGGGGCGGACGCGGATTGATCGGCGAAGCGCGGTCCGAGGGGCCGACCGACAGCTCGTGTGTCGCGTAACGACCCGCATGCAGGATTTGCAGGGCGATCTTGCCACCGGCGGCGTGTACCGCATCGGTAATGTGGCGATGCTCCGCGATTTGATCGGGACGGTCGAGGACGGGGCCGTGCGGTTCGATCAGGCCGTCGGCGTTAGGCGAAAAACCACCGGTGATGATCAACGCCGCGCCGCCGCGTGCGCGGTCGGCATAAAAACGCGCGATGCGTTCAGGCGCCCGATCGAGCGTTTCGAGGCGCGTGTGCATCGAGCCCATGACGGCGCGGCACGACAGCGTCGTGAACCCCAAGTCGAGGGGTGCGAGCAGGCGGGGGTAAAGTGGCATCGATGGCGATCGACCTTATTCCGCCGCTTCACGCTTGGGCGCGGGCGGCCGGAAAGCGGTGCGGCGTTCGTCCCATTCGGCCGCGCCGAACCGGGCGAAGGTTTTGGCGGGGCCGCCTGAGCTGAAGGGCTGGGCGAGCTCGCCAGTCTCCTTCACGTCGGCCAGCATCTTGTCGCAAAGGCCGATGATCGAAGCAAACAGCATGCCGGGCAGTATGGCGATCCGGTAGCCCATCTTCTCGGCATCGCGCAAGTTGACGGCGGGCGTCTTGCCGCCGAGCACGACATTGAGCAGGCACGGGCCCTTGACGAGCTTTGGGACTTGCTCGACTTCGGCCATGGTCTGTGGCGCTTCGAGGAACGCCATGTCGGCGCCGGCCTCGAGGGCGGCGTTGCAGCGGCGAACGGCTTCTTCAAATCCCGCTCCGGCCCGGCTGTCGGTGCGCGCGATGATCTGGAATTCACGCGTCGATTTGGCGGCGACGGCTGCCCGAATCTTGGCGGTGTAGTCCTCGAGGCTGATCAGTTCCTTGTCTTCGAGATGGCCGCATTTTTTGGGAAACACCTGATCCTCGATGTGGATCGCCGCCACGCCCGCGCGCTCGAACTCCTGCACGGTGCGATAGGCGTTGAGCTCGTTGCCGTAGCCCGTGTCGCTGTCGGAGACGAGCGGCACGTCGATGCAGCCAGTGATGCGACGCGCGTTGGCCACCATCTCGGTCATGGTGAGGAGCCCATAGTCGGGCAGCCCATGCGCGACCGAGGTGCCGGCTCCTGTCATGTAGACGGCCGGGTATCCAGCCTGCGCGATGAGGCGCGCGGTGATGCAGTCATAGGCGCCGGGCGCGACGACCATCGGGCCGGACTGGATCTGCGCGTGGAATGTTTTGGCTTGGGACATGGGCGGCCTCCTCGAGGGTTGCAACCGACGATAGGAGGGGTGCGGGGGCGGCGCAAGGTGGTCGGCAGTTCAATTCGAGCGCCAACGGTTGCCCTGTCATCCCGGCATTTATTGCCGGGATCCATCCCTCGGCTGGATTCAGAGCGTGCGGAGCGCTGGATCCCGCGAATAAATCGCGGGGTGACATATTGTATGTTGAAAATGAATGGCCCTGAGAACGCGAAGGCTCGCTGCACAACGACGTTGTGAACGCGAGGAGCGCTCGCCTACAATCGGTATTCATCAAGGCTGGCTGACGCACGAAAAGGAAGACCGACATGAAACGCGTATTGCTGACGGGCGCGGCTGGCGGGATTGGGACGCATCTGCGGAAGTTGTTGCCGCCGATTTATCCCGATCTCGTTTTGTCCGACCTGCGCGAGCCCAAGAACCTTGGCAGCAACGAGACCTTCATTCGGGCCGACGTGGCCAAGCCCGCCGAAATCGAAAAGGCCTGCGAGGGCGTCGAGGGCATCATTCATTTGAGCGGGCAATCGGGCGAGGCGCCGTGGGAGGCGATCCTCGAGGCCAATATCGTGGGCTGTTACAATCTCTTCGAGGCGGCGCGCAAGCAGGGCGTCAAACGCGTGATCTTTGCGTCGTCCAACCATGCGGTGGGCTTTTATCCGCGCACGACGACGATCGACACCAAAGTCATTCCGCGTCCTGACAGCCGTTATGGCGTGTCGAAGCTGTTCGGTGAGGGGATCGGCGCGCTCTATGCCTACAAGCACGGCATCGGCGTCACCACCCTACGCATCGGCAACGTCAACGAGGAGCCCATCGACAAGCGCCGGCTGTCGATCATGGTGTCGCCGCGCGATCTCGTGCAGCTCATTCGCATCGGTCTCGAACGGCCGGGCCTCGTCTACGAGGTCATGTATGGCGTCTCCGACAATGCGCGCTCCTGGTACGACAACAGCCACGCCGCGTCCTTGGGCTACAAGCCCGAGGACAATTCCGAGGTGCAGGCGGCGGCCGTGCTTGCCAACGAGCCCCCGACGGGCGACCCGCCGAGCGAGCACTACCAGGGCGGCACGTTCTGCGGCGCGGAATACTCGGGAGACTTCGCCAGCATGAAAACGAAGGGCTGAGCCCATGCCAACCTGCAATTCCGCGCGTGTCTTGCACGATTTGAAGCATTTGCGTTCGATCGGCGCCTATGAAACGGGCGTGCACAAGCCGGCGCTGTCGCCGGTCCACATCGCCTCGATCGACTATGTGCGCGCCGAACTCGACGCCATCGGCCACCGCACGGTGATCGATGGCATCGGCAATCTGTTGGGGTTCGCACCGGGGGCTGGGCCGCGACTGCTGGCGGGCTCGCATCTGGAAAGCCAGAATTATTCCGGTTGGCTCGATGGTCCGTTGGGCGTGATTTATGCGCTGGAAGCGGCGCGCGCGATTGCGGCAGACCCCGCGTTCGCCGGCAAAGGCATCGACGTCGTCGCGTGGTGCGACGAGGAGGGACACTTCGGATCATTCCTGGGGTCGCGGTCTGCGATGGGCGAGGTAACAGACGCCGAGATCGACGCGGCGCGGGATCGCACGACGGGCACGCCGATGCGCGAGGCGTTGCGTGCCGCCGGTTACGCGGGCCGAGCGCGCGAGGTGCTGGATCCGAAGCGGTATGTCGGCTTCTTCGAGGCGCATATCGAGCAGGGCGACTGGCTCGAGGCGCACGATCTGAAAATCGGTGTTGTCACGAGCATCGTCGGTATCACGCGGTATCAGCTCGTCGTCACCGGACTGCAAAACCATGCCGGCACCACGCGTATGGCGATCCGCCGTGATGCGGGGCTGGCGGCGGCGAAGCTGTCGGTGGCGCTGAACGAGTGTTTCGCGCAGCACTGTGGCCCACGGACCGTCTGGACGACGGGCGACATCGCCTTCGATCCGGGTGCGCCGAGCATCATTCCGGGCAAGGCGACGATGCAGTTCCAGATGCGCGACACGGACTCGGCAGTGCATACACGTCTCGACGGGCATCTGCGTCGGCTCGTGGCCGAAGCCAACGCTGCGGGTCCCTGTCAGGTCGAGGTGCAGGTGCTGCGGCAGACGACGCCGGCGGCGATGGCCACGACGTTCCAAGCGGCGATCGAGGCGGCTGCCGAAGCGCGCGCACCGGGGAAACATACGCGCCTGCCCTCGGGCGCGGGCCACGATGCGCAGATCCTCGCTGGCCACATGCCGTCGGCGATGCTGTTCGTGCCCTCGATCGGCGGCATCAGCCACCATTGGACGGAGAACACGGCAGACGCCGACATCTTGCTGGGCGCGGAAGTCTACGTCGACGCCGCCGCGCGCATTCTGCAGGCCGCACGCTGATCCGACGGATCACACGCCGGCGATGCGGGCGACCTCGTTGCCGGGTAGTCCGAGCTTTTCGGCCGCGGCGAGAATTTCCGCCCAGGTCGTGGGATCGACGGGGATGCCGTCTTTCATGCGCTTGGCTTTCCACTCGCGCTCGGGCTCACCGGCGATGCGCACCTTGTCGACGCCTTGGGCGGGACTCGACTGCAGCATCCAATCGAGGAAGCCGTCGATTTCGGTTTGGAAATGCTCAGACGTGCCCAGCCGCGCGGGATCGATGAGGATCGACAGCATGCTGTTGATGACGCGCTTCTTGCCCTCGTAGGGCACGCGGCCCGTGCCGCCGCCGGTCAGCGCACCGCCCAACAGTTCGGCCATGAGCGCGAGGCCAGAGCCCTTGTGTTGGCCAAAGGGCAGAATGGCGCCGTGCGGCGGGATCACCGTGTAGCGGGGGTCGGTCGTGGGGCGGCCTTGATCGTCGATGATCGTGCCGGGCTCGAGTTGTTTGCCCTGATTGTGGGCGACGCGTGTTTTGCCCTGGGCAATGCGGCTGGTCGCGAAATCGAGCACGATGGGGTCGGCGCCCTTGCGCGGCACCGCGATGCAGATGGGGTTGGTGCCGAAGCGGCCATCGCCGCCACCCCACGGCGCCACGATCGGACGCGAGACGACGTTGACGAAGTGAATCGACACCAGCCCCGCCGCCACGCACTGCTCGGCCCAGGCGCCGATGCGGCCGATATGGTGTGCATTGATGAGGCCGGCGGCGCAGATGCCGTGTTGCTTGGCGTGGTCGATGGCGATTGTCGTGGCATCGTGGCCGATGACTTGGCCGTAGCCCTTTTGCCCGTCCATGCGCAGCAGAGGGCCGGTATCGAGCACGATCTTGGGGCTCTGGTTGATGGCCAACCCGCCTTCAAGGAGCGAATCCACATAACGCGGCATCATGCCGACGCCGTGCGAGTCGTGGCCCTTGAGGTTTGCTTCGACCAAATTCGTGGCGACGAGTTTGGCTTCGCGTGCACTCGATCCGCCCTTGGCGACGATCGCCTCGATGGCGACAGTGAGCTTTGTTGATTCGATGACGATGTCGTCTGCCATGAAGGGGGTGTTTCCGCTCGTCGAGGGTTGTCGATTTCGGGCGCGACCTTTGCACAGGGGGGCAACGGGCTCAAGCGCGCGTCGG
>JANOHP010000067.1:0-35342 GCA_031406575.1 Hyphomicrobiales bacterium
CACCCGGCTTGAGTGATCTCGGCTGCACCTTGGTCGGTGCGCGACGTGCCGGTGATGCTCCATCCGTCGGATGCCAGACGCCGAGCCAACCACCGCGCGCTGTAGCCCAAACCGAAGGCCAAGAGGTGGGTCATGGGTTGCGTGCCTCGTGCCATTCGGTGACGACGGTGGCGTCATGTTCGTCGGCGAGATGGTGCGTTGACAGCGTCGTGAACTCCGGGCGTGTGCAGAGCCGGCTCAACGCCCAGACGGCCGCACCGCGAACGAGCGGAGAGGCGTCGCCGAGCAACCTTGCCGCTCCGTCGCGATGAGCCCGGTCGCCCGAGTTGCCGACAGCAATCAGCACGTTGCGCAGGAAGCGACCGCGGCCCGTGCGCTTGACGGGCGTGCCGGCGAACCGGCGACGAAACTGGGCGTCATCGAGAGGCAGCAGATCCGCCAGGGGAGGGTTGTCCGTCTCGATGCGTGCGTGCAGCCGCGTTTCGCGGCCCGCAACGGCGAATTTATTCCACGGGCAAACCGCCAAGCAATCATCGCAGCCGTAAATGCGATTGCCCATGAGCGGGCGAAGCTCTCGGTCGATGGGACCTTTGTGCTCGATCGTGAGATAGGAGATACAGCGGCGTGGGTCGAGGCGATAAGGCGCTGGAAACGCGTTCGTCGGGCAGACATCGAGGCAACGGCGGCATGACCCGCAGGAATCGCGTTCGGGTTCGTCGGGCGCGAGTTCGGCCGTCGTCAGGATGGCGCCCAGGAAGAGCCACGAGCCGTGCGCGCGCGAGACGAGATTGGTGTGGCGACCCTGCCAGCCGATGCCGGAGAGGGCCGCCAAGGGCTTTTCCATCAGCGGTGCCGTGTCGACGAAGACTTTTACGTCGGCACCGGTGTCCTGCGCAAGGCGGTGCGCCAGCACCTTGAGCTTGGGCTTGATGATCTCGTGATAATCCTTGCCTTGCGCGTAGACCGAAATGGCGCCGCGGTCGCAATGCCCGAGAATGGCGAGTGGATCGGCGTCGGGCGCATAGTTGAGCCCCAGCATGATGGCGCTGCGCGCCTCGGGCCACAGAGCATTGGGGTGGCTGCGACGATCGGCATGACGCGCGAGCCAATCCATATCGCCGTGGCTGCCGTCGGCGAGGAATTCCGCCAGCCGTTTGGCGAGGTGGTCGGGCACGTCGGCGAGGCGCGCGATGCCGATCTGGTCGAAGCCGATCTCAGCCGCGTGTCTGCGCACGTTCTGCTCGAGGACACCCGTCAAACCGACCTCCGGTGGACTTTCGCGTGCCGCACGACTTGACCCGTCAAAAGTCCAGGTCGGCGTAGTGCGGAGGGGGGGGCACGCCAGGGCACCGATCGGCCAGCAGCGGCCGGAACGAAGGTCGTGACTTGATCCGTTGATACCAATCCCGGGCTGCGGGATAGCCTTCCCAAGGCACTTCTCCGATATAGTCGAGGCATGACAAATGCGCCGCCGCGGCCAAGTCTGCGAAGCTCGAGGTTTCGCCCGCGAGCCATCGTCGCTGATCCGCCAAGTGGTTCAGATACGATAGATGATAGCGCAGATTGGTCCGCAGCGCGCGAATGAGATCGGCATCGGGCGCCTGGCTCACCAGTTCGGAGCGCAGCCGAGAGTGCAGACGCTCGCGCAGCATCTCGCGGGTGACTTCGCGGTCGAGTTTGCCGTGGAACCAGTCGACGAGGCGGCGGGTCTCAGCGCGCGCTTCGCTCGATCCCGCAAAGAGCGTCATCGTGATCTGGTCCGGGGGAGCCGCAGATTCGATGTCCGCCAGATATTCGGAGATGGCGTAGCTGCCCGCGATGACCACGCCGCTGCCGCGCACGAGCACGGGTAGATCGCCCGAGGGATTGAGCGCGAGGAATTCGGGGCGCCACTCCCAGGGCAGTTCTTCGGCGAACGCGACCGGCAATTGCAACTCCGCAAGGGCCAGCCGAATGGAGCGGGAGAACGGGCACAAGCGATAATGCGTGAGGAGGCTCATTCAGGGGTCGTCCGCGTGGTTGCGCTGCGAATCGGATTGGCCTTCATATACCGTGTCATCGCCGAAACTGCGGCTCGCGGTCGACAGCGTATGCTGGCGAGGCGCCGGTGCGCCTGCGGCGTGTAGGTGACTGCTGCGATCGCGGGTAACTGCTAAAGCAGCGCGAGCGTGTTTCGATCTTCCACCAATTCCAATCCCAGATCTCGCGAAAGGACGCCTCGATGTCGACGTGGCACGTGATCCTGCTCGGCATCATCGAAGGTGTAACGGAGTTTCTCCCCGTCTCGTCGACGGGCCATCTGGTGCTCGCCGACAGGTTCTTCGGACTGACCTCGACCGGGACGTTCAAAATTCTCATTCAGCTCGGGGCGATCCTGGCGATCCTGAGTGTCTATGCCGCCAAGCTGTTGCGTATCACACTGGACTTGCCGCGCGATGGGCGCACGCAGCGATTCGTTTTGGCGGTGGGCCTGGCGTTTCTTCCAGCCGCGCTCGTTGGCGTGCTGGCGCACAAGTTCATCAAAACGGTGTTGTTCGAAAGCCCGATGCTCGTGTGCAGCACGCTCGTCGTGGGTGGCATCGTCTTGCTCATCGTCGATCGCTGGCATTATCAGCCGCGCTACAAGGACGTGATGGATCTGCCGCCGCTGCGGGCACTCGCCATCGGGGCCTTTCAGTGCTTGGCGATGGTGCCCGGCGTCTCGCGATCGGGCGCGACGATCGTGGGTGCCATGGTGTTGGGTGCCGATCGTCGGACGTCGGCTGAATTCTCGTTCTTCCTGGCCATGCCGACGATGGTCGGCGCTTTCGCCTGGGATCTCTACAAGAGTTGGGGCGACATGAGCCTGGAGCTCGTCCAGTCGATCGCCGTCGGCTTCGTGGTGGCGTTCGCTGTGGGCGTGGTGGTGGTGCGGTATCTGTTGGAGTTCGTGACGACACATGGTTTCGCGCCATTTGCATGGTGGCGCATCGTCGTCGGCGGGCTGGGGTTGGGCGCGTTGGTCGTCATGGGATGACAGCGCGTAACGCAGTGGGGTGCTCAGGCGGCGGCGTGTGCCGCGATAGGTTCGGTGAGCACGGCGTAGAGTGCGCGGCTGTCGTGACACGTGCGCAGTTTATGGATCGCTTGCGGTTCCCGCAGCAGCCGTGAAATCCGCGCCAACGCTTTCAGGTGATCGGCGCCCGCGTGCTCCGGCGCCAGCAACAGGAAGACCAAATCGACAGGCTCGTTGTCGACGGAGTCGAACGGGATGGGTTCCTCGAGGCGCGCAAACACCGTCACGACGCTCGTCAGGCCCGGCAACTTACCGTGAGGGATCGCGATGCCGCGGCCCAGACCCGTCGAGCCCAAACGCTCGCGCTGCAACAACGCTTCGAAAACGACCGCCTGATCGAGGCCGGTCAAATCTTCGGCTTTGCGCGCCAGTTCCAGCAGCGCCTGTTTTTTGTTCTTGGCTTTGAGGGATGGAACGATCGCCTCTGGACCAATCAAATCAGCGAGATTCATAACACGATCCTTCCCCCCATGCCGCTTCGAGCGGTGGTAACACTGCCCGAACGGTTTAGTGCCCGCCCATTCCTGCCGTCCCAACCACAGGTCCCCTCACTCCTTGCTGCGACCACTCGCGCCCCGCACACGATGGGCGACGTCGAAGTATGTGCAATCGCACTGCGGGACTTACAAGACAGCGATGCCACGAAATGCGCAGTCCTGATGCGTACGCCAAGCAAGCCAGCCTGCCGCACCCCAACAAGGTGCGGAGGCGAGCAGCGATTGATGCGTGGGTTTACAGCCCAATTCATGGCAGCTTCATGTCGCTTTGGAGGATCGGTCTGCTTGGGTTCAGCTCCACTTACGCGAATTCGCGTTTCTCTCGTCGACGCTGAACGGAGGAGGGAATTCGCATGGCCTCGCGGTATTTCGCGACAGTTCGCCGTGCAATTTCTATGCCTTCCTGCCCCAGGACGACGACCAGCCGGTCGTCCGATAGAACGGAGCATGATTTTTCATTATCGATCAATATCTTGATGCGTTGACGAACCGCTTCGGAAGAGTGCGACTCCCCATCGTCGGCAGAAGCGATGGATGACGTAAAAAAGTACTTCAGCTCAAAAATCCCGCGCGGCGTCGCCACGTACTTGTTCGAGGTGACCCTGCTCACGGTCGATTCGTGCATCTTGATCGCGTCGGCGACCGTCTTGAGATTGAGGGGGCGCAGATGCTGCACCCCATGGGTCAGGAACGCATCCTGCTGGCGGACGATCTCGCTGGCGACCCGCAGGATCGTGCGCGCCCGCTGATCGAGGCTTTTGACCAGCCAGTTGGCGCTCTGGAGACACTCATGCAGGAATTCGCGATCCTGCTCGGACTTGGAACCTTTGTTCACGCGCGAATAGTAGACCCGATTGATCAACACCTTGGGCAGCGTATCGTTGTTGACCTCGACGCTCCAACTACCGTCGGACGCCGCCTTGATGATGACGTCGGGGACGACCCCCTGGATCTCGACGCTGCCGAAGCCCAGGCCAGGCTTGGGATTGAGCGCCTTGATTTCCGCAATCATCTCACTGAGGTCTTCAGCGTTCGCGCCGACGGCTTTGCGCAGGGCCGACATGTTGCGCGCCGCCAAGAGGGGAAGCGAGTCCAAGAGCTTGGCAATCATCGGGTCGAAACGCCCGCATTCCTTCAATTGGATGGCCAGGCATTCCGCCAAGTCGCGCGCGAAGACGCCGGGAGGATCGAATTTCTGGAGCACATCGAGCACGCGCGCAACGTGCGTTTCCGCAGCTCCGATTCGCTGGGCGACATCGCCCGTATCGGCACGCAAATAGCCTGCTTCGTCAACGAGATCGATCAAATAACCGCCGATCATGCGATCGACGGGATCGGGCAGGGCGAGGGTCAGCTGCGCGGTCAGGTGATCGCGCAAGGAAACATCTTCAGCGACATAAGATTCCAAGTTCGACGACCCCTCGCCGCCACTCGACGATGTGGACTGGCGCACGTTCGCCCAACTGCCGCCGGTGAGATCTGGGCCCAGATCATTGGGGGAGGTGTCGGGGTAGACGCTCTCGAAGTCGGCGTCCAATTCGCGTGTGGCCGCAACACCTTCGCGATCCACATCGAGGCTCGGCGGGGCGGCGTCGAAATCGGCGCCGCTGTCGGCGAGGGCCACCTCACGCTCGGCCGCAGGGGAGGCCACGTCGCGGTAGTCGTCGTCGCGCTCCAGCAGGGGATTGCGTTCCAGCTCGCCTTCGACGAAGGCGTTGAGTTCCATATTCGACAGTTGCAGGAGCCTGATGGCCTGCTGGAGCTGCGGCGTCATGACGAGCTGTTGGCTCTGTCTGAGCTGGAGCTTCGCCTGGAGTGCCATCCTACTCACCGTCCCCGAAGGTATCGACCTGGGCCAGCATGACCCGGCCCCTGTCATACGTGGGGCCGTTTAACGTTTCTTCTCGAACATGTCGCCGAGATAGACTCTTCGAACGTCCTCGTTGGTTATGATTTCTTCCGGCTTACCTTGTGTTAGAACATGACCATCAGCAATCACATACGCCCGGTCGACGAGACTCAAAGTTTCTCGAACGTTGTGATCCGTAATGAGCACCCCGATGCCCCGCCGGGTCAAGTGGCGCACCAGCTGCTGGATGTCGCCCACGGCGATGGGATCGATACCGGCAAACGGTTCGTCCAGCAACATGTAGGACGGTCGCGAGGCCAGCGCCCGGGCGATCTCGCACCGCCGTCGTTCGCCGCCTGACAGGGCGATCGAGGGACTTTTGCGCAGCCGGGTGATGCTGAATTCCTCGAGCAGGCTGTCGAGTTGCTCGCGCCGCTTGGCACGGTTGGGCTCGACGAGTTCGAGGATTGCCATAATGTTCTGCTCGACGGTGAGGCCTCTGAAAATCGATGCTTCCTGGGGCAGATAGCCTATTCCCAGGCGCGCCCGGCGGTACATGGGCAAACGGGTGACATCCCGCCCATCCATGGTGATGCGACCCGCATCGGCCGGAACCAGCCCAGTGATCATGTAGAAGACGGTGGTCTTGCCCGCGCCGTTGGGGCCGAGGAGGCCCACGGCCTCGCCCCGGGCGACGGCGACACTGACGCCTTTGACGACCATGCGCTTTTTGTAGGTCTTCTGGACGCCCTCACAGGTGAGCCAGCCCTCGCCCCCGGCAAAGGCTTGGGGGCGCGCCGCAGTCGCGCCGGGCTGTGCTGTGCCACGCGAAAACATCGACAACAGCCTCATCGGGTGGTGCTCGCGGGCGGAGTCGATGACGGTGTCGTCGTGGTCGAGTCCCAGGAGGAGGATTCGGGTTTGTTTTTCCGTGACTTGCGCCCTTGGGCAAGGTCTTTCGCGACATCGGCGGGGACGAGCCCGTCGCGGGTCGCTTTATCGAGATGGTCCTTGGCTTTGGCTTCGGCATCCTTGGGGTAGAGCACGAGGCGGAACTGCTTCTTGGCGCACACGAGGCCTTCGGGGCACGTTTCGGCCCCCGTGCGCACGCCGGCAGTGTCGGCGGCTGATCCACTGGGGGTGGACCCGCTGACGGCGGTTTGGCCTTTTTCGCCGCTGGCCGCCTTGGCCGAAGGGGCGTGCTCGAAGTGCGACTTGCCGCTCGTCATGTCGACCATGAGCCGACTGCCGTCGGGTCCATCGATGGTGCTCTTGCCGTTCGACACGACGACTTTACCGCCGACGATGACGGTGTTCGCCTTGACGTCGAAATCAGCCCAATCACCGATGACCTCGCGGCCGTCTTTCGAGGTGACGACGACTTTCTGCCGGGTTTCAATGCGCGTGAGCTGGGCGCCGCCCGCGTCACCTTTCTCGGCCGCGGCGGGGGTGCTCCCCAGTCCGGTCTGGCCGGTGAAGAAGGCCGTCATTTCCACGGTTCGGACGATGAAATCCCCCTTCTTGGCGACCACATTGCCGCGAAAGAGGGCGTTCTTCTTGAGGTCGAACACGTCGAGTGTATCGGCGTCGACCTCGATCGGCGCGTTGGGATCGGTCTTGAAGTCGATCCCCAACCCCATGGCGTTTTCCGAGGGGTCGCTCGCTTTCTTGGAAGCAGGCTTTGCGCCCGGCTTTTGCTCGGCCTGATAGAACAGCGTGTTGATCCGCCCGGCAGCTTGGCCATCCTCGGCGGGGCTGTCGAGCCGCGTGGTGCTCAGCTTGCGGTCGACGCGCAAGCGCTGGCCCTGGAGCACGTTGCGGCCCTGCGTGGCGACGACATCGCCCGTGATCAGCGCGGTGTCGGCCTTCTGGTCGAAGTGCACGACCTTGGCCGTGACGCGCCGATCGGCACCCGAGGTCAAAACCACGCTGCCGCGCAGAACGGCCCGCTCGGTCAAGGCATCGTAGTCGAGTGTATCGGACTGCGTGCGGTCGTCCTTGTTGCGGGTGGCAACGCCGCCGCGCGCCTTGATGGCCTGAAGTTTCGTCGTCTCCTCGGCAGTGGCCGGCTTGGAACCCGCATCGAGCGTGGCCCGGCCGACGTAGGTGACGTCGAGTTCTGGCGCTTCGAGCGTCGCCTCGGCTTGTGTGGCGATGACATTCTGGCGAAACAGTGCCGTCTTGGCGCCGTCGTCGATGTCGAGGATTTCCGAGTGGACGTCGATGGGTTGGCTGCTGTCGGCGCTAAAGCCTGGGCCGACGGTGGCAGCTTTGGGTTTCGCCGCCGCGCTCGTTTTTGTGGCCCAAACAGCGTCGGCTGTGTTCGGTGAAGTCGTCTTCTTCGGCTCCAGCAGCACGTGCACCGTGTCGCGGAAGGCCGCGCGGCGCGACTTGGTGTCCAGCGTCATCGACTTTGCGGTGATGGTACCCGTGTCGTTGCGCGCCCAGACCGGTTCATTGGAGCTGATCTGGCTCAGCTTGGGCAGCACGGTCGCCCGTGTGAGGCGTGCGCTGAGGCCCGCGGACCCGTCGATATCGATGCGCTCGTAGAGCTCGAGCACATCCTTTTTCTGCTCGTAGGTGCCCCAGGTGGCGGTGAGTTTGATGACGTTTCCAGTCAGCTCGTAGATATCGCCTTCAATGGCGTTGAGGCGCACGGGACCAGTCTGGCGGATATCGGTGATGGCCTCGCGGGCGCGGACTTGGTAGCGCGCGCCGTCCTTGCCGAAGCCGTCGTACTTCGGCGTTTCCATGACGAGGTTCTTGGAGTCGATGCGGATGGACGGCACAACGACGCCCATGGGCCGCAGGTACGACGTGGCGACCAGGGGCACGCCGTAGATGCCGATCGCCACAAGCGCCAGGACGGGCAACACGGTGCGGGAAATCCGCACGAACCACGTGTGGCGACGCGCAGCGCGGAACTGGCGATTGCGATCCTGCTCGGACGCCATCGCTCTGTTCAGCGTGCCGCGCGCGCCTTGTGGGCCTGCCTGATGCTGTTTCATACCCCGTCCTGCCGGGTCCCCGTGGTGATCAGCGTCCGCACCGCATCCGAATGCGCCGATCTCCACCGTCTGCAATGGCCCGCAATTTGGGTGATATTGGGACGCCGGGCAAGCTCCACTGGGAGCCTATCCCAGTGGCTTGTAGTCACTCGTGACGCAACGTTCGCCGATAAAGTCAGTGTGAGAAGATATCCATCTCGTCGAAACCCGCCAAATCGAGACGCGCGCGCACGGGGATGTGGTCGAAACAGGCCTGCGCAAAGCCCAGCCGATTCTCGCGCTCCAGCATGGCCTCGAGGCGCGCTTTGATCTTGTGGAGGTGCAGCACGTCGGAGGCTGCATAGGCCTGTTGCTCGGGTGAGAGCGCGGCGACCGCCCAGTCGGAACTCTGCTGGGTTTTGGACATGTCGATGCCGGCCAGCTCGTTGGCGAGATCCTTGAGGCTGTGGCGATCCGTATAGGTGCGGGCGAGCTTGGAGGCGATCTTGGTGCACCAGACGGGGCTGGTCATGACGCCCAGCCAGCGCTCGAGTGCGGCCAGATCAAACCGCGCGAAATGGAAGATTTTCAGCGTGCCCGGATCGACGAGAAGAGCCTTCAGGCGCGGCGCCGACCAATCGCGTCCGTCGAGCTGGACGAGGTGGGCGATGTTGTCGCCGCCAGAAAGTTGCACGAGGCACAAGCGGTCGCGATGCGGCTGGAGACCCAGCGTCTCGGTATCGACCGCGACGCCATTGGGAAATGCGAGGCCGGCCGGTAGATCGCCTTGGTGCAGCCAGATTTTCGCAGCGGTCATGACGGCTGGCTCTCCTCGTGGTCCACTCAGCGTGAGACGCTGCGGTCACGCCCGAAACCGCCGATGCGGCTGCGCAAGCGGTCTCTTGTTGCGGCGAACGCCGTGCCATCGAGAAAGCTCGAATTCGACAGCGATTCGACCCTTATCAGCGGTTGCATCGGCAGCCACAGCTCGAAAAAGCGGCGTTCGCAATCCTCCCGGCTGGCCCCGTTGACGCTGCCGAGAAACTCCCAGCCCCAGAATCGCAGCTCCGCACGCTTCAACGAGGCGGCTTCGAAGCCGATTGCGAGTTGCAGGCTGGCGAACGCGATCGGCATGGCGGCCGTTTTCTCGAGGTCGAGCAGGTCGAGGCCAAAGTAGATCGCGAGAACCGTGGCGACATAACCAGCGAGCACGAGCCAAAGCCGATTGGCAAGGGCCCAGAGGATGGTCAGAAGGAAAGCCGACCAGGAAAATCCGTCCCGCACGAAGACGAGACTGCCGGCTCTGTCGAGGCGATCGGCCGGCTGTTGGGGTGGCTCGTGGACTGTGTAGGTTTTCATGGCTGAACTCCTGTGCCACGCGGCGAGGATGGCAATCACAGGCTTCCCTTCGTCGATGGCACCCGACCGGCTTGGCGCGGATCGAGGGTGATGGCCTGGCGCAGAGCGCGCGCGAGCCCCTTGTAGCAGGTCTCGGCGATGTGATGATTGTTGTCGCCGTAGAGCGTTTCCATGTGCAGCGTGATGCCGGCGTGTTGCGCGAACGCCTGGAACCACTCCTTGAAGAGTTCGGTGTCCATCTCGCCGATCTTGGGGGCCGAGAATTCGACCTTCCAGATGAGGTACGGCCGCCCCGACACGTCGATGGCGACGCGGGTCAGGGTCTCGTCCATGGGCAGATGAACCGAGGCGTAGCGGGTGATGCCCTGCTTGTCGCCGAGGGCTTTGAGAATCGCTTGGCCCAGGACGATGCCGCTGTCTTCTGTGGTGTGGTGGAAATCGATATGCAGATCGCCCTCCGCCTCGAGCTCGATATCGATCAGCGAATGGCGGGCCAGTTGCTCCAGCATATGGTCGAGAAAACCAATGCCGGTCCGCACTTTATAAGCGCCGGTGCCGTCGAGATCGACCGTCGCCCGGATGCGGGTCTCCTTCGTCGCGCGCTCGATGGTGGCGGTGCGTGTCACGGGGGGCCTCGTGTGGCGGGGTTCATGGGCGAGGCTCTACCAGTTTCAGGTTACCGGCGCCATACCGGGTGTTTTGGGTGGGAGGTAGGGGGATGCCAACTGCGCTGCTCTGATTCCCGGCCGAGCGGAAGCGAGAGCCGGGACCGCGTGGGGGCAAGAGAGGTTCGATCGCGCCGCTGCCGCGATCGGCAGCTTGGAACTGGACCTGTCATCATTTTCTTGCACAGACGTAATCCCGGATGGCCGCGCCACGGGCTCGGCCTTCGGGAAACCAGAGTATTGGACTTCCCCCTCAGTGGTTGTCGCGGGGGATGCCTTTGGTGGCGGCGATGCGTTGGTATTTGACGGCGGGTTTGAGCACCATGCCGTGGCTGAGTTCGTCGACCATGCCGCGCTGAATTTCCTGCCAGGGCGTTTGGCTCTCGGGATATTTATAGCCGCCCGCATCCATGAGCGCTTTGCGACGTTTGGCCAACTCGTCGACCGAGATGAGAATGTCGGCCGTGCGTTTGGCGAGGTCGATGCGCACCCGGTCACCCATGCGCAACAACGCGAGGCCGCCGTTGCTGGCCGCTTCGGGCGACGCGTTGAGGATGGACGGTGAGCCCGACGTGCCCGACTGGCGACCGTCGCCGATGCAGGGCAGCGCCGTGATGCCCTTCTTCAAGAGATAATCGGGCGCCCGCATGTTCACGACTTCCGCGCCGCCGGGATACCCGATCGGGCCGACGCCACGGATGAAGAGCATGCAGTGCTCGTCGATCTCGAGTTTCGGGTCGTCGATCTTGGCGTGATAATCCTCCGGCCCGTCGAACACGATGGCGCGACCTTCGAAGGCGTTGGGGTCTTTCGGGTTCGACAGGTAGCGCGTGCGGAACTCCTCGGAAATGACCGAGGTCTTCATGATGGCGCTGTCGAACAGATTGCCTTTCAGGTTGAGGAAACCCGATTGCGCTTTCATTGGTGCGTCGTAGGCCTTGATGACGTTGCGGTCCCAGGAGAACTTCCCCTCGCAATTCTCGACGAGGGATTTGCCGTTGGCAGTGATCGCGGAGGAGGAGATCTTGCCCTTGGCGATCAGCTCGGCGACGACGGCGGGGACGCCGCCCGCGCGATGGAATTCCTCTCCCAGGTATTCGCCGGCCGGTTGCAGATTGACCAGCAGCGGGATGTCGTAGCCGATCGTTTCCCAATCATCGGAGGTGAGTTCCACGCCGATGTGGCGGGCGATGGCGACGAGATGCACGGGCGCATTGGTCGAGCCGCCGATGGCCGAGTTGGTAACGATGGCGTTCTCGAACGCGGCGCGGGTGAGGATGTCGGAGGGGCGCAGATCCTCGAACACCATCTCGACGATGCGCTTGCCGGTGGCGTGCGCCATCTGCTGGCGTTCGCGGTAGGGGCCGGGGATCGCGGCGCACCCGGGCAGGCTCATGCCGAGCGCTTCGGCGAGCGAGTTCATGGTCGTCGCGGTGCCCATCGTATTGCAGTGGCCCGCCGAGGGTGCCGACGAGGCGACGAGTTCGAGGAAGCCTTTGTAGTCGATTTCACCGCGCGCCATCATTTCGCGGGCGCGCCACACGATGGTGCCTGAACCCGTGCGCTCGCCCTTGAACCAGCCGTTGAGCATCGGCCCACCCGACAGCACGATGGCGGGAATATCGACCGTGGCGGCCGCCATGATCTGCGCGGGCGTGGTCTTGTCGCAGCCGGTGGTCAGCACGACGCCGTCGATGGGATAACCGTAGAGAACTTCGACCAGCGAGAGATACATCAGGTTGCGGTCGAGCGCGGCTGTGGGGCGCTTGCCGGTTTCCTGGATCGGATGGAGCGGGAATTCCATGGCGATGCCGCCGGCTTCGCGGATGCCTTCGCGGACGCGTTCGGCGAGTTGGAGGTGGTGGCGGTTGCAGGGCACGAGGTCGGAGCCCGACTGGGCAATGCCGATGATCGGCTTGCCCGACTGCAATTCCTCGATGGTGAGGCCATAATTCGTGTAGCGCTCGAGATAAAGCGCCGTCATGTCCGCATTGTCGGGATTATCGAACCAGGCCTTGGAGCGCAATTCGGACGGTTTCAAACGCTTCTTGCCACCGCTGGCCTTGGCACCGTTCTGGGGCTTCTTGGGGTCTTTCATGGTCGGCTCCTCGAGGGGCGGTAGCTGGGTTCGGACGCACACTATGACCGCTGATCCGTAGGGCGCAAGTGCGGGAGCGTATTGCACCGCCTCGCCCTGGGCGTCGCCAATGGAGTTCGTGTCCGGCGCAATACGCCAAGGGGCGCTATTGCGCCCGGTTGACGGTGTTGGGCGACGATTGAGGTGACATCGACCGTGGTTTCACGTCTGCCCCTGGCCGACGGACCTCGTCTTGATTTCGACAAATGCGACATCGGGGTTTTTGTCGCTGGTCCATTTCAGGTTGAATTCGGACGCGGCGAGGTACACGGGGTCGTCGTCGAGGTCGAGCGCGATGGCGAGGCGATTGCGGTCGATGAATTTGTCGAGGGTGGCTTTGTCGGCGGCCGAGATCCAACGGACAGTTTCGAACGGCACGGAGTCGAAGGCGATCGGCAGGCCGTATTCGTTGGTCAGCCGGTCGGCGAGCACATCGAGCTGAAGGGCGCCGATGACGCCGACCACGGGTGGCGTGCCGTCGACTGGGAAAAAGAGCTGCACGACGCCTTCCTCTGACATCTCGCGCAACGCCTCGCGCAGTTTCTTGGCGCGGATCGTGTCCTCGAGGCGGATGCGGCGTAGAATTTCAGGCGCAAAGCTCGGCAGGCCCAGGAAGCGCAGGTCTTCACCCTCCGTGATCGTGTCGCCGATGCGCAGCAGGCCCTTGTTGGGAATACCGACGATATCACCGGCAAAGGCTTCTTCGGCGAGGGAGCGGTCCTGGGCGAAGAAGAATTGTGGGGCTTGCAGCGCGATCATGCGGCCCGTGCGCACGACCTTCACTTTCATGCCGCGCCGCAGCCGGCCCGAGCACACGCGCATGAACGCGATGCGGTCGCGGTGGTTGGGGTCCATGTTCGCCTGGATTTTGAAGACGAGGCCCGTGAGCGCAGGTTCCTGCGGACGCACCGTGCGCCCGTCGGCCGGCTGGTCGCGGGGGGGTGGGGCATATTTGATCAAAGCGTCGAGGAGATCGCGGACGCCAAAATTGCGCAGCGCGCTGCCGAAATAAACCGGCGTCAGCGTGCCCTGGCGGAAGGCCTCCACATCGAAGCGGCTGCAGGCGTCGTGGACGAGTTCAACGTCCTCGCTCCAGCGGGCGGCTGAAAACGGGTCGAGGAGAGCCTGCACCGTGGGGTCGCCGGTTCCTGAAACCTCGGTGCCGTCGTCGTCCTTGTCGAGCTGGCGGATGCGCGGCTGCTGGAGATCGTAGGTGCCCTGAAAAGCGCGGCCCAGCCCGATCGGCCAGACCATCGGCGCTGTTTCCAAGGCCAGCGTCTTTTCGATTTCGTCCAGCAGGTCCAGCGGTTCGCGGCTTTCGCGATCCATTTTGTTGACGAAGGTGATGATGGGAATGTCGCGCAGGCGGCAGATTTCGAACAACTTGCGGGTTCGCGCCTCGATGCCGCGCGCGCCGTCGATGATCATGATGGCGGAGTCGACGGCCGTCAGCGTGCGATAGGTGTCGTCGGAGAAATCCTCGTGGCCCGGCGTGTCCAGCAGGTTGAACACGGTGTTCTGGTATTCGAAGGTCATCACCGACGTGGCGACGGAGATGCCGCGCGCCTTTTCGATCGCCATCCAGTCCGAGCGCGTGCTGCGCCGATCCTTCTTGGCTTTGACCTGACCGGCAAGCTGAATGGCGCCGCCGAACAGCAGCAGCTTTTCCGTCATCGTGGTTTTGCCGGCGTCGGGATGCGAGATGATCGCGAACGTCCGCCGCCGCCGGATTTGCTCGTCGAGGGGGCCGGTTGGGACGGGTATGGGGGCGGCCACTTCGACGGTCGCCGAAGCTGAAAGATCGGAAATATCGTCGGTCATGGGGCAGTCCAGTTGTCGGGTCACGCGCCGCTGGCTCGGGTCGGCCTGCAGCAGCGTCGGATTTGGCGCCTTCATCGGCGACTTGGCGCGCGCTGTCCATCCCTCGATTGGGTGAAGGACAGGAGGCGTGCAGGCGGCCCGCAAGACCGAGCCGACGGGATACCAACAGGTCTTTGCAACTCGGCATTGGCGCGCGGCACATCCCGCGATAATCGGAACGCTCGATCGAATATCGATTCGGGGGTTGGTGCGGGTCGTCCCGCGTCAGGACTGAGCGGAATTCGGCTCTCAGCGCAGAGGAGACGCGATCATGACGTTGAAGGCACCCGGCATGCTCACATTCATGGTTTCAGTCATTATCGTGGTGTTCGTGCTTTCGGCGAAATTCTTCGGCGCCAGCATTCCCCTCATCAACGGGCATGAATTCTGGATGCTGTTCATCGCTCATATACTGTTGTTGGTGGGTTGCCTGGTGCGGGGCCTCTGAGGCCTTTCGAATGGTGGGTGAGAAAACACCGCAGCTGCGAAACGGCTGCATTCGTGTGTTGATCTGTCGCTGCGGCCAACGGCGCTCTGGCCGCAGAGTCCGACGTCGGGCTTACTGCCTGGATGGAGCGGCACGTCGACATTGCAAATCATCGCATTTCCGACGGTGGACGTCGGCCGAATCTGTGGTCACACGATGTGCTCGTGGCGCTGGTTTTGACCGCGATGGCCATCGGCTTCATCGGCTTGGCCTGGGTCAGTGGTGGCGCTCGCTCCAACGCGCATCCCGAAGTGACGAAAGTCGTCACCACCAAGTAAGGCCGCCGAAACCTTCGGGCGCCGTTTTAGCGCCGATAATCGGACAGTGACAACAACCGGAAACGTCGCGGCTCACCCAACCCGGCCGGAACGCTGCGATCTGCGATGGTGTCGACAGTCGCGAATCGACTGGTGATTGCCGTTGCATCGCGGCGAATGCTGATCAGCAAGATCGGAACCCGTGTCGGATCGCGGAAGGCCCGCGTCATTTCGTAATGATCGCGCGGCTGCCCGGAGTCGCGCCACGCCACGATGGGGGTGGGGTCATGGCGCAGATAATACAAAAGCTCCGCCGTCACCGATCGATCATCCGCCATCACGGCCTTATAGGGCTGGCCGGCGCGACGTGCCGCATCCAGCACGCGACCGGCATCGTCTGCCAGCGCACGCCAGCCCAGTGTGCGTTGGAACGGATCGCCCACAACCGGCAGTGTGAAGCGTCCAGCAAAAGCGGTGGCAACAACGAACGCTATGGCGACCGCCGAGTGGAGCGCCAGCGACCCTTGCAGCCAGCTCTTGGCCTCGAGGCGCATGAGGGTCGATGTGACCAGAATGGCGCCCGCGACGTAGGCGACGGCTGCCCAGTTGGCGTGCGCCCGTGACAGGAATGCTTGGGCCGAAATGAGCAACAACACCGGCAGCGTGAAGCACAGCAGAAATCGGTCGGCCTCGGGCAAACCCTCGCGCCAGGCCCGCGCCGCAGTCACAATCAGGCCCGCGAACAGAATCGGTCCAAACACGCCGAATTGAGCCGCGACGAACTCCAGGCCCTTGCCGATATTCAGGAGCGATCCGCCCAGGCGGGCGTTATCGGCGGTGTGCGCGAACGTGGCGAAGGAATTGGAGACGTTCCAGGCGAGGTTGGGTGCGATCAGCAGACCACCGAGGCCGAGGCCGACCCAGAGCCGAGGGTCGCCCAGCAGGCGCCGGGCACCGGGGGTGACAACCAGATAGACGGCGAGGCAGGCGAGGAAAAACACCATCGCGTATTTGGCGTTGAGGCCCAGACCCAGGGCCAGTCCGAGGAGAATGGCGGG
Source organism: Hyphomicrobiales bacterium (assembly GCA_031406575.1). Classification (GTDB taxonomy): domain Bacteria; phylum Pseudomonadota; class Alphaproteobacteria; order Rhizobiales; family Hyphomicrobiaceae. The sequence continues at coordinate 16,212 of JANOHP010000067.1, forward strand.
GGCCCAGCCGCTATCGCTATCCTCTATTGCAATCAGCGCCCACAGCGCCACGGCCCAACACGCGAGCAACGGCACGTCCGTCGAGATGATGCCCGATGACAGCGAAACGCCGGGCAACGTCGCAAACGCAAGCGCCGACCAGAGCCCGACTCGGGCCCCATGCAGACGCTTGCCGATCAGATAGACGACGGCAGCCGTCGCCGTGTGCAGGAGTGGGGCCGGCAGCCGAATGCAGGCCGTGCTGTCACCGCAGGCAGCGGTCGCGATGCCGATGATTCCGGCGATGAGCGGGGGCTTGGAATAGTAGCCGAAGGCCAGCGCACGGCTCCACGACCAGTATTGCGCCTCGTCGAAGAAAAGATCGGTGGCGTTGGTTGCGAGGCCGAGGATCCGAATCATCAACAGGAAGCCCAGTCCCAGGACCAGCAGCGTGGGCGGCGACAGGACACCCGCGCCGGCTTTGGTGCGGGCAGCCACTGTGACTCGATCATCCATGTCGTGGGTCTGCCTCAGGACGGCCCGAAAGTTGGGATGTTCTCGATATCGCATGCTCTACAGGGGCAGGGGCTTGCCGAACAGTCTCGTTCTTGCAGGCGCGTCAGGGCGGCGCATGCCCGCCACGTCAGCGTGAATTGCGTGCTACGATTGCACCGTGGCATGACGGGGCTCGCCCGCCCCGCGAAAATTTTGGAGCGCGACATGCGCCTCTCCGTCGTCATTCCGGCTCTCAACGAGGCCGGCAACATCGGCCGCCTCGTCGAGGAGACCTATGGCGTTGTTCCCGCCGTTATGCTCGGCGAGGTGATCGTCATCGATGATTGCAGCGACGACACGACGGCGAGCGAGGTCAAAGCGCTGATCGCGCGCGGCACGTTGCCGGGGTTGCGGTATCTGCGGCATTCCGCCCGCAGTGGCCAAAGTGCAGCGATGCGCACCGGCATTCTGGCGGCGCAATTTCCCGTCATCGCGACGATGGATGGCGATGGCCAGAATGATCCCCGCGATATTCCCCGACTGGTCGAGCGATTGGCGGCTCCTGGTGCGAGCGGACCGGCCCTCGTGGGCGGTGTGCGGACCGATCGCAAGGCGGAGGGGTCGAAGCGTTGGGCCTCACTGGCAGCCAACTGGATCCGCGACGCCGTGCTGCGCGACAAGTGCCCCGATACGGGCTGCGGCATCAAAGTCTACTGGCGCGACGCGTTTCTGAAGCTGCCGTATTTCACGAGCATGCACCGCTATCTACCGGCGCTGTTCCTGACCTACGGCCACGAGACCGTTTACGTGCCCGTCAACGATCGCCAGCGGGTCGCGGGCAAGTCGAAATACAACAACATCGGACGCGCGCTGATCGGGCTCTACGATCTCGTCGGGGTGTCGTGGCTGCGCAAGCGCACGAAGGTGCCGACCATCGTCGATGACGTGTCCGAAGGACGCACCATCGCCGACCTGTCTGGTCGCATGCGGCGCGCCGATGGAAGCCGGCGCACGGCTGGCGACAAGACCTGATCCGCATGACCCCTCCTCCCGAGACGAGCGCGGAAACGCGGCGATTGGCGTTTCTCGCACTCGGCGTCGTCGTGCTGCTTCTCGTGCTCCATTTCACGCCGATGAAGGCGTGGACCCAGGATGTTCAGCTCCTCAAGCAGCACGTGCAGAGTTTCGGCTGGAAAGCGTACGGCGCATTTGCCGTGGTCAGTATGGCGGCGATCTCTCTGGGCGTGCCGCGTCTGCTGCTGTGCGGCCTCGCGGGTATGCTGTTTGGTTTCGTTGCGGGCGCCATCGTCGCGATGATCGCGAGCGTTCCGGGGTCCTACGGCGCCTTCTTGATGGCCCGATGGAGCGGACGCGACTGGGCCGATCGCAAACTCGCGACGGGCAGCGAGAGTTTGCGCGCTTTGCTGGCGAATCCCCGCATCGGCACCATCTTCGTTGCGCGCCAATTGCCCCTGCCGGGGCTGTTGATCAATGTGGCGCTCGGCGTCCTTCCCACGACGCATCGCACGTTTCTGATCGGCTCTTTTCTCGGTTATCTCCCGAGCACGGCGATCGTGGCGCTTGCCGGCAGCAGTCTGGGAAAAGACAGTCTCGAGGCTGCGATAACGCAGGTTTCTCTGAGTATGGCGGGGCTCGGCGCACTGTCGGCGTTCCTGATGTGGCTGCAGCACCGCATGGCGAGGTAACGGGTCGACTGGTTTAGGGGCGCCATCCATACACCCAGTCGTAGCGGGCCATGACGCGTGCGGGTGGCAGCGTGCGTAACGCGACATCGCGCGCGCGGGCCGTCAAGCCGCCGAGGTGGAAAATGCGGCCATTGCGGCGGCCGGTGGCGACAATGGCACCGGCGCGGGACCGGCGCGCCTTTTCGTAAGCTGCGAGTGCCGATGTCATATCGGACGCGCCGGCGATCTGGTCGGCCAGCACGACGGCGTCCTCGAGGGCCAGCGCGCCACCTTGCGCGAAGAACGGCAGCGTCGGATGCGCGGCATCGCCGAGCAGGGTGACACGTCCAATGGACCAGCGCGCCACGCCGTCCAGTTCGTACAGCGACCAGCGACGCCAATCCATGGCCTGCTTCAACGTGTCGAGCAGAACGGGGGCGAATCCAGAGATCGACGCCAGAACGTCGGTCGCCGACACCGGCAGTGCCCAGCCGTGCGCATCCGTCGTTGCCGGGGAAATGACGACAACGGCAATGTCGACGGCACTGTCGCGTTCGCCGCGCACGGGGTAATGCACGACGTGAGCGCCAGGTGCCAGCCAGACGCCGACCGACGACGTGTCGAGGGTCGTGCGACGCGCATCGGCGGTGATGACCGTGCGGGCAGCCGTCAGGCCGGAGAAGGTGACCCCACCGCTTCCGCCGAGCTGTTCGCGTACGCGGGAAAATACACCATCGGCGCCGATGAGAGCGCAACCTTCGACGGTTTCTCCCGATGCGCTCGACACACGCACGCTCGCGGCGTTGTCGTCGTCGTAGGCTGAGGCTTGGAAATCCATCGTGAACTGGATGCGCGGTTGCCTCCGCGCGACGGCGAGCAATGCCGCCTGAAGTTCACGACGGTGGGCCAGCCAATAGGGTGCGCCGTGGCGATGCGCGATCCAATCGCCGAGAGGAAGCCGGTGCAGAGCACGGCCACTGCGTCCGTCACGCACCACGATGGCATCGGGGATGCCGACGTTGGCAGCGAGGTGCTCGGCGACGCCCAGGCGTTCGAGCACGCGCACGGCATTGGGGCTGAGCTGAATGCCGGCACCATCCTCCGAGAACGCCGAACGTCGCTCGAGGATGTGTGTCGCGATCCCGTGTTGCCCCAGGGCGATGGCGGCCGCCAGCCCACCGATGCCGCCGCCTGCAATGAGAACGGGCCGGTCTGGGCGCATGCGATGCCTCTGCGGGATCGGCGAACAATCAGCCTTCGGTCGGAAGGAGGGTGACGAGGCAGCCCGTCGGCTCGGTCTGCGTCGCGGCCAGCCGCGAATCGTGCACATAAAGCGTCGAGCAATAGGGGCACAAAATCTGCGTTTCCACGCCCATGTCGAGGTAGACGTGGGGATGGTCGAAGGGGTCGCGTGCGCCCATACAGTTGAACTCGCGCACGCCAATGAATATTTTTTCCACGCCGCGGTCGTTGGCGAGATGGGGAATTGTGCTGGCGGCCATCGGCGTTTCCTGTTGCGGTGAGCGCGGCGCCACACAGGCGTCGCGCGCACCATAAGGGCGGCACGGCGCTCAATACAGCGGAAGTGGCGTCGCAGCCGACCGCAATTCGACCCGGAGGGTTCATGCCGACGTTTTTGTCCGATGGCATCGAGATCGCCTACCTCGACGAGGGGGAGGGCGATCCGATTTTGCTCATCCACGGCTTCGCCTCGAATATCACGGTAAATTGGGTCGATACCGGCTGGGTGCGAACGCTGACGCGGGCTGGCCGGCGCGTCGTCGCCATCGACAATCGCGGGCACGGAGCATCGGCCAAGCTGACGCGCCCCGAGCAGTATGGCGCGCCCACGATGGCCGAAGATGCGCGCCGTCTGCTCGATCATTTGGGGCTTCGGCGGGCCGATGTGATGGGCTATTCGATGGGCGCCCGCATCACCGCCTTCCTGGCGCTGGCGCATCCCGAGCGGGTGCGCAGTATCGTTTTCGGAGGGCTCGGCGCCAATATGGTGCGGCCGATGGCGGGTACGTCGTCGATTGCCGCGGCCCTGCTGGCACCGACGATCGATGACGTTTCGAATGCGACCGCACGAACCTTCCGCGCCTTTGCGGAGGCAACGAAAAGCGATCTGCAATCGCTCGCTGTTTGCATCCGCAGCTCGCGCGAGCCGCTGACGCCCGAAGCGTTGGCACAGTTGCGCTGTCCCGTCTTGGTCGCTGTGGGCAGCGACGACGTGATCGGCGGCTCCGCCGTTACACTCGCTGCGATCATTCCGGGAGCGGAAGCTCTGGTGCTCGAGGGTCGCGACCACATGAAGGCCGTGGGCGACCGGACCTATAAAGACGGCGTACTGGATTTCCTCAATCGGCGACCGTGAGTGTGTCTGCAACTCCTCTGTTCCCGGGAAATGCAACCCGCGTCGTGTGGTGCGCCGCTGCGCTGCCACGATTGGTGCAGAATGAAGCATTCGATTCGACTGCTGTCGACAGTGCGGTCGTCAGCAGTCGATGGACTGCATGCGGATGGGGAATCGGATTGGAGCAGTCGCGCAAGCAAGCTGCGGGTACGACCAAGACGGGTGGCGGTGCCGCGACGGGCACTCCGGCGCGGGGCAAGCCGTCTGGGCCGGGCGCTGGATCGCGCGTCGCAGTGTCTGGTGCAATGACGCGTCTGGGCGCGGGTTTGCGATCGATCTGGGTCAAGATCAAGAACGGCCCAAGCGCAGGCGCCGGATTGGCCGTCGACGCGGTGCGGCGCGGTTTCAGGTGGATCGGCAGCAAGCTCCCGGCAGCGCGTTGGAAACGGTGGGCCATCGGCGCGGTGGCGGCCGTGGTGGTTGTGGGCGCGGTGGTTGCGGTCTGGCCGCGCTCGGGATCGGGTAGCCGGGCTGCGGGCCTCACGTCATGGATCGTGTCCGTGTTCTCACAGACGCGTCCGGTCAATGGTCGCGCGGTGGTGATCGATTCCGGACTGCTGCGTGTGGGAGATACGCCCATTCGTCTGTCTTTGCTGGAGCCCGTGGACCGTGATCAGGTCTGCACGCGCGCCAAGAAGCGCTGGCGGTGCGGGGATGCGGCGTTGGCCGCATTGGGGAGGATTGCGGCGGGGCGCAACCTGAAGTGCGAGGCGCGCGCACCGGACGCCGCTGGCATCTCCGCGGGCACCTGTCGCGAGGCCAAAAACGACATCGGCGCGGCGCTGGTGAAAAGTGGATACGCCTTCGCGGCGACGTCCCGCTATGCCGAGGAGGAGGCCGAGGCGAAGGTTGCCCGGGCCGGCATCTGGAGCGGTGAAGCCGATCGGCCAGACGTCTGGCGCCAGCGGGTTTGGGACGAGGCGAAGCTCAAGGTGACAGATGGCTGTCCTGTGAAGGGCATCATGTTCAACGGTGCTAAAGTTTTCATTCTCCCGATGCGCGCCGAATATGACCGCTTCCGCATCGACCCCAAACGCGGATCGCGCTGGTTCTGCTCCGAACAAGAAGCCCTCGACGCCGGCTGGAAGCCGATGGAGCGATAGGGTTCGTTGCGGTAGCGGAGTTTCTGCGCATGCCGAAGGTCTTTTCCCTCTCCTCCCCGTCATTCCCGCGAAGGCGGGAACCCACGACACCGGCAGGTGGAGCTGGACGCGTTCGTCACACGCCGAGCGCACCGGCGAGCGCTGGCGACGCGCACCCAGAACCGGGCGCTTGACGGACCGCGCGGATGGCGGCATGGGACTGGGATGCACACCTCATCAGATCAGGCGGGGGGAGCCTCCGCCATTTGGCATGGCACGACGATCCTCACGGTTCGCAAGGGAGGACGCGTGGTCATTGCGGGCGACGGCCAAGTCAGCCTCGGGGCGACCATCATCAAATCGAACGCGCGTAAAGTGCGCTCGCTGGGCAAAGGTGATGTGATCGGCGGCTTTGCGGGCGCGACTGCCGACGCTTTCACGCTGTTCGAACGGCTGGAGGCCAAGCTCGAGCAGTATCCGGGGCAGTTGACGCGGGCGTGCGTGGAGTTGGCCAAGGATTGGCGAACGGATCGCTATCTGCGTCGTCTCGAGGCCATGATGTTGGTTGCCGATCGCGAGCGCACGTTGGCGCTGACGGGCACGGGCGACGTGCTCGAGCCCGAGCGCGACTGCATGGGCATCGGCTCGGGTGGGAACTACGCGCTGGCGGCCGCGCGCGCTCTGCTGGATCAGCCGCTGAGTGCGGAGGAGATCGCTCGCAAGGCGATGGCGATTGCGGCCGAGATTTGCGTCTACACGAACACGAGCGTCGTCGTCGAAAGCCTCGAGTCTGGCCGGTGAGCATGGGCTGGTTCTATCTCCTTTTAGCAGGCGTCTTCGAAATCGGCTTCACGACCTCGATGCGCTACATCGACTGGTCGATGCGGCCCTGGCCCATTGTTTCCTTCCTCTTCTTTTCGACGTTGAGCTTCGGTCTGCTGATCGTGGCCATGCGGACCGTGCCGCTCGGCACGGCCTATGCCGTGTGGACGGGGATCGGCGCAGCCGGCACGGCGCTCATCGGCATCGTGTGGTACGGCGAGACGACGGAGACCTTGCGTCTCGTGTTCTTGACCCTGCTCATAGCCTCGATCGTCGGCCTGAAGCTCGTCTCGGCCGATTGACGCTGCCGCACGCGGTCGCAGCCCAAGCTTGCTCGGGGCGTGCTAGGCGAAACGGTAGGAGCCCGCTCGGCTTCGCGGGAGGCTGGGGTCAGCTATGAGCACAGGGTCGATATTGGCGGGGTCGGGATATGGCTCGATCGCGCCGGCGCGGATCGTATTGATCGGCAGCAGCACCGTTCCTGATCTTGCGTCCGCCCTCGCGGCGGCCCTCGACGCGAAGGGCATTGCGTGCACGCTCGATGCAATCGCACGGGCTCATCCGCTCTCGGGGGCGCATCTTTCCGCGCTCGCTGCCGCAGACGTGGTTCTGGTCGCGACCACGATTGCCGATCCGCTTTCGACCGAGGTGAAGGCGGCCTGTCTGTTGGGCGCGCGTATGAGCGCGGGTCTGCCGATCCTGGTGCTGCCGGAACCGACATCCACGTCGCCATCGACGAACCTCGCCGCCGCTTATGCGACCTATGCCGAAAGCCTGGGCAAGCAGGCGGCCACCACGATCGCTTGGCCGCGCGAGGCTGTCGCGCTGACGAAAACGGTGATGCTCGCTCTTGACCAGGCGATGCACGCCCGGCAATCGGCGGCGCTGCGCCTGTGGATCGACGAGGCGGTCGCGGGCGGTACGATTACGGGAACGATTGCGGCTGGTCACGTTGCGGCGGGACTCGAGGTGGTCTCGATGCCGGCGGCGACGCCGGCCAAGATCGAGCATGTCGAGCCGCAGTCGCAGCCGGACCGAGTGGCGTTGCGTCTGGCGGGCGCGCCCACTGTCGCTGCGGGGCAACTCATCGCCGCCGCCGATGCACGCCCCGAGCTGGCCGACCAGATTTCCGCCGATCTCGTGTGGACGAGCGATACGCCGCTGCTTCCGGGTCGCTCGTACACCCTTCGCCTCGGGCCGCAGCGCGTCACCGCTCAGGTCAGCACGCTGAAACACCGGCTCGACCCGACCGACCTCGGCCAGATTGCCGCGCGCCGCTTGTCGATTGGAGAACTGGGTAACGTCAATCTGTCGTTCGCCGCGCCGATCCTGTTCGATCCGCACGCGCGTTGCCGCGCCATGGGTCGCTTCCAGCTCGAGGATACCGATACGGGCCAGCTCGCTGCCCTGGGGAATGTGTTGTTCACGCTGCGGCGCGCGACCAACATTCACTGGCAGTCGCTGGCCATCGACAAAACGGCGCGGGCGCACTTGAAAGGGCAGACGCCGTGCTGCCTGTGGTTCACGGGGTTGTCGGGCAGCGGCAAGTCGACGGTGGCGAGCCTGTTGGAGAAGCGGCTGAATGCGCTGGGCCGGCACACCTACACGCTCGACGGTGACAACGTGCGCCACGGGCTGAACCGTGACCTGGGATTTACAGATGCCGACCGGGTCGAAAACATTCGCCGCGTCGGGGAAGTATCGAAGCTGTTCGTGGATGCGGGATTGATCGTGCTCGTGTCGTTCATCTCACCGTTTCGCGCCGAGCGGCGCATGGCGCGCTCGCTGTTTCCCGCATCTGAATTCATCGAGGTGTTCGTCGACGCGCCCATCGAGGTCTGCGAGGCGCGCGATGCCAAAGGGCTCTACAAAAAAGCGCGCGCCGGCCAGCTCGAGAACTTCACCGGCATCGACAGCCCCTACGAGGTTCCACAGTCCCCTGAATTGCGCTTGGCGGCGGATTCAGCCACACCCGCGCAGCTCGTCGAGGAGATCATGACGGAGTTGGCTCGACGCGGCGTGGTGTGACGACGCGCCCGTTGAGCGATGAATCGGCTGCGGCAATCAGAGCCTCTGCAAACTCCGGTGGTGCGCGTTTGCGGTGAGGTGTGGAGCGCGAATGTCGGAGCGCCGCAGGGATTTGGCATCGCCCAGGCTCGTGCGGCGATGCAACGCGTCGATGTAGCGGACGTCGGCCAGCGCGTCGCGCATCGGTTCGCAGATCAGGCGGCCATGCGCGGGGTTGCGATGGCAGATGGGGTCCCACAAACCCATCGGCACCCACACGTCGGGCTCGTGCCATTCGGGCATGCCCAGGATCGGGTAGAGACACATGCCGCCGATCGGCACGCCTCGGTCCAGAAGGATTTCCGTTTCGCGCGCCAGCTCGCGCATCAAGGGACCGCGCTGTTCCCCGACGTGGGCGATCTCGGACACGATCAGGGGGTTGTGGTAGCGCCGCCAAACCGTTTCCAACAAATCGCTCAACGCCATGCGGCGCGGATCGTCATCGGCGAGCGGAGGGATGACACCGCGTGCATCCGGTGTGCGCCCGAACTCCCACTGATTGGTCCAGTAATAGTTCACCCCGACGACGTCGAGATGCGCGGGGCTTCCGCCCAACTCGGGATGCAACCGACCACACAGCATATCCCAGGATTGAAAGACCAGCCGCTCGTTGAAGTCGCGCACCTCCTCCTCGAGATCGGGTCTGTCGTGCGGCGTGGCCACGCGGCACAGCGGATCGACGTTGACGATGTGGGCATCGGGGCAGGCTGCGCGGATGGCGTTGATACCGGCGATCCCGGCGCGTGCCAGTGCGACCTTCAGTTCCCAGCCGCGACCTTTCAGATGTGGGGCGAACAATCCCTGCTCGCCACCCGCATAGGCCATGAATGACGGCTCGTTGACGGGCGTGAACCAGCACACACCGTCGGTGCGTTGGTCGATCGTGCGGGCGACGGCATAACAGTAGTCGGCAAAGCGCGCCGCAAAACCGGGGTGCTCGAGGTCGAGACCCAGGGGATAGCCGTAATGAAACAAATCCCAAATGACCTCGATATCGTGTCGCCGGGCGGCCTCGACGAACGGTGCCAGCGTCGAGAAATCGTAGCGGCCATTGCCCAGGTCGACCAGCGGCCAACGCACGGTTTCACGCGCGGCGTGCAGACCGAGCGCGGCCAACTCGCGGTAGTCCTGATCGACGGTGCGATCGTGCCCGGTCGCCACCACTTGGTCGAACCACTGTCCGTGGCGGTTGTAACCGGTCGAGCCCTCGAACCCCGCGAGGAAAAAACTGCGGAACATCTCAAGATCCCCTCAAGCCGTTGTCGTGACGCGATGCGCAGTGCGCTGCGTGAGGGCGCCGACCGGGTCAGCGCCGCGTGCAGCCAAGGCGCGATAGGCATCGACGAGCGGTGTCGCCACCCGCGCGAGCGCGCCATCGGGTGTGGATTGCAAATCCCACAATCCCATCTGCAAAAGGTGTTCGCCGACGGGGCGCCGGCCCTGGCGGTAGGCCCAGGTGATCAGCGCGAACATCGGCCACCACGTATAGCCCACGACTGGAAGCCCTTCGTTTCTGGCCGTGCGCACCGCATCGATCGAGCCGTCGAGCCAAGCCATGCGGCGCTCGACAGATCCGAATGATGCCGTCTCCGATACGATCATCGCCACACCATAGCGGTCGAAATAAGCACGCGCCAACGTATGCACGAGATCGCCATCGGCATACGTCATGCGGATACGCAGGCGACCGCGCGCATCGCGGTGGAGCGTTTTCTGCGTGAACATCGGATAGAGATTGAGGCCGATGATCGGCACGGGGCACGGATCGCGCAGAAAGGCATCGAGCTCGGCATCCGTCGCACCGTGGCGCACGAGCCAAGAGCGCAGCGGATGGCTCTCGTCGATGCGGCCGCAGATCAGATCGAGCGCCAGGAACACGATGTTCTGGCGCAGGCGCGTCTCGTCTTCCAGCGTCGGATCGGTCGTCGTGTAGAGGTCTGTCGCATCGACGTGGTAGGGCACGATCTGGGGATCGACGGCGAGTAACGCTGCAACGGTCGCCTTGATGCCCCGACAGATCCCCAGCATGACGGCGACAAAGCCCGACCAACTGCGCCGATAAGGCGGCCACCAGCCGAGCCGTCCACAGTACCACGCGGTGATGCGCGGCTCGTTGAGGGGCGTGTACCAGCGAATGCGGCCTTTGAAGCGCTCGGCCAGACGTGCCGCGTATTCGGCGACCAGCGCGGGATAATCGGGGTTGAGGTAGGCGCCCTCGATCCACGCAGGCAAACCGTAATGCACGAGGTCCACTTGGGGATCGACGCCCAACTCGAGCATCCGCCCGAGCGTGTCATCGGCAAATTGCCAAGTCCACTCGTCGGGTGCCGGCTGGATGCGGTGCCACGGAATGCCATAGCGCGCACTTTTGACGCCCAGCGAGGCCATGAGCGCCAGATCTTCCCGCCATGCCGCGTAATGGCCCGTCAGTTCGTACTCGTCGAGCGTGCGTCCGGTCGTGGCGTGGGGCGCCGTGATGAAGGTGTCCTCGATGCCTGTCGCCCACTGGAACGAACCGGGACCGACGAGCTCGCCGAGGCGCGATCTCGGGGGGAGTGGCAAATACTCTACTCCGGCGGTTGCGTCGCGAGCCGCTCGGGCTCGTGGTTCGACAACACCTGCAGCCCGGGTAAGGTTCCCGATTTGCTGGTCACGTTTCGTATCGGCGCGATCAACCGCCTGAATAGGCGGGGAAAATGATAGCTGGCGGTTTTCAGATTTCGAGTCGTTCCGCTCAGTTTATCGGTGCGCGCCAGCGCAAGCGTGGCTCACGGGCGGCTTTTGTTTCGTCGAGCCGGCGGCGGGGGGCGAGGCGTGGCGCTTCCTTGAACCGTTGCTTGTCGTTGCCTTTCGCCGTGGCGTCGATGGCGAGGTCCCGCAGCGTCGCGATGAACAGATCGACGGACTGTTTCGATTCCGACTCCGTGGGTTCGATCAGCATCGCCCCATGCGCGACCAGCGGGAAGTAGATCGTCATGGGATGATAGCCTTCGTCGATCATCGCCTTGGCGAAGTCGAGCGTGGTGACGCCCGTGTCCTTCAACCAGGCATCGTCGAACAGCACCTCGTGCATGCAGGGCCGATCGCCGAACGGTTGGGTCATGAGATCGCGCAAGCCGGCGCGTACGTAGTTGGCGTTGAGCACGGCATCTTCCGATGCCTGCCGCATCCCGTCAGACCCGTGCGACAGCATATAAGTCAGCGCCCGCACGAACATGCCCATTTGGCCATGGAATGCCGTCAGTCGGCCGAAGGGTTTGTTGTCGGCGCCCGTAAGCTCGTTGCCGTGCTCGGCGAGCCTGCGCGAGGTCTTGTCCACTACGATGCGCGGCAGCGGCGCGTAAGGCGCGAGCGCCGCTGACAGAACAACGGGACCAGACCCCGGCCCGCCGCCACCGTGCGGCGTCGAGAATGTCTTGTGCAAATTGATGTGCATGGCATCGACGCCCAGATCGCCGGGCCGCACCTTGCCGACGATGGCATTGAAGTTGGCGCCGTCGCAGTAAAAGTAGGCACCCGCCTCGTGCACCACCCGCGCGATGTCGACAACCTCGGGTTCGAACAATCCGCACGTGTTGGGATTGGTCAACATGATCGCGGCGACGTCGGGCCCGATCGCCGCGCGCACGGCATCGGCCGACACGGTGCCGTCGGCTTTGGCGGGCACCGAGCGCACGGTGTAGCCCATGAAGGCCGCGGTCGCCGGATTGGTGCCATGCGCGGAATCGGGCACCAACACGACGCTGCGTTTGGAGCCCTTCGCCTCGTGTGCGGCTTTGATCGCGAGCATGCCGGCGAGTTCACCGTGTGCGCCCGCTTTGGGCGAGAGCGTGATGGCCGGCATGCCCGTCAACTCCATCAGATAGCCCGCCAGCACCTCCATCAAGGTGATGGCGCCCTGCACCGTCTTTTGCGGTTGCAGCGGATGAATGTCACCAAACCCCGGCAGTCGCGCCATCTTCTCGTTGAGGCGCGGGTTGTGCTTCATCGTGCACGAACCCAGCGGATAAAGCCCGCTGTCGATCGCGTAGTTTTTGCGCGACAGGCGCACGTAATGGCGCATCGTCTCGGGTTCGGTCAGGCCGGGCAACCCGATCGGGCCTTTGCGTTCGAGACCGCCGAGACGGCTCGCGATGGCCTTGGGCTCGGGGATATCGACGCCGGTCGTATCCGCGCGCCCGATCTCGAAAATCAGCGCCTCCTCGTGGTCGAGGCCGCGGTTGCCGGTGAAGGTCGGCTGCTCGCTTTTGGCGCTGGACACCGGCGTCGTCGGTCGGCCTGTGCTGTTCATGGGCATCGGGTGCGTTCCCTCTCAGAGGTAATGGCGGCGCATGCTGTCGCGCACGTCATCGTCGAGCCGATCGTTTTCAATCTGCTCGAGAATGGCGGCGAGACGGCGAACGGCATCGATGAGCTTTGCGATGCGATCCTTCGGCCAGGACGCGGTTGCCGCGATCACGCGCGTCGGCAGAGGTTTCGTCGCGTCGGCTTTCACCATCAGCGCGATCTCGCGCCACGCGGGGTGCGCAGCGGCGGGGAGCTGATCGAGCGTCACGGCGCCGAAGTGCTGAGAGAGCGCCGCCGCGATCCGATCAGGCGACGGCGCATCGCCGAGTTGCGCGAGGAACGCAGATGCGGGGTTGGTCATTGCAACGACTCCCGCAACGCGGTTGCAAATGTGGCGCGGTCGTCGTCGGTGTTGATTTCGGTGGAGGCGACGACGATGAGGTCGCGGACCCGATCGTTACCCGGCAGCAGACGCGACACCGGCACGCCGCCCAGCACGCCCTTGTCGACGAGAGTGTCGATGACGGTGGCGGCATCGCCGGGCACGCGGATCGTGAACTCATTGAAGAATGCCGGCGTCAAAACGTCGACACCGCCAATGCCGGACAGTCGCTTGGCCAGATCACATGCATTCGCGTGATTGACGCTTGCCAGCTTGCGTAACCCGGCCTCACCCAACAGCGTCATGTGGATGGTGAACGCCAGCGCACACAGCCCGGAGTTGGTGCAGATGTTGCTCGTCGCTTTCTCGCGGCGGATATGCTGTTCGCGCGTCGACAGCGTCAGCACGAAGCCGCGCTTGCCTTCCGCATCCACCGTCTCGCCGGCCAGCCGGCCCGGCATCTGCCGCACGTATTTATCGCGTGTCGCAAAGAGGCCGACGTAGGGTCCGCCGAAGGTGAGGCCGTTGCCGATGGACTGGCCTTCCGCGGCCACGATGTCGGCGCCCATCTCGCCGGGTGACCTGATGAGGCCCAGGGCCACGACTTCGGTCACGACGACGATCAGCAGCGCGCCCTTGGCATGAGCGGCATCGGCGATCGTTGTGAGGTCGCAGATCGATCCGAAGAAGCTCGGGTATTGCACGACGACGCACGAGGTTTTATCGTCGATGCGCGCAATAATATCTTCGGTGCCCTGCGGATCAGCCTTGAGCGCGGTCACCTGCGAGCCGCCGAAGTGGGCCAGTGTCTCGACCACGGCGGCATACTGCGGATGCAGGCCGCCCGACAGCAGCGCGCGTTTGCGCTTGGTCAGGCGGTGCGCCATCAGCACCGCTTCCGCCGTCCCCGTCGAGCCGTCGTACATCGACGCGTTGGCGACATCCATGCCGGTGAGCGTGGCGACCTGCGTTTGGAATTCGAATAAATATTGCAACGTGCCCTGCGAGATTTCGGGCTGATAGGGCGTGTAGCTCGTCAAGAACTCCGAGCGTTGAATGAGGTGATCGACAGTTGCCGGCACATGATGCCGGTAGGCGCCGGCGCCGACGAAAAACGGCACCGATCCCGCTGGCGTATTCTGCGCTGCCAGCCGTCCCATCTCTCGCTCGACCTCGAGCTCACCTTTGGTGCGCGGCAGATCGGGCAGCGCGCGCATGAGTTTTTCGCGTGGCACGTCGAGGAACAAATCGTCGATGGACGCGACGCCGATCTTGGCCAGCATGTCACGGCGGTCGGCGTCGGTCAGAGGGTGGTATCGCATTCAATGATCCTTCACGAACTGATCGTACGCCGTCTTGTCCATCAGTCCGGACAGCTCGCCTGTGTTGGACAATCGCAACTTGTAGAACCAGCCCGCGCCTTCCGGGTCTTCGTTGACGGCGCCGGGGGAGGCCGCAATCGCGGCATTGGCTTCGACCACCTCGCCCGAAACCGGTGCGTAGACGTCGCTTGCCGCTTTGACGCTTTCGACGACGGCGCAGGCGTCGCCGGCAACCACTTTACGGCCCACGTCGGGCACTTCGACGAACACGACATCGCCCAGTTGCTCGGCGGCGTGCTTGGTGATGCCGATCGTGGCGACATCGCCTTCCGTGCGGACCCATTCGTGGTCTTTGGTGAAGTGGAGCGTGGCCATTGTCCCTCCGGATTGATCAAGGTTTGCGGGCGTAACGATGGGGCGTGAACGGCAGGCCGACCACCTCTGCGGGTAGGGGCTTGCCGCGCACGACGAGCTGAAGCGGGGCGCCGGGCGTGGCGTGCGTGCTGGTCACGTAACCCATGGCGATGGGTCCGTTGACGGTCGGCCCGAACCCACCCGACGTGACGATGCCGATCGGGTCTCCCGTAGCGGAGAGAATTTCCGTGCCCTCGCGCGCCGGTGCGCGACCCGTGGGGCGAATGCCGACCCGCCGACGCGACGGCCCATCGCGCAACTCGCGTTGGATGCGATCCGCACCGGGGAAGCCGCCCTCGATGCGGCGCCGCTTTTGGATCGACCACGCGAGGTCCGCTTCGATCGGGCTGGTGGTGGCGTCGATGTCATGGCCGTAAAGGCACAGCCCCGCCTCGAGCCGCAGCGAGTCGCGCGCGCCCAACCCGATAGGGGCCACCAAGGGATCGGACGCCAGCAGACGCCAGACGTCTGCCGCCCCCGCATTCGCAATGGCGATCTCGTAGCCGTCTTCGCCCGTATAACCCGAGCGCGTGACGAACACGGTGTGTCCGCGAAGCGTGGAGAACGTGCCCGACATGAACGCCAGCCTATCGATGCCCGGGATATGCGGCGCCAGCACGCGCGCCGCCGCCGGTCCCTGTAGGGCCACCAGCGCGCGATCATCGGTGACAGAGAGCGTCACGTTGGCCGGTAGGCGCCCACGCAGATACGCGAAGTCCGCGTCCTTGCATCCTGCGTTCACGACCAACATCAACGAACCGTCGGACGTCGGTCCGGGCGGGCGCGTCACCATCAAGTCGTCGAGAATGCCGCCGTCGTCGGCGAGAAGCTGCGTGTAGCGCTGCTGGCCCGGCGTCAGCTCGCCAATCGCGGCGGGTACCAATGTCTCGAGGGCGCGCGCTGCCGTGGCGTTGTCGGGCCCCTGCAGGACCGCGATCCCCATATGCGCAACATCGAAAAGCCCCGCGTACTCCCGCGTCCACAGGTGCTCCTTGAGCACGCCCGGCGGGTACTGGACGGGCATCTCGTAACCGGCAAACGGCACCATCTTGGCGCCGGCGGCAACGTGCAGATCGAACAGAGGAGTCCGCGCCAGAGGCGCATCGGCGGCTGGAGAAGGTCCCACGACGAGGTCTCACGCGGCTCGATTCCCGCGTTCAACGCTGAACGCGAGTGCAAGCCCCCTCTGTCACGGAACCTGAGAGATTTGAGCTGCGGATCGCAATCGAAACGCAGCTTTACCCCTTCGGTGGGCCGCACATCATCATGCCGCCGCTTTCCAGAGTGCCATCGACCTGCGGTCCGTTTGCCTGAGAGTTTCCGGGGCGGTTGCTCCGTCGGCGCCGGCTTTACTGACGAACCGGTCTCTTCCGCAGGCGTCGATTGGCTGTGGGGGCACAATAAGCGACGCGACCTTTCTGTCAACATGGTGAAAAGGGGCTCGACTCCGGGAACCCAGCCGCGATCTCGACGAATGTCCCGCGAACCTCGCCTGGATTCATCGCGGTGGTGGGAGACGCTTGCAATCGGCATCGTCTCGAGCGATATACGCGGCTCGCACCCGACTGGCAGTGCCGGTTCGAGGGCGTGAGGATGCGGGTGTAGCTCAGTGGTAGAGCATCACGTTGCCAACGTGAGGGTCGAGGGTTCAAATCCCTTCGCCCGCTCCAAATTACCTGAATATTCACTACGAAACCGTCGGCGGAACTGTGCGCCGGAATGGGTCGGCCGATTGGCCGTCAGTACAACCAAACGTTAAGTGTTTCGTGTGAGCGTCGCGGGGTCTTGCTTCTCAGGAGCCGCCGCCATGCGTGTCAATCCTCTCGGTCATATCGCACTTCTGGTTCTGGCGCTCTCTGCGTTGGCGCAATCGGCCGTGGCGAGCGAACGCTTCGCGTGCGCCGATGGCACCTTCATCGAAGTCACCAGCCAGAACCGGGCGGAACAGTACCAGCATCCCTGTGTCCGGGCGTGGTTCGAGGCGCAGGCCGCGCGCAGAAAGAAGCGCGATCACAAAGCCGGCGGTACTCAACCCGAAGGTGCGAAGGCGAGCGGACCTGGTGAGGGGTCGCTGGCCACCGATGCACGGTCCAACGTCGTGCCCGCCAGTGCGGATGCAAGTCGATCCCAGACGGGGGACGACGCGAGCAGCGACGCAAGAGTGCGGACCGTTCGCGCGGGTCAACGCCGCTGATGAGACCCCGCTTTGGCGATGATCGGGTGGTCAGAGCTCGGCTCGCGTCTTAGCCATAGTTCTCAAAGTTTATGCGCAACTCGTAACTGGCCCGGTATATGCTTCGACGAACGTGTCGAGGCATTCAAGCGGAGGCGTTGCGATGCGGTGGAGTCGAACGTTTTCTGCGCTCATTGCAGGCGCTGTCGGAGTGGGTTCGCTTCCTGCCCGAGCCAGCGAGACCTTCGTCTGCACCGACACCACCACGGTGCATGTGACCGCGCAAAATCGCGCCGAAATGAACGAGCATCCCTGCGTCAAAGAATGGTTCGAGAAGTCTCGGGACAAGGCGAAAGCGGCTCTCGAGGCAAATACTCTCGACAACGCGACCCGCGTGACAGTTCAGCGTTGGCGCAGCAATTCGTTCGGCACAGCCACGGTCGAGCATGACGACTACGTCGGGTCGATCACCTTGTTTTCGATCCGGACGTACGCCCCGAGATGGCGCGGCATGTGTCGGGGCAGGTGACGTCTCAGCCCACGATCTTGGTGGACCCCAGCCGGGTGATTTCAGCCTCGTCGAACCCGGCTTCGCGCAGGACTTCCCGCGTATGTTGTCCCAAATTGGGCGCGGGTCGGCGTACGCGCGCGGGCGTGTCGGAGAGCTTCACCGGGAAGCCGACCATGCGCACGGTGCCGTGGCCGGGATGATCGACGTCGAGCACCATCTCCTGCGCCGCGATCTGCGGATCGGCCATGACCTGCGAGACGTTCAGCACCTTACCGCAGGGAACGCCGGCCGCGTTCAGACGCTCGATCCAGCTGTCTTGTGAGTCGGTTGCGAGCACGGCTTCGATGGGTCTGCGGAACTCGTCGCGCCGGGCGTGCCGCTTCTGCGGCGTATCGTATTGCGGCCGGGTCAACATTTCTTCCAGGCCCAGGGCCTTCATGAACCGGTCGAGAGTTTCATTGGTGGCGGGCGCCACCGCGATGTCGCCGCCGCGCGCGCTGTAGAGGCTGTAGGGCGCGATGATGGGATGATCGTTGCCGGTGCGCTGCGGGTCTTGGCCGGTGGCGAAGAATTCCGATGCGAGGTAGGCGAGCATGCTGACGGTGCCGTTGACCATCGCCGCCTCCACGCGCTGTCCCCGGCCAGTCAAATCCCGCGCCCGCAGCGCATTGACGATGCCGAAGGCGCAATAGAGCCCCGCGACCAGATCCGTGATCGGCAGTGCCGTGCGCAGGGGCGGTCCATCCGGTTCGCCCGTCGTTCCCATGAAGCCGCTCATAGCTTGCGCGATGAAATCGAACGCGGGCCGATCGACATAGGGCCCACTCGAACCATAGCCATTGATGCTGGCCACGATGAGCCGGGGATTGATTGTCTCCAGCCGCGCGGCGTCGAAGCCCATGTCCGCGAGGACACCGGGGCGGAAATTCTCGACCAGCACGTCCGCGTCGACCAGAAGCTTGGCGAGAATGGCTTTCGCCTCGTCCTTGCGCAGATCCAGCACCACGGAACGTTTGTTGCGGTTGAAGCTCGCGAAATACCAGCTCAAGCCCTCTTTCTGCGCACCCGCACTGCGTACCGTGTCGCCCTGGCCGGTTTCGATCTTGATGACGTCGGCGCCCATGTCGGCCAGCAACATCGTGCAGAAGGGACCCGACAGAACCCGCGTCAGGTCGATCACACGAATGCCCGTGAGCGGTTGGATCGTCATGCGTGCAGTGCCTTTCGTGGGCAGCGGTTCACGGGCGGGAGATGTCACCACCCTTCGTGCGCGAGTTCGCGCGCTTGTCAAGTCTTGCCGTGTCTTCAATACCATGCCGCCGCCCGGTAGAATTCACCGATCGGTTGGAAATAATCGAGGGGCACGGGGCGGTAGGGCCGCGGGTCCGATAGGGTTTTGGTTTTGGCGGACACCTTCCCGCCCCGTGAACTGCTGTCTTTCTCCACCCACTGTACCGTCGGATGGCGGCTTCGGGTGCGAACCGTCGTTCGCACCG
>JANOHP010000093.1:0-9741 GCA_031406575.1 Hyphomicrobiales bacterium
CATGCAGTTGCCTCCGGCTCACGGTTGCTACCAACTCGCCCCGTGAAGGACTTCCACCTCCAATCCAGTGCCCATGCCGGGCACACCTCCGTCACCCCAGCCCCGGCGCAGTCTCACCCTGATTGACGCTGCCCTCGCACCCTGATTGACGCTGCCCTCGCACCTTGATTGTCGCGCCGCAGTGAAAACCTACGTCATCGTGCTCGCGGCGATGCTCTCTCTCCTCGTGGGCTTCAGCCGCGTTTATTTGGGCGTGCATTGGCCGAGTGATGTTCTGGCGGGACTTTGCCTTGGCGCGGCGTGGGCCTTGCTGTGCTGGGTCGGGCTGCGCGTTCTACAAACGTTCGGTTATGTCGAGCGCGAAACGCCGGTCACTCAGATGGCGAGCCAGGGTCCGGCCAGACAGATATCTCACAAATGATCACAACCGTCCGGACGCGGAGCGTAACTTTACTGGGGCTTAACCACGGCGCTGTATGACAGAGGAGTTCCCGGTAGACATCAGGTCGTCGGTCCGTGTTGCGTACCACACAAAATGATAGCGTCAGCGTCCCGAGGCGACCGAGTCTGGTTGTGCTTCTCTGTCTGTGCCTCACGACGTACTTCGCCTATCATACGATGCAAGGGCGGCACGGCCTCGCAGCGCGCTTCAAGCTGATTGAACGCTCCACGACGGTGGAGCAGGAGATCAGGGCGCACGAGGCCGTGCGCTCCCGCCTCGAAAGAGAGACGGTTCTCCTCGGCGGCGAGCAGCCCGATCCCGATTACATCGACGACCTCGCCCGCCAAATGCTGGGCTTCGCGCATCCGAGCGATCGTCTGATCCTGGTGCGGCCTGCGGCGGGGAAGCGGCATCATTAAAATTCAACTTTGTGGCCTGTGAACCTTGCGGTAGCCATAGCGCGATATCATATGTAGTATCATTTCATGAGCCCGCGTGCCAAGGTCATCGAAAGCATCAGACGAAACCCTGGCGATGTGAGGTTCGACGATGCTTGCAAGGTGGCTGGCTGGATCGGGTTCGAGCGAAAAGGCGGGTCTGGCAGTCATGTGACCTTCGCTCGAAGCGGGGAGAGGACCATTCTGAATTTCCAAAATAGGAATGGTCGAATTCTGGCCTATCAAGTTCGGCAGTTGCTCGAGATGATCGAAAAGTACGAGGGCGATCTGTGAACAACACAACACGCTACCCAGCCAGCGTCTTTTGGAGCGGTGAAGACAAATGCTTCATCGCAACAGCTCCTGACTTGCCGGGATGCTCGGCAGGTGGAGATACGCAAGTCGAGGCTCTGGCCGAACTCGAGCATGCGATTTCAGCTTGGATCGAAGCTGCGAAAGCTGTCGGGAACTCAGTTCCTGCGCCAACTGATTTGGCCCGAAAACCGAAGCACAGCGGACGGTTTTTGGTCCGCATGCCTTCGGATCTGCATGCCAAACTCGTAGAATTGTCGGATTCGAATGGGGTCAGCTTAAACCAATATATCGTCTATCGACTTGCCCAGACGAGCACTCGGGACGTCAAGGTCGGGGTTGCTGCCGTGAAGCGCTCCAAGGCATGGCAGCCTGCTGATTGAGTGAGATCAGCCTTTCCCAATTGATTGGCGGCGATTCGTCAGGCCTCGATCTGTCAGGCCTCGACCCAGACTAAACTGTCAGGGCTCAGCCCGGTTTGTACCAGCTTCAGTCACCCGTTCCGCACCACACGACGTCCCGCGTAGCGCGCGACGTCGCCCAGTTCGCCTTCGATGCGGATGAGTTGATTGTATTTGGCGAGGCGGTCGGAGCGCGACAGCGAGCCCGTCTTGATTTGTCCGCAGTTGGTGGCGACGGCGAGATCGGCGATCGTGGAGTCCTCGGTTTCGCCGGATCGGTGCGACATGACGACCGTGTAGCGCGCGCGATGCGCCATATCGATGGCGTCGAGGGTCTCCGACAGTGAGCCGATCTGGTTGACCTTCACCAGGATCGAGTTGGCGATACCGTTTTCGATGCCGCGTGACAGGCGTCGTGTATTGGTCACGAAAAGATCGTCGCCGACGAGCTGGCAGCGGGCGCCGACGAGGTCGGTCAATGCTTTCCAGCCGTCCCAGTCGTCTTCGCTCATGCCGTCTTCGATGGAAATGATCGGATAGCGGTCGACGAGATCGGCGAGATATTTGGCCATCCCGACGCCATCGAGCGTTTTGCCTTCGCCTTCCAAGTGATAGCGGCCGTCCTTGAAGAACTCGGTTGCGGCACAGTCGAGCGCCAGCATGACGTCGTCGCCCGCTTTGTAGCCCGCGCTTTCGATGGCGCCCATGATGAAGCCGAGCGCGTCATCGGCGGAGGCGAGGTTGGGCGCAAAGCCGCCTTCGTCGCCGACGTTGGTGCCGTGGCCGGCATCGGAGAGGCGTTTCTTCAGGGTGTGGAATATTTCCGCGCCCATGCGGATGGCGTCGCTGCAGGTGTCCGCACCGACCGGCATGATCATGAATTCCTGAATGTCGATCGGATTGTCGGCGTGAGCGCCGCCGTTGATGATGTTCATCATCGGGACCGGCAGGATGTGCGCTGATGCGCCGCCGACGTAACGATAAAGCGGAAGCCCGCGCGCGGCGGCGGCGGCTTTCGCCGTTGCGAGCGAGACGCCGAGGATGGCGTTGGCGCCGAGCCTGCTCTTGTTGGGCGTACCGTCGAGGGCGATCAGCTCATGATCGAGGCGGCGCTGGTCTTCCGCATCCAGCCCGACGACGGCCTCGGCGATCTCGCCGTTGACGGCGGCAACGGCTTTCAGCACGCCCTTGCCGAGATAGCGGGACTTGTCGCCATCGCGCAGTTCGACGGCTTCGTGGGCGCCCGTCGAGGCGCCCGATGGTACGGCGGCGCGGCCGTGCGAGCCGTCTTCGAGCGTGATGTCGACTTCGACAGTCGGATTGCCGCGTGAATCGAGGATCTCGCGACCGATGATGTCGACGATGGCGGTCATGGCGGGTCTCTCGCTGGAGGGCTGCGAATGGGCTATATGGTGGGGCTTCATAAATGAGGTCGACGGGCGGTGGAAGCCCAAGACCGCATCCGCCTCGTATTCACCTCGCCTCAGGGCCGCCGATGACCCCTTTCGTTCTCGTCTTGATCGCTGCACCGGGAAGCGGTGCTGCCGTGCAGGGGATTGCACGTGAAGTGATCGGCGAGGGGTCCGTGGCGTGGTCGGCGCCGTCGTGGCTGGGCGACGGCGAGGCGTTGGAGATCGCCTTCGAGGTCGCAGACCTGGTCGAGGCCAAAGCGATCCGCGATCGTGTAGCGGCGCGTCATGCACGTGAGCCCGTCGATATCTGCGTCGTGCCCGCAGCAGGACGGCGCAAGCGGCTGCTGATCGCCGACATGGATTCCACGATCATCGGTCAGGAGTGCATCGACGAGATGGCCGACATGCTCGGGCTGAAAGGTCCGATTTCCGCGATCACGGAGCGGGCGATGCGCGGGGAATTGGCCTTCGAACAGGCGTTGCGAGAACGCTTGGGGCTTCTGCGCGGGCTGGCCGAGGCCGATCTCGAACGGGTCTGGCAGGAGCGCATCACGCTCACTGCGGGCGCGCGCACGGCACTGGCGACAATGACGGCGGCAGGCGCGGCCACCGCGCTGGTGTCGGGCGGCTTCACGTATTTCACGTCGCGGGTGGCGGAGAAAGCGGGCTTCCAGGAGAATTATGCCAACAATTTGGAGATCGTCGCGGGTCGGCTGACGGGACACGTCACGGGGTCGATCCTGGGGCGCGAGGCAAAGCTCGCGACGCTGCAACGGTTGACGCGTGAGTTGGGTCTGGCGCCGCACGACACGCTGGCGGTGGGCGATGGAGCCAACGATCTGGCCATGATCGAAGCGGCGGGACTGGGTGTGGCGTTTCGGGCCAAACCGATCGTGGCGGCGCAGGCGCATGCGGCGATCACGCACGGCGACCTCACCGCGCTGCTGTATCTCCAGGGTTATCGGCGCGACGCGTTTATCGAAGGGTAAGCAGGGGCGACTCTCACAATCCATCGCCGCTCACAAGCGGGCGCTGCGCTCCGGCACGCCCAAGCCACGGCCCGCGCGGCGGGTGAGATCGGGCAATTCATCGACCGCGCCGAGATACTGCTGCACATAGTCGGCGAAGCTACGCCAATGGGCTTCAGCGTCTTCCCGCGAGACGGCGCCGCCTTTTTCGTGGTCTTCCACGACACGCAGCAGATCGAGCAACGCCTTTTTGTGTTGAATCTCGGAGCGGTTGACGAAGCTCATCAACGCCGTCAAACCGCGCAGGCCATCGCCGCGTGCGATGGGGCGCGAGGCTGGGATCGACGTCGCCAGCCGCGATGTGAGATCGGCGGGCTTGCCGGTCGCCAAGGGAGTGGCGCCATTGGTGGCTGTGGTGCGCGCCGGCTGCGGATCGAGACGGCGGGACAGGTCGCGGTCGATCTCGGGGGAGCGCAGGCCAGCGCCGACAGGATCGGAATGGCGCGTGATCATGGGGGCTGCAAGTGGCGCGCGCGCTCCATTCGTGCCTTGGCTGACGCCAGCCGTTGCCATTGGGCCGGAACTCACGGATGTCGCGAGGGCACGAACAAGGGAACTCTCGTGTGCACTGTCGACGGGTATGCCGAGGGGAGCATGGAGCGCATCGTCGAGCGGCAGCGGTGTGATGCTGCGGGATGGGATGTCGATCTCGTAGGTGGTCTGCGCGTCGGGACCAGCCGCAATCGCATCGCGGATGCACGCCGTGAATGCCCTGGCGAACTGGGCATCACCTGCGGGCAGCAGTAGACGTGCGCCATCGCTGGTCGCGATCAGGAGCGATCGGCGCGCGTATGCCAACATGAAAATGCCCAGAGCCGCAGCACCGCACGCAGCCCACAGGGCGACCGAGCCCGTTTCCGGGAGTGCCAGTTTGCCACCCTGCAGGAAGATTTCGCGGCCGAACAGGCCCGCGGCAACGAGCAGCAATGCGGCTCCGGCAGGCCGCAGCGGATGCTGCACCCAGATGCCCGCCCGCGTGACGTGGGAGAGTTGAATGACACTCGAGCCGAAGTCGATGAGCTTCGGTGTGATCTCGAGGTGGTTGGTGTCCTTCATGACGCGATATCCAAGAAGGGTCGCCGACCTCGGTTCGTGCGTCCCTAGCTGGCACCCACATTACCTCATCGACCCCGATCAACGCCAGCACGGGGACGCGCGTTTGCGCATCAATCGTGCGAGGTCAGCGCCACCCACTCCGGATCGTCCTGCGAGCGACGTTCGAAGGTGAGGAAATCATAGTAGCCGCAGCGGCCTTTGCCGGGAAAACTGCGGCAGATGGCAGGACGCGCGGCGTAAATGGTGCATCGCCGTTCGGTCGTGTCGAAAAAGCGACAAATCTTGCCGAAGTGCTCGTCGACCTTGCGCCGCATCGCGTACTTGCGACCGAAGGCCTGCTTGGTGAAGCGTTTCCGGGCGACCTCGAAGGTCAGCTTGTGATGCTTGGCCAATCGCGACACATCCCGTTTGTCGAGGGGGATCAGCGGATAGCTACAGCAATAGCCCGGACACTTGCCGCAATCGTAGGGAAGGGTTTTTCGTTTTCGAGCCATGCTCACCGATGCGTGAGAGTGATCCTGGGCGCTGATTCGAGCGACGCGGTCTTGGCGTGCGGCTCTCAGCCCCTTAACGTAGTCGCACGGATCAATGCGTAGTGGAACCCAGGAGACGCAACGCCATGTCATTATTCGATCTCAAAGGTAAGGTGGCGGTCATCACCGGTGGCAACGGTGGCATCGGTCTGGGTATGGCGCGCGGGTTTGCACTGGGCGGCGCCAATGTCGTCATCGCCGGTCGCAACGCCGCGAAATCGAAGGCTGCCGCCGCCGAGATCGCAAAACTCGGGGTCGAGACCGCGGTGCTCGAAGTCAACGTCGCCGACGATAAATCCTGCAAGGCGATGATCGACGCCGCCGTGGCGAAGATGGGCCGGCTCGACATTCTCGTGAACAACGCTGGCATCAACATCCGCAAGCGTCCCGAGGCCTACGCCATGTCGGAGTGGCGCGAAGTTCTGTCGATCAACCTCGACGGCGCGTTTTATTGTTCGCATGCCGCGCACCCGGCGATGAAGGCCGGCGGTGGCGGCAAGATCATCAACATCGGCTCGATGATGTCGATTTTCGGCGCGCCCTTCGCCACGCCCTACGCGGCCTCCAAAGGCGGCATCGTGCAGATGACGCGCGCGCTCGCCACCGCGTGGGCCGTCGACAACATCCAAGTCAACGCCATCCTGCCCGGGTGGATCGATACCGACATGACGATGAAGGCGCGTGAGCAGATCGACAGCCTGCACGAGAATGTGCTGAAGCGGACTCCCGCAGCCCGCTGGGGCGTTCCGGACGACTTCTCCGGCATCGCCATGTTCTTGGGGTCCAAAGCCTCCGATTTCGTGACGGGAACCGCGATCCCGGTCGACGGCGGGTTTTCGATTCAGGGATAGAATTCGAAAGCGATGCTCACTCCCAAACTGTCATTCCCGCGAAGTCGGGAATGACGTGGAAGATGTCGAGCGGACATTGAATGACAGATCGGAGGCAAGCCCATGAAATTCGGACTGCGGTACTGCAATACGGGACGCTTCGTCGATCCGGCGCAGGCGGTGGCGCTGGCGCAGGCGGGCGAGGCAGCAGGGTTCGAGTCCATGTGGACCGTCGAGCACACCGTCGTTCCGGGCGGCTATGGCTCGGCTTATCCTTACGCGGACAGCGGCAAGATGGCGGGCGGCAACGACGCCATTCCGCTGCCCGATCCGCTGATCTGGATGGCGTTCGTGGCCTCGGTGACCACGCGCATCAAGTTCGCCACCGGCATCATGATCCTGCCACAGCACAATCCCGTGGTGGTGGCGAAGCAAGTGGCGACGCTCGATTACATGTCGGGCGGGCGCATCATGCTCGGCATCGGCGTGGGTTGGTTGAAGGAGGAGTTCGAGGCGCTGGGCGTGCCCTTCGAGGATCGGGGTCGGCGCACCGACGAATACATGCAGGCCATGCGCGAGTTGTGGAGCGCCGACAAGCCGACGTTCTGCGGCAAGTACGTGAATTTCCGCGAGGCCTATTGCCGCCCGCAACCCGTCAACAAGCACGTGCCGCTGATCGTCGGGGGACACTCGGAAGCTGCCGCCAAACGGGCGGGCCGGCTGGGCGACGGCTTCTTCCCGGCGCGCGGCGCACCCGTCGAGCTGTTCGACATCGTGCGCCAAGCCGCGCGCGATGCGGGGCGTGATCCCGCGACAATCGAGATGACGGTGAGCTTGCCCGACTCCCTCGATGATATTCCAGCATTGGCCAAGCTCGGCGTGACGCGCGTGTTGGTGCCAGCCTCGCCGATGGCCGGCCTCAAGCAGGTCATCGCCTCGCCCGAGGATGCGGCGGGATGGAAGGACACGATTGCCAAGTACGCGAGCGTGTAAGCGCAGCGGTGGCGCTCCAGCTCCAAGGCCATTCACGTCTTCGGTTTCCCGGACGTCGCACCCTGCGCTATCGCGCAGCTTCGGCCGGGGAACCAGAACGTCACGCCGCCAGCGACACCGCCTCGCCGTTGATGGCGATGGCGCCGTCGCGCACAGACAACCTCACGGTATCGCCGTCTTTGACCACGCCCGCCAAGATCTTGTCGGCCAGCGCGTCTTGGACGTTGCGCTGGATGACGCGTTTGAGGGGACGTGCACCGTAAGCGGGTTCATAGCCCAGGTTGGCGAGCCAATTGCGCGCCTCGTTGTCCAGCTCCAACGTAATCTTACGATCCGCCAGCAAATTTTGCAGGCGGCCCATCTGGATGTCGACGATGCGGCCCATCTGATCGCGGCCCAAGCGCTGGAAGATGATGATCTCGTCGAGCCGGTTCAGGAACTCGGGTCGGAACTTGGTGCGCACTTCCGCCAACACCAGCTCGCGCGCCTGCACCATGTCGCCGCCGTCCTTCACCGCCACCAGATACTCCGCGCCGATGTTGGACGTCAGCACGATCAGCGTGTTCTTGAAATCGACGGTGCGGCCCTGGCCATCCGTCAAGCGCCCATCGTCGAGCACCTGCAACAGCACGTTGAACACGTCGGGGTGCGCCTTTTCGATCTCGTCGAACAGGATCACCTGATAGGGCCGCCGGCGCACGGCTTCGGTCAGCGCGCCGCCCTCTTCGTAGCCGACGTAACCCGGAGGCGCGCCGATCAAGCGCGCAACGGAATGCTTCTCCATGTACTCCGACATATCGATGCGCAGCAGCGCGGCCTCGTCGTCGAACAGGAAGCCCGCGAGCGCTTTGGTCAGCTCGGTCTTGCCGACGCCCGTTGGCCCCAGGAACATGAACGATCCCATGGGACGGTTGGGGTCCTGCAAGCCGGCCCGCGCGCGGCGCACCGCCGTCGACACTGCTTTGACGGCTTCCGCCTGCCCGACCACGCGGTTGCCGATGGACACTTCCATCTGCAGCAGTTTTTCCCTCTCGCCCTCGAGCATGCGTTCCACCGGCACGCCCGTCCAGCGCGACACCACGCCCGCGATGTGATCGGGCGTCACCGCCTCCTCCACCATCACGGAGCTTTTCCCGTCCCCGGCTTCGGCTGCCTTCAACCGCTTCTCGACATCGGGAATGCGCCCGTAGGCGATTTCTCCGGCCTTGGCGAGGTCGCCGCGGCGCTGTGCCTGCGCCAGCTCGGTACGCAGCGCGTCCAACTCCTCCTTGAACTTCTGGGCAACATCGAGCTTGCTCTTCTCGGCCTCCCAGCGCCGCGTCAGCTCGCTCGACTGCTCCTCCAGGTCGGCGATCGATTTCTCCAGATGGCCGAGGCGTTCTTTGGACCCCGGATCGGTTTCCTTCTTCAACGCTTCGCGCTCGATCTTCATCTGCATGAGATCGCGATCGATGACGTCCAATTCCTCGGGCTTGCTGTCGATTTCCATCTTGAGCCGCGAGGCTGCCTCGTCCATCAGGTCGATGGCTTTGTCGGGCAGAAAGCGGTCGGTGATGTAGCGATTGGAGAGTGTCGCCGCCGCCACCAGCGCGCTGTCGGTGATGCGTACGCCGTGGTGCAGCTCGTAGCGCACCTTCAAGCCGCGCAGGATCGAGATCGTGTCCACGACATTGGGCTCGTTCACGAATACGGGCTGGAAGCGGCGCGCCAACGCCGCATCCTTCTCGATGTGCTTGCGGTACTCGTCGAGCGTGGTGGCGCCGATGCAGTGTAGCTCGCCGCGCGCCAGTGCGGGTTTCAGCAGATTGCCCGCATCCATCGAGCCCTCGGCTTTGCCGGCGCCGACGATCGTGTGCAGCTCGTCGATGAACAGGATGACCCGGCCCGCTTCAGCCTCGATCTCCTTCAACACGGCTTTCAGACGTTCTTCGAACTCACCGCGATATTTGGCGCCGGCCACGAGCGCGGCGTCCTTGATGCGAACCCCGTGGTGCGTCTGGTACCGCTCTTTCAATCCGCGCAGGATCGAGATCGTGTCCTCGACATTCGGCTCTTGCACGATGACCGGCTGGAATCGACGTTCGAGCGCCGCGTCTTTTTCGATGTACTTGCGGTACTCGTCGAGCGTCGTCGCGCCGACGCAATGAAGTTCCCCACGAGCCAGCGCGGGCTTCAACAGATTGCTCGCGTCCATCGCTCCCTCGGCCGCACCGGCTCCGACGACGGTGTGCAACTCGTCGATAAACAGCACGACGCGGCCTTCGGCCGACTGCACTTCTTTCAGCACGGCTTTCAGC
>JANOHP010000107.1:0-13068 GCA_031406575.1 Hyphomicrobiales bacterium
GTTCATCGACTCTTGGCTCAAAAAGAAGGGCAAGTAGTCGATTACAAAAAGAAAGACCCCTCCTAACAGGAGGGGTCGAGGTCTTCACTGAATGCCCGAAGGTAGTCAGAGGATGGCAGGCATCTGTACCGGGGCCTCAAAAAGCACCTCCTGGGCGCGCCGCCGCGCGGTCTTGAGATCGAGCTCAGGGAACCGCCCGAGTGTGACCCGATGGCCCCCATTTTTAACGACGAACAGGGTGCGGGAATGTTTCCCGATGCGGCAGCCGAACGCTCTGATGTTGGTGTCGTAGTAGACACCTGGGGTCGACATCCGGGACAGGGCCAACTCGGTGAAGTGAAGCCGTTTTGCACTCATTTTGCACTTTTGCATGCTGCGTTACAGGGGAATGGGTAGAGGTACGTAGAGGAACGGTCAATTGAAAAGATTGGCGTTTTTGGATGTTTGCGGTTGGCTGGGGGTGGCCTGGAGAACAGTGTACCCTGTTCCCAAAGCAGGCGCTCTACCAGGCTGAGCTATGCCCCGATGCCGTCGCGTGCCTCTGTCGCCAGCGCGGTGGACCCAAGAGGCGTGTTGTTAGTCCCCTGGGGCGGGCAGGTCAAGCCGCCCCGCGCCTGCCGCGCCAGCCACAGCGCTCGACGGCACCGGTCGCGACCCGCCTTTGACACCCCGTCGCGATGCCGGTAGGAGGGCACACCGATCCGAGGAGCCGCGCGTGCCGCCATCCGAGCCCCCGACGACGAGCCCGCCGCCGGCCCCGCGCACCACTCCCATCGCCTGGCCTGCCGGTGTCGACCCCACACCCGAGTGGGAGACGGCTGTCGATCATGTGCGATCGGGTGACGGTCATCTCTTCATCACGGGTCGTGCCGGCAGCGGCAAATCCACCCTGCTGCGGGCACTGCCCGATCTCGTGGCCGAACCGATGGTCGTCGTCGCGCCCACGGGCCTCGCCGCCGTCAACGTCGGTGGCCAGACCATTCATTCGTTCTTCGGTCTTCCCCCGCGGTTGATCGGCCGCGACGACATCAAACGCAGCCGCAATGGCAGCCTGATGCGCAAACTGCGTTTGCTCGTCATCGACGAAGTCTCGATGGTGCGGTCCGACCTGATGTGGGCAATCGATCAATCCTTGCGCCTCAATCGTGGTCGCCCGCGCGAAGCCTTCGGGGGCCTGCGCCTCGTCATGTTCGGCGATCTCAACCAACTGCCACCGATCGTGCAGGAAAACGAAGTCGCCGAGCATCTGGACACGAACTTCGGCGGGCCGTTTTTCTTCACCATCCCGGCGCTGCGCGAAGGCGCCGGCACCCGCCTCATCGAATTGAGCCGCATCTTTCGCCAGAGCGACCCCGCCCTCATCGAAGTCCTCAATCGCATTCGCGACGGCGACGCGACCGTGTCCGATCTCGCGCATCTCAATGAGCGGGTAGCCCCCATCCGCACGCTGAGCGAAGGCGATCCTTACGTCATTCTGACGCCGACCAATGCGGCAGCAAACCGCATCAATGCGGCGTTTCTCGAAGCGCTTCCCGGCACGGCGCGTACGTATTCTGCCGAGGTGACCGGCGAATTCGGTCAAGGCGCCCAGCCGACCGAACAGACCCTGGTGCTGAAAGCGGGCGCCAAAGTCATTTTGCTGCGTAACGACGCCGAGCGACGCTGGGTGAACGGCACCGTCGCGCGCATCGCCCGCCTCGAGGACGCCAGCGTCTTCGTCGAGATCGACGGCCGCGAGTACGAAGTCGAACCCGTGTCGTGGGAAACCCGGCGCTATGCCTACGACACCACGGCCGAGAAAATCGTCGAGAGCATCGCTGGCACTTTCAAGCAGTTGCCTGTTCGGCTGGCCTGGGCACTCACCATTCACAAGAGCCAAGGCCTGACGCTCGATCGGGTCTACATCGATCTGGGGCGGGGCACCTTCGCGCACGGCCAAGCCTATGTGGCGCTGTCGCGGTGCCGCACGATGGCGGGTCTGTCGCTCGCGCGGCCGTTGCGCCCCAACGACATTATTTTCGACCGTGCCGCCATCGGTTATCGCGACCTCTTTCCAGCGCTGACGTGACGCTTTCGACGGGTCGGGTGCCAAGTCTATGCTTTGACCGTCTCCGGTGACCCGGCGAGCACGGTTTCGAGCCGTTGCTTGATCGCCTCCTGGCGGGGCGATGCCGTAACCTTTTTGTTCGTCAGGTCGGTGACGTAGAACGCATCGACGGCACGCTCGCCGAATGTGGTGATGTGGGCCGAGGTGATATCGAGGTTGAGGTCCGACAGCGCGCTCGTCAGCTCGTAGAGCAGGCCCGGCCGGTCGAGACCGGCGACTTCAATGACCGTGAACTGATCCGACACGGTATTGTCGATGATCACCTCGGGCGTCACGGTGAAGGCGCGCAGCGCTGATCTGGGCTCGCGCTTCTTCGCCATCAGCGTCGACAATCGCTCCTTGCCGACCAGCAGCTTCTCGATCGTCGCCCCGATCCGACTTGCGCGCCGTCGCTCGTCGTCATCCTCGTCGAATTCGCGTTGCAAGAGGAACGTGTCGAGCGCGAACCCGTCGCGCGTCGTCGCCACGTGTGCTCCCACGATATTGGCACCCGTCGCCGCACAGGCGCCGGCGAAAAGCGCCAACAGGCGAGCGTGGTTGGGTGCCATCACCGACAGCTCGGTCACGGCGGTGAAGGCGTCCGTCTGAAAACTCGTGGCAAAATTGATCCCACTGGCTTCCGCGCGTTCGGCCAACCGCAGATGGTCGAGCTGCCGCTTCGTATCCGTCTTGATCCAATACTCGGGGTAGTGGCGGTCGATGAAGGCGGAGCCCGTGGTCTGGGCAATCGCAGCCGCCGCGCAGGCCTCCTGCAACGCCTGCTTGGCTTCGGCAATACGTTCAGCCTGGCCTTTCTCGGCAGAGCGGCCCTCGACCAACGGCGCTGTTTCATTGAACAGGGTCCGCAGCAGCTGGCCCTTCCAACCATTCCAAGTCGTCGGCCCGACAGCTCGAATATCGGCAACCGTCAGCATCAGCAGCAACGCCATGCGTTCCATCGTCTGCACGATGTCGGCGAAGTCGCGAATGGTCTTGGGATCGGAGAGGTCGCGGCTCTGCGCGATCGTGCTCATATCCAGATGATGCTCGATCAACCATGCGACGAGTTCGGTTTCCGCTGGCGTCAGGCCCAAACGCGGACACAAGTGGCGCGCTACGCGAGCGCCCGCAATCGAGTGGTCTTCCGGGCGACCTTTCGCGATGTCGTGTAGGAACGCAGCGACATGCAGAACCCGCCGGTTCTCCACCGTCTTGATCAGCTTGTCGGCCAGCGGGTGCATTTGGCCCGCCTCCCCCCGGTCGATTTCCGACACGACACCGACCGTGCGGATCAGGTGCTCGTCGACCGTGTAGTGGTGGTACATGTTGAATTGCATCATCGACACCACCGTGCCGAATTCGGGAATGAAGCGGCCGAGCACGCCAGCTTCGTTCATGCGCCGCAGCGTCGCCTCGGGATTGCCGGGCGCGGTCAGCAGCCCCAAGAAAATGCGGTTGGCTTCCGGATCGTTGCGCAGCGTGTCGTCGATCAGCCGCATCGACTGGCGAATCAAGCGCAGAACTTGGGGATGCAGAAACGTCGAGGTCTCTTCGGCATAGGCGAAGAACCGGATCAAATTGACGGGATCGCGCCGGAAAACATCGGCGTCCGCGACGTTCAGGCGGCCGTTGTCGATGCGAAAGTCACTGATGCGGCGGATGCGGCGGCGCCTGCGCCAACCGAGCGGATCAAACAGCGCATCGAGGCCCGGCGAGCGCTTCATCTGCTGCACTTCCAGGCCCGAGCACAACACCGTCGTCAGATCACCGACGTCTTTGGCGATCAGAAAGTAGTGCTTCATGAAGCGCTCGACGCCCTTGAGGCCGCGCCGCGCTTGGTAGCCGAGCCGCTGTGCCAAGGCGGGCTGGCGATCGAAGGACAGGCGCTCCTCGGGTCGATCGGCGAGGAAGTGCAGATGGCACCGCACGGTCCACAGGAAATCCTCGCAGTGGCGGAACGTGTGCTGCTCGGTGCGCGTGAAGATCGGCTCGCGGATGGGATCGCGCGTATCGGGACCTCCACCGGCCATGTAGCGGGCCAGCCAATGCAGGGTGTGTAGGTCGCGCAAGCCGCCTTTGCCATCTTTGATGTTGGGCTCGACCAGATAGCGCGACTCGCCGGATCGCTTGTGACGCGTATCGCGCTCGGCAAGCTTGGCCTCGATGAACGCGGCGGCCGTGCCTCGGACGACTTCGGCCGCAAACCGCGCTTCGAGGGTCTCGAACAAGGAGCGCACGCCCAAGATCAACCGCGAGTCGAGCACGGCCGTGCGCGTGGTCATGTCGGCGAGGGCGAATTTCAGACACTGGTCGATCGTGCGGGTCGCATGGCCGACTTTGAGATTGAGGTCCCAGAGCAGCATCAGCATGTACTCGACGACACTTTCACCCCAGGGCGTCTGCTTGTAGGGTAACAGAAACAGCAAATCGATGTCGGAGCCCGGGGCCAGCAATCCGCGGCCATAGCCTCCGGTTGCGATCACCGCCATATGTTCCGCGTCACTGGGATTGTCGGTGCGGTACACGTGGGCGGTGGTGTAATCGTAAATCAATCGGATGAGCTCGTCGGTGAAATTGGACAGCCCTTCGGCGCATCGTCGACCATTGCCGTCGGCGTCGAGACCCGCTCGCGCCTGCACGCGCGCCTCCCGTATCAACTGCTTCAATCGCTCCAGAAGGGCTGGCCGCGCTGCAACCGGGTTTTCGCCGCTGGCACAAAACATGCCCGTCAGTTCGAGCCGCACGCTCACGGGGTCGAAATAGGGGGTTTTGTCTGGAGATGCTGCACGTGCGGGGGAAGCGGACATGGCGGTCTCGACGTTCGCGATGCGGTGACATGATGAGTAGGCCGGAATGCACTGACTTGCCAACGTGAAAGCGAGCGCCACCGCAGCCAGCACATGCGGCGACGACACGGCGAGAATGAGAAGTCACAGCACGTGGAGGGGAAACACTTATTTTCGTTGCTGGCTTCGATTGAGCCGGAACTGACGTGTCGAGCCGAAGGTTTTAGCGGTTGGATAGGTCTCGCTCAGGAGTATCGACATGAATAAACATCTCGTTTCCGTCAGTTTGGCGGCTCTGCTGGCAACCGCTGGCATCGCGGTCGCTCAATCGCCCCCGAAAGGCGACTCGGCTCCCTCCGACAAGGGCGCGCCGGCCGCGCAAACGGCTCCGTCCGACAAGGGCGCTCAAGCGCCCGGTAAAGATGTCCAAGCACCCACTCAGAAGCAGGGTTCGGGTATGGATAAGGGCAGCCAGGCCCAGACTCCCAAATCTGGCGACGCTCCCCAACAGAAGGCTGGCGATACGGCCAAGGACAAAGCTAGCGACAAGCAGCAGAAGGCTGGCGATACCACCAAGGGAACGACGACTGGAGCTGGCACATCGCAGAGCGGTGGCGGCGAGGTTCGTCAGGGATCGCAGACCAACGTCACCATCAACGTGACGACCGAGCAGAAGACGCGTGTCCGTTCGGTCTTCTCCACGCGCCGCAGTCAAGCGGTCGTGGCCAACATCAATATCACACCGCGTGTCGGCGTTGTCGTGCCGCGGACCGTGACGCTGGTTGCGATCCCTGAGGACGTCGTCGTGATTGTTCCGGATTATCGCCGCTATCGCTACTTCATCTTCAATGATCAAGTGGTCATCGTCGACCCCGATACGTTCATGATCGTCGACGTCATTCTGCTTGCCTGATCACTCGATCCGTTGGCGGGGCCCCGTGCCCCGTCGAGCTCCTCTTTGCAACGCCTGCCGCTGCCCGATCAGCGCGCAGGCGTTTTCACTTCGTCTCGTCGGGGGCGCGGCGATAAACGTCGTCAGTGCGCAAAATGTCATCCTCGCCCAGATAGCTGCCAATTTGCACCTCGATGATTTCGACCGGAACTTTTCCGGGATTTTCGAGCCGGTGCCATTGGGTGGCAAAAATATAGACGCTCTCGTTTTCGCGCACGAGCTGTTCGGTGTCGCCGATGACGACTTTGGCAGTGCCGTGCACCACGATCCAATGCTCGGATCGATGATGGTGCATTTGCATGGACAGCTTGCCGCCGGGCTTCACGTGCAACAATTTCACCTGGAATCGCGGGCTGATATTGAGTGTCTCGAAAAATCCCCAGGGTCGATAATTGCGCAGGTGCTGTTCCTGCTCCTTGCGCTTGGACAGTTTGAGTTTGGCAACGATCTTCGAGACGTCCTGCGCCCGGGACTTGTCGGCGACGAGGAGAGCATCGGGCGTATCGACGATCACCAAATCTTCGACGCCGATCGTCGCGACCAAAGAGCGCTCGGAGTGCACGTAGAGATTGCGGCTGTCCTGAAGTACGGCGTCACCGTGCACATAGTTCCCGCTGCCGTCGCGCGGCGCGATATCCCACAGGGACGACCACGAGCCGACATCGCTCCATCCCACATCGAGCGGCAGCATGGCAGCGCGTTGTGTGCGTTCCATCACGGCATAGTCGACAGAAATATTCGGCGATTTTTCAAACGCTTTGCCCAGGCGCAGGCAACCCAGATCCTCCTCGGCCGCAGTGAAGGCCGCCAGGGCGGCGGCGTGCACGAGAGGTTCGTGCCGCTTCAATTCATCGAGAAACACGCGCGCCCCGAACACGAATATACCGCTGTTCCAATAATACTCGCCCGATGCGAGATACTTCTGAGCCGTCAACGCATCGGGTTTTTCAAAAAATGCTTCGACGCCAAAGGCATCAGAGCCAAACCCCGAAAGTGCTGCACCTCGACGGATGTACCCATAGCCGGTATGCGCCTCCGTCGGCTCGATGCCGAAAAGAACCAGCCGGCCGGTGCGCGCCACCTCTGCCGCCGTCTTGACGGATGCCACGAAGCGCGCGTCATCGCGGATGACGTGGTCGGATGGCATGACGACCAGGACGCCGTCGGGATCGGCCTGCAGGACCGCTAGCGCCGCGACAGCGATCGCCGGCGCGGTATTGCGCGCGACCGGCTCGAGATAGATGGCGCGAGGATCGATTTCCGCCGACGCCAATTCTTCTTTGACGAGAAAGCGATGATCGTTGTTGCACAGCAGAATGGGTGCTGCGAAGCCGGCCTGTGGCGTCAGGCGACGGAGCGTGGCGCCCAGAAAACTCGCATTTTGTTCGTCAAAAAAGCGAATGAACTGCTTGGGATACATGGCTCGTGACAGCGGCCACAGCCGCGTCCCGGACCCGCCCGACAAAATGATTGGGTGTATGGCGCTCATACATCGCTCCGTTCGCGTCGGCGGCAGATGCGGGGTTTCGACTGACGCGGCGGTCGAGCTCGTCGACGCCACGCCCATCGGTCCGCAAATGACACTTTTCGCGCGAGCGCGTCCAGCAGTAGTTTGGAGCCGCCAATGGACGCCACGAGCGCCCGCCGCCGGCACGGGGCGTGGTTACTTACGCTGTGTCGTCAACCGATCTCGCAGATTGCGCAGACTATTGGCGGAGGACGCCTGCTGGCCGGGTGATGAGTTGGACGAGGGTTCGGTGTAGAGCGGGAGAGGTGGCTCCCGCCGCGGAGGCGGTGCAACGGCGTTGCGATGAACGGGATTTTGAGGCGACGTCGTCGGACGAGGCGAGGAGCCGTAAGGCACGTTGAAGTCGTCCGGCATAGCCTCGGCCAGCATGGCCGTGCTCTGGCTCATGTCTCCCGCCGGACCGTTTGTGGCCATACGCCACCGTTCGACGACCGCCTCGAGGAAGCCTTCGTCGCTGTCCGACTTCTGCCACATCTCGGTGAAGCGCGCCGATGAGCTGCGCGGCATCGCCGATTTGGGGAGTTCATCGAAACAGATGCGCACGGGGAGGGACACACCCTCACCGAACGCAATCGCTTCGCGTTGACCGAGCGCGGGAAGAAACTCGAGCAAGCCCGAACCCGTGTCCGAAATCGAGGACGTTACGATCTGCTGATCGCGATCGTTGGACATGCGCAGCGCGAATACCGTGTTGCACTGGGACAGAATGGTGGGGTCGATTTCCGCCGGCCGCTGGGACACGATGCACAGCGAGGCTCCGTATTTGCGGCCTTCTTTTGCAATCTTTGCGATGGCCCGCTTGCACGGCTCGAAGCCTTGGCTCGAATTGGCCGGGACGTACCTGTGGGCCTCTTCGCACACGAGTGTCACGGGAACGCGGCCTTCCGTCCAGACGGCGAAGTCGAACGTCATCCGGCAGATGACGGAAACCACCACGTTGGTGATTTCGGTCGGCAGACCGGTCAGCTCGAGAATCGTGATCGGTTTGCCGTTCACGGGGACGCGGAAAATGCGTGACAGGATTTGCGCCATTCCGTCGAAGACGGTGAGCGAGCCGAACATGAACGCATAGCGCGGATCGAGCGACAACGTTTCGAACCGCGTCTTCAGATTGCGGTAGGGCGCGATATCGCGCTTGTTCTCGAGCTTACCCATGCGCTCGTCGATCAAGGACGTCAGGTCCGAAATGCGATAGGGAACTGGGGTGTCGACGGTGAATTTGCCAGGATCGAAGCGCGGCCGCCCGGGGGGACCATCTTTGCCGCGACCCGCATTGTAGCGCGATTTGGCAATCGGGATGAGTTCCTGCATCATCTCGATTTCCTGCTTGCGATCGGCCGTATCACCGATCACCACTTCGACCAGTTCCTCGAAGGTCAGCAGCCAGTACGGCAGTTGCATATTGCGCGGCGAAATCACCTCGCCCCACTCGGGAAATGCCGTGGAGTATTCGTTGTGGGGGTCCAACAGAACGATATGGGCGTTGGGATGTTTGCCCAGAATCGACCGCAGAATGAGCGCTGTCGTGCAGGATTTCCCGGTGCCGGTCGTGCCGAGCACGGCGAAATGCTTGCCGAGCAGATCATCGACCCGGATCATGGCCGAAATCGACGGATCTTGCCGAATGGTGCCCACGCGCACGGAATTCGTATTGTCGCCACTGAAGGCTGTGCGCAACTCGTGTTTCACGGCCACACGCACCCGGTCACCCAGCGCAGGGTAGACCGTCACACCTCGATTGAAGACGTCGGGGGCCCCGTCGCGACCTTTCTTCAACTCGCCCACCAGACCGAGTTCGGCGATCCACACCTCGGTGTCGCCGTCGCGTTGCGCGGGCACGGGGACATTCAGCGCCGAAACGATCGCCAACACGATCGTCAAATCAGTCTCGATCGCCAGCAGCGTTCCCATTTCGGGCCGTTTCTTGGCATCGTGCACGCCGTCGGGACCGACGTCGAGAAGAACGATCGCGCGCGAACCCGTCACCGAAACGATGCGCCCGATGCCATCTTGGGCGGCACCTTTTTTTCCGTCGGAGGACAGTAGGGTCTGCATAACGGTCACCGGTCCAAAAGTTCGAGGATCACTGAGTCACCAGTCCGAGCGTCATATTGTGTTGGTCGATGGCCGAAAGCATCTGCGCCGACGGCAGATGAACGATGGCCTCGGTGCCGACCCACTTCGTGCTGCGCAGCGACAGCGTACCGCCGTGCAGCTCGATCAGGGCCTTGGCGATCGGCAGACCCAGGCCCGCGCCTTCACGTAACCGCGCCCGCGTGCCATCGACTTGCCCGAACGGTGCCAGCGCAATGGTGATATCGTCTTCATTCATGCCGATGCCGGTGTCGCTGATCCGCACGAGCGTCCCGCTTCCTTGCTCGAGCGCGCGCGCCTCGATGCGCACCGTGCCGCCGCCCTGCGTGAATTTGATGGCGTTCGACACGAGGTTCGCGAAGGCCTGGCTCAACTTGGCGGGATCACCCACGGCATTGGGCAGCTCCGCCCCGCACGTCAGCTCCAGGGTCACATCGACGTCACGCGCCGCTTGCCGATGAGCCGCGACAATAGCCTCCAGGATCTCGTCGAGCGCAATTTCGGCTTTTTCGATCGTGTACCGGCCGCTCTGAATTTTCGAGATGTCCAGGATGTCGTTGATCACGGAGAGCAACTGGTTTGCCGCAGCGTGGATCAATGTCGCGTATTCGCTGATCTCGCGCGGTTCGATTTCACGCCGCTCGTGTCCAGCCAGAATTTTGGAAAACCCCATGACGGTATTGAGAGGAGTCCGCAGTTCGTGACTCATGTTGGAAATGAATTCGGACTTGATGCGGTTGGCGAATTCGATTTCCAGCCGCGCCCGCTGCTCGGCCTCGCGCGTGCGATTGCGCAGCATGGCCTCGCTCACCCGGGCAGAATAATCTGCCATCAGGCTTTTGGTCTTGCCCATATCGCGCGAACTATTCAACATGTCGCTGCAACAACCCTGTTCTACTGACTTTCGATCTTTAGGGAGGCCTCTCTAAAGACGGGTTAATATTCGTAGCGCCGCCTCGATTTTTAATAAGATTGGATCGAAATTCGATCCTCACCGTGCCGCTAAAACGGTCAACACCCTCAGTCGTGATGAATAAAGGATGACGAACCGTCCGATTTTCGGGGATGCGCCGCGTCGTAAACCGCCAACAACCGATCCCGGTCGACTTCGGTATAAACCTGGGTGGTCGACAAGCTGGCGTGGCCCAGCAACTCCTGAATCTGGCGCAGATCGGCGCCGGCCGACAGAAGATGTGTCGCAAACGAATGGCGCAGGGCGTGGGGGGTTGCCGTTTCGGGCAGACCGAGCGCTGTCCGCGCCCGTTCCACGACGAGCTGAATGAGACGTGGCGACAGCGGGCCACCTTTGGCGCCGCGAAACATCGCCTCGTCGGGGTCGAGCGAATAGGGGCACAGGCGCAGATACCGATCGATCGCCGCCCGCGCGACAGGCAGGACGGGCGTCATACGCTCCTTTCCTCCCTTACCGACGACCCGCAATACCTCGCGCTGCGACGTCGGGGCATCGCGCCGCACAATGCCCAGTGCTTCACTGATGCGCAGGCCCGACCCATAGAGCAGCAACAGCACGGCAAGATCGCGCGCCTCGATCCAATCGAGTTGAGCCGCCATGGTGTCGGCAACCAGCAGAGCCGCCTTTTCACGCGTCAACGGCCGCGGCACGCCGTGCGCCACCTTGGGGCTCGCGACAGCGAAGACGGCCCGGTTTCGCCCCCCCCGGTCGCCCTCCATCCAGCGAAACCAATGACGCAGCGCCGACAGGGTCCGTGCCACCGATCGTCCTTCGACACCGGCCCGCCGTCGGCTCGCCATGAAGGCGCGAATGGCGCGGGCCTCGAGGGCGTCGAGGTCGCCGCGTGACGGCTCGTGCCCCAGAGTGACGTGCAACCACCCGATGAACTGGCGTGTATCGCGGGCATAGGCGTCGACGGTCGCCGACGCCAGACCTAGAGAATATGTCGCATGCGTGAGCCAGCGCTCAGCGGCGGCCGCTGCAGTCTCAGGGGGCAGGCATGCCCCGGAACCGTCGATGGGGGAGAAAGCGGGCACAGTCATTGCCGATCGCTTGAGGCGGAAGCTGAAAGCCCAGAGATGATCGGCCAACGCCGGTTAATACTTCGTCAACCAACGCCCTACCGACAGGGGCTCCGCCTTATTCCCCGGCTGAAAGACCGTGATTACCGGAAACTGAAAAATTCCGGGCCTATGTGCGACACGTGTCGTGCACCCGCGCCAATCGGCAAGCCGGTGATTTCAGCCGGTGTTTTGTCTCAGCCGGGGAATGGGGGCTCCGCGCCAGCCCTTGGCTTCCGGCGGCACCCGCCCTATTGTGCGCCGCCAAATCCTGACGTGATCGATCCCAGGGGACAACCATGCAGAAAATCAAAGTAGCCGGCACTGTCGTCGAAATGGACGGTGATGAAATGACCAGGATTATCTGGGACTTGATCAAGACGAAGCTGATCCATCCCTACCTCGACATCAAGCTCGACTATTACGATCTGGGTATGGAGTCGCGCGACGCCACCAACGACCAGATCACGATCGACGCCGCCAACGCCACCAAGAAGCATGGCGTTGCCGTCAAGTGCGCGACCATCACGCCGGACGAGCAGCGGGTCGAAGAGTTCAAGCTCAAGGACATGTGGAAGAGCCCGAACGGCACCATCCGCAACATCCTGGGCGGGACCATCTTCCGCGAGCCCATCATCTGCAAGAACGTGCCCCGGCTCGTGCCGGGTTGGACCCAACCCTACGTCATTGGCCGTCACGCCTTCGGCGACCAGTACCGCGCCACGGATTTCCGGTTTCCCGGCAAAGGCACCATCAAGCTGACCTTCACCGGCGACGATGGCAAAGTCATCGAGCGCGAGGTCATCAAAACGCCGGGGCCGGGCGTCACGATGGCCATGTTCAACTACGACGACTCGATCCGCGATTTCGCCCGCGCCTCGTTCAACTACGGATTGGCGCGCAATTATCCAGTCTATCTGTCGACCAAGAATACCATCCTGAAAGTCTACGACGGCCGCTTCAAAGACATCTTTCAGGAAGTTTTCGATAAGGATTTCAAGGCCGAGTTCGATAAACGCAAGCTTACCTACGAGCACCGTTTGATCGACGATATGGTCGCGGCCTGCCTGAAATGGTCGGGCGGCTATGTCTGGGCCTGCAAGAACTACGATGGCGACGTTCAGTCCGACACGGCGGCCCAAGGCTTCGGATCGCTCGGCTTGATGACCTCGGTGCTGTTCACGCCCGATGGCCAGACCGTCGAATCGGAAGCCGCGCACGGCACGGTGACCCGCCACTACCGCGAACATCAGAAGGGCCGTGAGACCTCGACCAACTCGATGGCCTCGATCTTCGCTTGGACCCGGGGCCTCGCCCACCGCGCCAAGCTCGACAACAACCCAGACTTGGCAAAGTTCTCGAGTACACTCGAGAAAGTCTGCATCGACACGGTCGAATCCGGCTTCATGACCAAAGACTTGGCTCTGCTTGTCGGCGACAAGCATACCTGGCTGTCGACCACCGGCTTCCTCGACAAGATCTATGATAACCTGAAAAAAGCGATGGCTTTATCGAGCCAGACTCATGCCGGCAGCGCGCGAACGATCGGCGCGCTGCCGACGCTGCGTCAGTCGTTAACCTTTCGTTT
>JANOHP010000015.1:0-98364 GCA_031406575.1 Hyphomicrobiales bacterium
GGCGAAGGGGATCGGCCGCAGATTTTCGGGCGTGTGCGAGTTGATGCTCTCGCGCAAGTCCTCGACGCCCTTGTTGATGCGAAACAGATACTGCGTCTTGTTGGTGTCGGTAATGACGCGCTTGGGGTAGGGGAGATCATAGGCCTCATACCAGTATTCCGAGGCGAAGACGTTGTGGAACTTCGGATAGATGCGCGTGCCCTCGATGATCTCCTTGAGGCCCGACGAGATCAGATAGTGGCGCACGTCGACCTTCGTTTCCGAGCGCATCTTCGCGTAGGTGTCGATCTCGCCGAACCACTCGTCGACGCCGGCAAAGAGTTCGACATCGCGGCCGAGCGCGGTCATCTCGGCGCGGTCGATGCGCACGCCGCGCGCCTTGGCCTTCTTGTACATCAGGTGCATGTAGGTGATCAGCGGATCGGCGCCCTGCGCTTTCGACAGCCGATTGGACTCCGCCCAGAACGCCTTCGCATCCATGCCGATTTTGGGCAGGAACGTGTATTCCTGCATCGGCTTGGGCGATAGAGTGCCGTCGAAATCGTAGACGAGGGCAATCGTGCGCTTTTCGAATTGCGCCCGCTCCGGCGACTTCGTCGGGTTCGCGCGCTTGACGGGCTTGGGGTCGCTGTCCGTCGAACGGCTCACCGCTCTGCCACCCCGGATCGACACACGCTCGGTCATAGGACTGTTCCAGAAATTCATCGGCCATGCTCGAGCCGACTTGCATGCGCATCATGCTCTGATTCGGTTGGCAGCGTGAAGTCGAGACCGGCGCGATCTTCAAGGACGGCAGGTACGCGAGCGTTGTGCCACTTGCCATCTTGGCTTGCGATCTCCATGGCAATTCCATTCCCGAAACCAGCCCCACTCTCGACGTCACCCCCGCGCAGGCGGGCCCCCACGGCACGGATCAGCGAAGCCGTACCCCCATTTCGAGGTGTCGTGGGTGCCCGCCTCCGCGGGCATGACGTTGAATTTATAGCGATCGCGCGACCCGGCGCCCCCTCACGGGTCTCACTTCGCTCTGGCCTCGTGCCTCGAGCTGGGCGAGGATGCTGCCCCGTGTCCGCTTGCTGGCGCTCTTTCAGGAGTGACTCTCCGTTGGTCATTGGGCGGTTTGGGGAGGAGTGAGACATGGCATTCGAACTGGGCATCTTCGAGGAGTTCTGGCGGCGCGACGGCCAGACCGAGGCCGGTGCCTTCCGCGATGGTTTCGCCCAGATCGATGCTGCCGAGCGCTATGGCATCGACGTCGCGTGGTTGGCCGAATTGCACGTGGCGCCGCAGCGCTCGGTCTTGGCCGCGCCACTCAACATTGCGAGTGCGGTCGCCATGCGGACACGGCGCATCAAGATCGGCATCGCCGTACAGGTGCTGCCGCTGTGCCACCCCCTGCGGCTTGCGGAGGAAGTGGCGACTGTCGATCATGTCAGCGGCGGGCGTCTCATATTCGGCGTCGGACGCAGCGGCTTTGCCCGCACCTATGAAGCCTACGGCATCCCCTATGCCGAGAGCCGCGAGCGGTTTGCGGAAGTGTTGGCTATTTTACAGAAGGCCTTCACCGAGGAGCGGTTCTCTTACGAGGGGCGCTATCACAGGTTCAGCAACGTGCATCTGGTGCCCAAGCCCGTGCAG
Source organism: Hyphomicrobiales bacterium (assembly GCA_031406575.1). GTDB lineage: Bacteria > Pseudomonadota > Alphaproteobacteria > Rhizobiales > Hyphomicrobiaceae. The sequence continues at coordinate 1,639 of JANOHP010000015.1, forward strand.
AAGCCATACCCCGAGATCCGCGTCGCTGCATCGGCCTACGACACCTACCCGGTGATCGGCGCGGCAGGCCATCCGATCCTGATCGCGGTGCGGCAGGGCAAGGTCGAAGAACTCGCGCCCCACATTGCCGCCTATCGCGAGGCCTTCGCGCGCAGCGGCAAGCCCGGCCGTGGCGGCATTTATTTGCGCGTGCCCGTCTACGTCGGCGCCACATCGCAGGACGCGCGGGCGGAGCCCGAGCATTCGATCATGACGTTTTATCGCGAACTGGGCGCGCAGATCGCCAAGACGGCGGGCGGCCCCGGCGTTCTGGCGAGCGAGAACCGTGGCGCGCGTGGCGCCGCCTTGCAGACCGTCACCTACGAAGAAGCACTCGCCCAGAAGGTTATCGTCGGGTCGGCCGCCGAGGTCGCGGCGCGCATCAACGAGCTGAAAGAAACGCTGGGCATCGATGGCGTCCTCGCCGAGCCCAACTGCGGCGGTCTCATCCCCCACGAAAAAGTCGTCGCCTCGCTCCGCCGCCTCGGCGAAGACGTGGGACCAAAGGTGCGGTGAGGCCGTAGGCCCGTAGCGCAAGTGCGAAGCGTATTTAGCCGGGTCCGAAGTTCCATCGGCGAAGGTTCAGTTCGTGGCGGCGCAATACGCTTCGCACTTGCGCCCTACGGTTGCTACGGATATTCGACATCGAGGCCGATGTCGCCGGGGAATGGTCACGCGATGCGATATTCGATCTGGAGCCTGATGCGCGAGGCGCTGTCGGGAAATCGCGGATGGCCCGAACAATGGCGCTCGCCCGAGCCGAAGGCGGCCTATGATGCGGTGATCGTCGGCGGCGGCGGGCATGGGCTGGCCACGGCCTACTACCTCGCCAAAGTGCACGGGCTCACCAATATCGCCGTCGTCGAGAAGGGCTGGATCGGCGGCGGCAACACGGGCCGCAACACCACGATCATTCGCTCCAACTATCTGTGCGAGCCGTCGGAAGCGATTTACGAGCACGCGATGAAACTCTGGGAGGGGCTGTCGGCGGAGCTCAACTACAACGTCATGTACTCACCGCGCGGCGTCATGATGCTGGCCCACACGGTGCACGACATCCAGGTGTTCCAGCGGCACGTGCACGCCAATCGGCTCGCCGGCATCGACAACGAATGGCTGAGCCCGGCGGAGGCGAAGGCGTTCTGCCCGCCGCTGAACATTTCATCGCGCCTGCGATATCCCGTGCTCGGCGCGGCCCTGCAACGGCGCGGCGGTACGGCCCGCCACGACGCGGTGGCCTGGGGTTATGCGCGGGGCGCGGATCGGCTCGGCGTCGATATCCTAGAGAACTGCGAAGTCACGGCGATCCGGCGCGATGCGGCGGGGGCGGTGGAGGCGTTGGAGACGACGCGGGGTCCAATCCGCACGCGCAAAATCGGCATCGTCGCCGCCGGCCACACGTCGGTGCTGATGGGCATGGCGGGCGTGCGCATGCCGATCGAGAGTTTCCCGTTGCAGGCGCTGGTGTCGGAACCGGTGAAGCCGGTGTTTCCGTGCGTCGTGATGTCGAACACGGTGCACGCCTACATCTCGCAGTCCGACAAGGGCGAACTCGTCATCGGCGCGGGCACCGATGTCTATACGTCCTACAGCCAGACCGGTGGCCTGCACATCACCACGCACACGGTCGATGCGATCTGCGACCTGTTCCCGATGTTTCGCCGCCTGCGCATGCTGCGCAACTGGGGCGGAATCGTCGACGTGACACCGGATCGCTCCCCGATTATCGGCAAGACGCCGGTGCCGGGGTTGTTCGTCAACTGCGGCTGGGGCACGGGCGGCTTCAAGGCGACGCCGGGTTCGGGCCACGTCTTTGCGGCGACGATCGCACGCGGTGAGCCGCACCCGATTGCCGCGCCGTTCACTTTGGAGCGTTTTACGACGGGAGATTTGATCGACGAAGCGGCGGCTGCCGCGGTGGCGCATTGAAGGAGGTGCGGCAGTCGGCAGTCGCAATTGGGTTTGGCGAGTCGCCGACGCTTGCAGTTGACCTCTCATTCGGTCCACTTACTGCCGACTGCCGACTGCCGACTGCCGACTGCCGACTGCCGACTGCCCGAGGAGCGTGTCATGACCAGAGGGTCGAAAGTTTTCCTACCAACCGACGTGGTCGAAAATACGTCATCGACATACCCCGAACCGTTCCTGCAATCGCAGACACAGCGCGCTTATCGCCGTCTCGGTGATCACGCAGGCCTGAAAAACTACGGCGTCAACCTCGTGCGCGTCATGCCCGGCGGACAATCGTCGGCGCGGCATGCGCATTCCAAGCAGGACGAGTTCGTGTACGTCATCGAAGGCGAGCTGGTGCTGGTCACGGATGCGGATCGCGAGACGGTTGGTCCGGGCGCCTGCATCGGCTTTCCAGCGGGTACGGGCGACGGCCATCACTTCCTCAACCTCGGCGATCGGGATGCGACTTTCCTCGTCGTCGGTGACCGCACCCAGAGCGACGAGGTGAGCTATCCCGATATCGACCTCGCCTGGAAAAGGGGCAGCGACGGCGTGAAAGGTTACTTTCACAAGGACGGCACGCCGTATCCCCCCGCCCCTCGGACCTGAGCCCCGCATGCTGCTGCTCGACTGCCCCTACTGCCGCATGGCGCGCCCGGAGATCGAATTTCGGCACGCCGGGGAGGCCCACATCGCACGGCCTCTCGATCCGTCGGCGGCGAACGAGGCCGAGTGGGCCGATTATCTCTACATGCGCTCGAACCCCAAAGGCCTGCACGCCGAACGCTGGCGCCACCTGCACGGCTGCGGCCGGTTTTTCAATGCGCTGCGCGACACCATCAGCGATCGCATCGTGACAACCTACGAGGCCGGAAAACCGCGCCCCGATCGGCAGGAGGGCAGCGTTTGAACACATATCGCGATTGTGTCCCTCTCGCCGTTTCCCGGAGGTCGCGCCCGGGGTGCGGCCATCCGGGATCACGTCGGTGCAGCATTGGCGCAACGCCGCCAGCACGTTGCAACGCGCGCCAGCGTCGTCGTGGAGGGGCGGTAACGACCGACGCGAACCCGGCTCTCCGCAGCGCTACAGCGCTGCTTCGGCCGGGAAGCAGAAGGAAGGCAGCGCCATCGCGCCGCTCGGGGCGGGACACCGGGCGAAAATATTGCGGTCAGGTGCACCGCTCTCCCCCTGGTTTCCCGGAGGTCGCGCCCGTGGCGCGGGCATCCGGGACCTTTCCCGATGCAGTATTGACGCAACGCAGCCCCTCGGCTGCAAGGCGCGCCAGTAGCATCGCCGCGCACGACAATGAGCGGGAAAGGCCCCGGCTCTGCGCAGCGCGAGGGCGCTGCTTCGGCCGAGGAAACAGGGGGGGCGAGTGGCGCTGTCAGGGCCTGCACCCATGACGCAGCCCTATCGACTTGCCTGGGGTGGTCGCGTCAATCGAGCGCGCTTGCTCGCGTTCACGTTCGATGGGCGGCGGCTCACGGGCTATGCCGGCGACACCCTGGCATCTGCGCTATTGGCCAACGGCGTGCATCTCGTCGGTCGGTCGTTCAAATATCACCGGCCGCGCGGTATTCTGTCGGCGGGCAGTGAGGAGCCCAATGCGCTCGTCACGATCGATCGCGGCGCGGGACGTGTGACGCCCAATCTGCGCGCCACGGAAGTCGACCTCACCGATGGCTTGATCGCGCGCAGCCAGAACCGCTGGCCCTCGCTGGCGGTCGATGTGGGGGCAGCGAGCGACCTGTTGGCGCCGCTGTTTTCAGCCGGGTTTTACTACAAGACATTCATGGGGCCGGGTGCGCTGGGCGCCAGTCGATTGTGGGCGAAAGTCTACGAGCCGCTGATCCGCCGCGCGGCAGGCCTGGGGCGTGCGCCCGATGCCGCCGATCCCGACCGCTACGCCAGCCGTTACGCGCATTGCGATGTGCTGGTGGTCGGCGCGGGGGCTGCAGGTCTGGCTGCCGCACTCGCAGCGTCCGAATGTGGTGCAAGCGTCATAGTGTGCGATGAGCAAGCCGAGATGGGTGGATGGCTGCTCAGCGACGCGTCCGGCGTGATCGACGAACAACCGACACACGCGTGGCTGTCAGCAGCACTCGACACGCTCGCGGCCCGCGAAAACATCCGCGTATTGCCACGCACGACGGCGTTCGGCATGTTTGCGCAGGGTTTCGTCGGATTGGCGCAACGCGTCAGCGACCACCTTGCGGAGCCGCTGACCGACATGCCGCGCGAACGCCTGTGGCAGGTGCGCGCCAAACAGATCGTTCTGGCGACCGGCGCCCTCGAACGTCCGCTCGTGTTTCGGGGCAACGATCGGCCGGGCATCGTGTTGGCTGATGCGGCGCGCACGTATCTCAATCGTTACGCCGCAAAGCCCGGAGAACGCGCCATCGTCCTCACCGCGACGGATTCGGCGTATCTCGCGGCTGTCGACTTGGCGAACGCGGGCGTCGTCGTTCGCGTCATTGCCGACGTGCGGCCCAACCCCGGTGGCCCCGCTGTCGCGGCGGCGCGGGCACTCGGCATTCCGATCAAGCCATCCACCACCATCGTCGAAACGTACGGGCGTCATCGCATTTCACGCGCGCGGCTGGCAGCAATCACCGCTGACGATCGCACGACCGACGGCGATTGGCTCGGCTGCGACCTCCTGCTGATGTCAAGTGGCTGGACGCCCTCGGTGCATCTGTTGTCGCAGGCGCGCGGCACACTCACGTGGAACGACGCCGCCAACGCGTTCCTGCCCGATGTCGTGCCGGAGCACATGCGGCTCGCCGGCGCGTGCAGCGGATCGTTCGGCGTATCGGCGGCGCTTGCCGGGGGATGGGCCGCAGGCGCTACCGCGGCTCGAGCAACGACGGACGCGGTACCATCACGGCGCACGTTCTCCGCGAATGAACCCGCAATGTCCTGGCGCGGCATCGTCGGTGCCCTGCCGAGCGACCCATCATCCGCCAGCGCCTTCGTCGATTTTCAGAACGATGTGACGACGAAAGATTTGCGCCTCGCGACGCAGGAGGGCTTTCGCTCCGTCGAGCACGTCAAGCGCTACACGACGACGGGCATGGCGACCGATCAGGGCAAGACGTCCAACGTCAATGCGATGGCGGTGGTGGCCTCCGCGACCGGGCGAACGATCCCGCAGGTCGGTCTGACGACGTTTCGCCAGCCCTATACGCCGGTGACGTTCGGGACCCTTGCCGGCATGAGCCGTGGCACTCTGTTCGATCCTGTGCGCCACACTCCGACGCATGCGTGGGCCGAGGTGCAGGGCGCGGTGTTCGAGGATGTGGGCCTGTGGAAGCGCGCGCGTTTTTACCCGCATTCGGGCGACGACATGCACGCGGCTGTGGCGTGCGAATGCCGCGCCGTGCGCACCACTGTCGGTGTGTTCGACGCCTCGACGCTGGGCAAGATCGAGGTGGTCGGCCCCGATGCCGCCGAATTCCTCGAACGGCTCTACGTCAATGCATTCCACAGCCTCGCCGTCGGTCGCTGTCGCTACGGCGTGCTGCTGAACGAGGCTGGGTTCGTCATCGACGATGGCGTGATCGGCAGGCTCGCGCCCGACCGCTTCCACGTCACCACGACGACGGGCGGTGCCTCGCGCGTGCTGCACCTGATGGAAGATTATCTTCAAACGGAATTCCCGGACTTGAAGGTGTGGTTCACCTCCACGACGGAACAGTGGGCTGTGATTGCCGTGCAGGGTCCGCGCGCGCGCGACGTACTGGCGCCACTCGTCGAAGGCATCGATCTCGCGCGCACGCGACTGCCGCATATGGGGCTCGCGCAGGGGCGCGTCTGCGGTGTGGACGCCCGCGTGTTCCGCGTCAGTTTCACGGGTGAGTTGGGCTTCGAAGTGAATGTGCCCGCAGATTGGGGACTGGCCGTGTGGGAGGCCATTTGGGCGCAGGCCAACAAGCATGGCGGTGTCGCCTGCGGGACAGAGGCCATGCACGTGTTGCGCGCGGAAAAAGGCTTCATCATCGTCGGGCAGGAGAGCGACGGTACCGTCACGCCGCACGATTTGGGGCTGGGGTGGGCCATCGGCAAAGCCAAACACGATTTCGTCGGCAAACGGTCTCTCACGCGCACCGACATGGCGACGCCCGGCCGCCGCCAGCTCGTGGGTCTGCTGACGACGGACAAACGCACGGTGCTCCAGGAAGGCGGGCAGATTACGCGCGAGCGCAGCCCCGCTGCCGGATCGCCCGCGCTCGGCCATGTCACGTCGGCCTACGCCAGCGATGCCGTTGGACGGCCGATCGCGCTCGGCCTCGTCGCCGATGGCCGGCGTCGCATCGGCGACCGGCTGTTCGTGCCGATGCCGAACGGGTCCATCGAGGTGGACGTGGTGGCACCCGCTTTTTACGATCCGAAGGGGGTGCGGCTCGATGGCTGACCATTCGCTTCGACGCCTCTCGGCCCTGCACGGATCGTCGCTGCCGACGCGTGTCGGTGTCGTGTCCGTGACCGAGACGGAGCCGATGGCCCGCTTCGTCTATCGCGGACCGCCTGATGCCATAAGCGATGCCTTCGGCGTCGCGCTGCCGACAACGCCTCTGCGCGCGGAGCGTGCCAACGATCGCGCCGCCCTATGGCTCGGCCCCGATGAGTGGTTGCTATTGTCGCCGGTGGAGGATGGGCGGGAGCTGTTTACTGCCATATCCATCGCACTCGGCAGCGTGCCCGCATCCGTCGTCGATGTCTCGCACCGACAGATTGGCCTCGACATCACCGGGTCGAATGCAGCGGACTTGCTCGCCGCCGGTTGTCCGCTCGATCTCGACCTCTCGGCGTTTCCGGTGGGCATGTGCACACGCACGCTGCTCGCGAAAGCAGAAGTCATGCTATGGCGGTGCGCACCCGACGACTTTCATCTGGAGGTGCAACGCTCGTTTGCACCCTACGTCGCCGCAGTTCTGAACGAAGCGGCGCGGGATCTCGACTGAGGGCGCGTCGCCCCTCACGCATGCTCGTGCGCATCTTCCTCGTCGAGGGTGGGGCGGCGGCGTTTTGGGCCACGATTGCGGGGCAGGAAAATCAGGATCAGCAACAGCGGGGGAAAGACAAAGCACCACGCCGCCCACGCGGAGTGATCACGGTTGCGCAAACCGGCCACCAGTGCGGCAATCCCGGCGCTGGCAATAGCAACCAAACCCCAAATCACGATGAATTCGACGACCCGCATACCCGTCTCCTGGGAGCGTTCTTCTCGTCCGCCTCGGTGATCGGCTTGAACCCCAACTGTGACGGAGTCAAGTCCGCCACCCGACCTGTGTCGCCTGGTGCCCGCCTATATGCCGCTGTGGCGCCTTTGAACCGCGGTGGTTTTCCGGGGGTGCGCTCAGAGGTGGTGGTGGATGGGGCTGGTTTCGAACCAGCGTAGGCCGAAGCCAGCAGATTTACAGTCTGCCCCCTTTAGCCACTCGGGCACCCATCCATCTCTAACGAGACGGCCGCGCCCGGGGAGCGCGGCCATGCCGACGGTCTTATGCGGAGCCCCTTCCGGGCTGTCAACCCCTGCGTCGTTTGGATGCCGAAGCCGCAGCCGTCAGATTGCCATGAGGACGGTCAATGCAACCAATGCCAAGGCGCCGATCCACAGGGCGATGCGTTCGGAACGGGTGCGCCGCGCCTGCTCGGCGGCGAGGCGGCTGATCGAATCATCGTCGAGGCGAATGCCATCCCGCGCCATTTCCGCCATTGCGCCCAACGTGCGCTCGGCCCGGCCGAGGAACATGGGCACCTCGGAGAGCACTCGACCCATTTCGCCCGCACCCTCGCGCGCGTCCTTGAGGGCGCCCGCCGCGCCGAGGTTGGCTTCGACCCATTCACGCGCAATAGGCTCGGCGGCGCCCCAGATGTCGAGCGTGCGGTCGAGGCCGCGCGCCACGCCTTCCACCACGACCATCGTTTTCTGCAAGTTGATCAGCTCGGGCCGGGTCTCCATGTCGAAGACCTCGGTGTAGGCAAAGAGCTGCCCCAGCAGGTCGGCCATCGAGATCTCGTCGGCGCGGCGGCCGTGGATGGGCTCGCCGATGGCGCGTAGCGCCTGCGCGAACGTTTCGACGGCGTGATGCGGCGGCACATAGCCCGCCCAGAAATGCACTTCGGCGGCGCGCCGGTAATCGCGCGTTACGAGCCCGTGCAGGATCTCCGCGAGAAAACGGCGTTCCTTGGCGCCGAGCCGCCCCATGATGCCGAAATCGACGGCGACGATGGTGCCCGTGCGGTCCACCAGCAGATTGCCCTGGTGCATGTCCGAATGGAAAAAACCATCGCGCATGGCGTGGCGCAGGAACGAGCGCAGCACCGTCAGCCCGAGCCGGCGCACGTCATGCCCAGCGGCTTCCAACGCGGGCTTGTCACCGATGCCGATGCCGTCGATCCACTCCAGCGTCAGCACGCGCTTGGCTGTGCGCCGCCAGTCCACGGTGGGAACCCGGAAATTGCCGTCTGGCAATTCCCTGTCGCCCGCGATGTTGTCTGCCATCTCGGAAATCGCGGCGGCTTCGAGCCGCAAATCGAGTTCGAGTTGGGTCGTGGCAGCCAGAGTCGCGACGACGGCGACGGGCCGCAGGCGCCGTGTCGGCGGGTGAAATCGTTCCATCAGCCGAGCGACGAGGTAGTAGCTGGACAAATCCCGCTGAAAGCGTCCTTCGATGCCGGGTCGGAGGATTTTGACGGCCACCGTGCGGCGCGTGCCATCCGCCTCCAGCACGACGGCTTTGTGCACCTGCGCGATTGACGCGGCTGCAACCGGCGGGCCGAACTCGACAAAGTGGTCTTCGCGCCGGCCGCCCAACGCCTCTTCGATGGCACGTCGCGCTTCGGCCATCGAAAACGGTGGCAGGCGATCCTGCAGGTGCCGCAGATCCGCCACCAGCTCATCGCCGATGAGGTCGCCGCGCGTGGCCAGAAACTGGCCGAGCTTGATGTAGGAGGGGCCCAGCTTTGCCAGCGCTGTGGTGATGCGGTCCTGTTTCGGGCGTCCAAGCCGCAATGGCCACGTGATGATGCGAATGGGCAGCGTGGCGGCACGCGCCAGATGCAGGATCAGCGGCGCCGGGGTGCCTTTCGGCACAAAACGCACGCCGTGCTGGGCCAGGGTGATCCCGGCACGGGCCAGTCGCCAGAGGTTTCCGATGGTCGTTGGCAATGGTCGGTTCTGTTCGAGGCCGGAGCGCAGGCTATAGCGTCGGCCGAGATGGACTCGATCGTTCGCTATGGTCCCCGGTGGAACGAAACGCGTGCCAGGAGCCTCGAGGCTCTTCGCAGGGCGCAGGTCGCGGGTCAAGCACCTCGGTTCGGTGAGTGAGGGGGCGTCATCGCCAATGACCGCATTCCGGCCTGCAGTTCAATGCTATCCTCGTCCAGGGGAAGGGCAACCGTAGGGAGGGCTTGTCGTGTATCGCCTACTGTTCACATCGAGCAATATCGTCTTTTCCGTCGTGCTCGGGGCTGTGGCCATGACGGTGTTTGCCCTGAGCTGGGACGAGGCGTTCAAGCAAATCCTCAACATGGCCGCTTTCGCCAAGGATTGGCTCTTGAGCCTGCCGTTCTGGTCGACGCGCTACCAGAATTTCGTGCGGCTGTTCCTGCACGAGAGTTCGTTCGTGTTCGCCTTCTTCACGATCGTCTCGCGCATTGCCGTGTCGCTGATCACCAGCATTGCCCTGTGGGTGTGGGGCAAACCCGCCCTGTAGCGTTCCGCAAGCCTGTGCCGAACGGTGGTCCGCTCATTCGCCTTCGATCACCTTTTGAATGTCGTCAGCGAGCGCCATGGCTTCGCCCCACTGCTTGGCGTCGCACAGAGCTTCCATCCGCGCCAGCAGGTCCTCGATTTGGTCGAGTTTGTCTTCGGTGAGGCTCGTTGCTTCTGCATTCTGTGCCAGATCGAATGCCTGTCGGATGCACTCTTCCGAAGATTGCACGTTTTTCACCGCCGGCTCCCGATAAGGCTTGCCGGGGGGGAGTATCTGAGCGGAAGCAGCACCCACCAAGAGGGCGCTGGCCAGAACGCCGAGAGCGACCTGTTTGATCATTTTTGATCCACTGTCTCGCAATTCGTTACGTCGATGGACAACGCCTATGTCGAAGGATTGTGGCGGCTGTGCGGCTCGAAATCGATGCGTCGGCGCGGCGGGAGAACCGCGTTGTGGATAAGCCACTCAGCGGCGACGGACCCGATGGATGGCCGCAACGAGTTCATCGTAATGCTCGATGACGGCGTCGGGGCCCAGATCGTGCACCGGAATGTCCGTGTACCCGAACGGCACCGCGATCACCGGAATGCCAGCTGCCCGTGCCGTCTTGATGTCGGTGTCGCTGTCCCCGATCATCACGGCATTCGCCGGGTCGCCCCCAGCAAGGCGAATCGCACCGCGCAGGTGTTCGGGGTCGGGCTTGCACACTGGGAACGTGTCCCGACCGGCGAGGCCCCCGAAACGCCCCATCAGACCCAACGCCTCGAGAAGCTGGCGGGACAGCCGCTCGGGCTTGTTCGTGCACACGGCCATCTTGGCCCCGCGGGTGGTGATCGCCGTCAGCGCCGCCTCCAGTCCCGGATAGCAGTGGCTGTCGACGGCGATGTTGGCTGCATAGTGCTCGACGAATGCCGCATGGAGGCGATCGACCTCGCCTTTCGCCATGTCTTTCTCGTGCAGCCGCAACCCGTGCTCCAGCATGGCGCGCCCGCCGAAACTGATGTGGGGCCGGATCAGCGCGGCCTCGACCGCCACGAGCCCTGCAAGTCCCAGTGCATGATTGATCGACCCGATCAGGTCGGGCGCGGTTTCGACGAGCGTCCCGTCGAGGTCGAAAACGATGGTCAAATCCTGCATGGGTCGAATTCGCCGTTTCTGAATTGTGCCGCCATGACGCAAACCAATCAGCTCTCCCGCGCGAGGAGGCGATCGAGTCGGGCCTTCTCGTCGGGCGAGAGTGGTCGGGGGGCGGCGGCTGGCAAGAGGCGGGCCCGGCGCATACGTGCCCAAACGGCGTAACCGGTGGCGCCCAGCAGCAGCAACGGTGTCAGCCAGAGCAGGAGAGTGCTGAGCGTCAAGGGTGGCCGCAGCAGCACGAACGACCCGTAGCGCGCCACCACGAAGTCACGCACCTGGGTGTCGCTGTCGCCTGATTTCAGGCGCTCGCGCACGAGCACGCGCAGGTCACGCGCGAGTGGCGCGTTGCTGTCGTCAATGGACTGGTTTTGGCAGACGAGGCAGCGCAATTCCGCCGAGATCTGGCGTGCACGGGTCTCCAGCGCGGCGTCGGGAAGAATTTCATCGGGCTGCACCGCCGCCGAGAGCGACGGCCACACGACGACGGCCAGCAGCAGCAGCGTGGCGCGGAGCAGGTTCGATGCACGATGCGCCATGGGCTACTCCGCCGGCTGTGCAACTGGTGGGCGTTTCGCTGGTCGCGGCGCACCCACCCGCAGGCGGCGATCACTCAGCGACAACGCGCCTCCCAGAAACATGATGATGGCGCCGAGCCAGATGAAACGCACCAGCGGGTTGAAATAGAGGCGCACCGCCCAGCCGCCGCCCTGCTGCTCGTCGCCGAGCACGGTATACAGATCGCCCCGCCACGACACGTGAATGGCGGCCTCGGTCGTTGGCGTATTGGGCGCGTCGTACAGGCGTTTGGCCGGCAGCAGTTCGCTCACGGCAGCGCCGCCGCGCGTGACATCGAACCGTCCGACCAGTTCGGTGTAATTGGGACCGGTGACGGGCATGGTTCCAGTCATCACCAGGTCGTAGCCGCCGATGTGGGCGCGTTCGCCCGGCTTCATCGTCAATACCACTTCTTCCTGCCATGCCGAGGTGGCGACGATGCCGATGACCATGATGCCGACGCCGGCATGCGCCACCCAAGTGCCATGCGCCGAGCGCGGCAGGCTCGCGAACCGGCGCAGCGTCTCGCTGAGCGGGACACGGCCAATCCTCGTGCGCGTGGCAATTTCCGACAAGGCCCCGGCCACGACCCATACACCCAATGCAATGCCGAAGGGGGCCAGCCACGGTCCGCGGTGGAACAGGGCGAAGGCAAGCGCGCCCGCAAGTGCGGCGGCTGCGATGGCGAAGAACAGCCGCTCGACGACGGCTCTCATATCTCCGCGCTTCCAGGCGAGCATCGGCCCGAAGGGAATGGCGAGCAGCAGCGGCACCATCAACGGCCCGAAGGTCGAATTGAAGTAGGGCGCACCGACCGATATTTTTTCACCCGTCACGGCTTCGAGTGCCAGCGGATAGAGTGTGCCGACCAGAACCGTGCCGGTTGCCGTCGCCAGCAGGATGTTGTTGAGCACGAGGCTGCCTTCGCGCGAGATCGGCGCGAATAGACCGCCGCGCCGCAACTCTCCGGCCCGCGCCGAAAACAGCGCCAATGCGCCGCCGATGAAGACGATGAGGATGCCGAGGATGACGACGCCGCGTTGCGGATCGACGGCGAAGGCATGCACTGAGGACAGCACGCCCGATCGCACCAAGAACGTGCCGATCAGCGACAGCGAGAACGTCAGGATAGCCAGCAGGATCGTCCAGACTTTCAGCGCCTCGCGCTTTTCCATGACGAGCGCGGAATGCAGCAGCGCCGTGCCGGCCAGCCACGGCATGAACGAGGCGTTTTCAACCGGATCCCAGAACCACCAGCCGCCCCAGCCCAGCTCGTAGTACGCCCACCACGACCCCATGGCGACGCCGACGGTCAGAAACATCCAGGCTGTGAGCGTCCAGGGTCGCACCCAGCGGGCCCACGCCGCATCCGTCCGACCTTCCAGAAGTGCAGCGATCGCAAACGAGAACGCCGTCGAAAAGCCCACGTAGCCCGCATAGAGGAATGGCGGGTGGAACGCGAGAGCGGGGTCCTGCAGCACCGGGTTCAACCCTTGGCCATCGAGGGGCACGGGATAAATGCGCAGAAACGGGTTCGACGTGGCGACCATGAACATCAGGAAGGCGAGGCCGATGGAGCCCTGCACGGCCAACACGGTCGATCGCAAACGCAATGGCAGGTTGTTTCCGAACACCGCGACCAGTCCACCGAAGAGTGCCAATATCAGCACCCAGAGCAGCATCGAGCCTTCGTGGTTACCCCAAACGCCGGAGATTTTGTAGATCAGCGGTTTGGCTGAATGGGAGTTGGACCAGACGTTTGCCACCGAGAAATCGCTGGTCACATAGGCAGTGGTCAGCGCCGCGAACGCCACGGCCAGCAACGCCAACTGCGCCAGTGCCGCAGGCGCAGCCACCAGCAACAAACGCACGTCGTTACGTCGCGCGCCCCACAGGGGCACGGTCGTCTGCACGGCAGCGACGACGAGTGCGAGCACCAAGGCGAAATGTCCGAGTTCTACGATCATGGGCGTTTTGGTTCTCGCGGTTCGGGCGCGGCGGAGGTTGCCTTCGCGGGTTCAGAGCCGGGGTGCTTGGCCCCTTTGCCCAGAGACACGCCTTTTTCCTTCAGCGCTTTGGCCACTTCGGGGGGCATATAGTTCTCGTCGTGCTTGGCGAGGACGCTATCGGCGCGAAAGCGTCCATCGGCTTCCAATCGGCCTTCCGTGACCACGCCCTGGCCCTCGCGAAAGAGGTCCGGAAGAATGCCACGATAGACGACGACGATGTTCTGCAATGTGTCCGTCACCGCAAATTGGACTTCGGCGCCCTCTCCCCGCTTGACGCTGCCGTCGGCGACGAGACCGCCCAAGCGAAACCGCTGACCCGCCGGCAATGGCTTGGCGGCAATGTCGCTGGGCGTGCGGAAATAGGTGATCGTGTCGCGCAGGGCGACCAAAACCAAGGCCAGCGCCACGCCCAGAATGGCGACGGCTGCGGCGATGAACGTGGCGCGGCGCTGTTTTCGGGTCATATGGCTCTCAGGGCTCCCGCGTTCACGTTTCGAGACCCAATGTACGGGCGAGGCTGGCGAGTGCCGACAGGGCGTCGCTCTCGTCGATGAACGTGCTGCGCGCGGTTTTCAGCGCCTCGAGGGCTGCGTCGCGACGGCCTTGCACCGCATATGCCCGGATCAAACGTTGCCAACCCGAAAGATCGCGAGGCGTCGTTGCCAAGCGGTCCGCCAGCCCCTGCACCATCGAATCGATCATCTGCTGGCGCTCTTCCGCACCGAGCTTGTCGGCTGCGGCCACGTCCACCGGAGTGGGTCCGCGCTGTGTCTGGGGGGCGGGTGCCGTATCTTTGGGGGAAGGAGGTGCACGCGACGTCTGCTTGGCTTCGACGGACTGCAGTCTCTCGACGAAGAGGCCCTTGGAGTCTGCGTCGACGTCGGGCTCGGCCATCAACGCGCGGTAAGCGGTTGCTGCGTCCTCGAGGCGGCCCGCCTGCTCGTCGGCCAGCGCCAGCCAGAAGCGTGGCTCGAGACGTTTCGGCTCGAGACGGCCGAGTTTCTCGTATGCCACGCGCGCGGCTTGCGTCACGGTCCCATCGTTGGCCAAAACCGTTGCCTCGGCGAAGCCCGCCAGACGCTGCGATGTTTCTCCGAGCAGACGGGTCGCGCGCGCGTAGGCGTCGGCGGCTTTCGCATAGTCACCTCGGCGCAGGTAGACGGGCGCAATCACATCCCAGCCTTGACCGTCCTCCGGCGCGGTCCGCAACCGCGCCTCTACGGCAACCACGAGCCGTTCGATGTCGGCCGTCTCGGGCGCCGACTTCGCACGTGCCGAGATGGGTTGATCGGCGTAATTGGGTGAGCCGACGAGGAGGTAGACCGCAATCGCCGCAACGGGCACGACGAGCCCCAGAACGTTCGCGAACCGACGAGATGCGGAATAATCGGTTGCGGCCGCTGGAGAGGTGGTCTCGCCGGCGTCTGCTGCAAGCAGGCGGCGGCCGATTTCCGCGCGCGCGGCTTCGGCTTCCTCAGGCGCAAGCAACCCCCGGTCGACTTCAGCATCGATTTCGGTGATTTGGTCGCGGTAGACGGCGTTCACCAGCGGTTCTCGCCCGACAGGCGCCGCAGTCCACAATGGCCGCAACAGGGCGGCCAACACCGCCGCCGACAACACCGCACATCCCAGCCAAAGCAGCATTACGGTCCTGAACTCCCGATCCTGCGCTTCATTAGGCGCTACCTGAACGACTGACAAGGTGGCGGACCGTCGTGGCGATCGTGTGAAAGCTCTGGACATCTTCGGGGTTCGACTTGCAACCGGGCCCCTTCCTGACACAAAACCGCCGTGGAGAGACGCTCGATAGGGTGTCACCGACAGTGCGGGGGACCGACCATGACAATGCAGAACTCGACACAACAGCAGTTGCGTCAATTCATCGAGCAGATCGAACGTCTCGAAGAAGAGAAGAAAGCCACGGCGGGGGATATCCGCGACAAGTACGCCGAAGCCAAGGCGCTGGGCTTCGAGCCCAAGGTCATGCGCAAGATCGTGAGCCTGCGCAAAAAGAGCCACACCGACCGCGTCGAGGAGGAAGCGATCCTCGAAACCTACATGCATGCGCTCGGTATGCTCGATGATCCTGTTCAAGCACCCAGCATGCGGGATGCTGCCGAGTAAGCCGGCAGGGTTGGGCGGTTCGGATCGTTCCGGACCGACCTTGCGGGCTATTCGTCGATACGCATCTTCGTCAAGAATGGCCCGAGCACGTCGGAAAAGTCGTCGGTCCAGGCCCGCAGGCCGCCGGCCGACGGAGCCAGCCCCAAGGCGCGCAGCCCCTGCTTGCTGAAGCAACCCAAGCGCTCGCCCATGGCCAGTTCGCTACAGACCATGTCGTGCGCGCGGCCGGCCCTGTTGTCGAGCTCTGTCACCTCGCTGTCTTCCCGGAAGGGAACCAGCGAGGCTTCATTGCGCGAAAAGACCACGATCGTCGACGACGTCGAGCCGTAACCGCCTTCCGCCGTATCATCCGATATGACGATCCCGTGCGCGCCGGGGACGAGCTTTGCGGTGGCTGCCAGCACGCCGTCGAGATCGAGATAGCGGTTGGAGACATGCAGGACGGCGATGCCGTTGGGGCCAACCTTATCGAGATAAAGCTTCAACGCTTCCGCCGTCATCAAGTGGATTGGAACCGCGTCCGACGAGAAGGCATCGACGATGAGCAGGTCGAAGCTGGCGTCGGCCTCTTTGGCCAGCGTCAACCGCGCATCGCCGATGACGATATCGGGCGGAGTGGGCTGGCAGTTGGCCAAATAGGAGAAATTCCCCGGATCGGTCGCGATGCGAACCATGACGGGGTCGATCTCGAAGAATCGCCATTTCTCCCCAGCCGAAGCATGACACGAGAGCGACCCTGTGCCGAGCCCGATGACGCCGAATCGCGCCGTCCCGCCCTTGGGCGAAATGTGCTCGCGCACCAGTTCCACAGAACGCGCCATCGGACTTTTGGGATGATAATAAGTCGTCGGGGACGTATCGAGGATCGCCTCGCCGACGTCGTTGCGGGTTCGCTGAGCGCCATGCAGCGTCGTGCCGTGCATCAGCACGTTGTAGTCGCCAGACTGATAGACGCGATAGACACCGAAATAGCTGCGGTCTGCCTCCGAACGCCGTACGCCCGAGGGGAGCATGACGATCGCAGCACACATGACGAATGCTGCGGCGAGCTGTCTCGAGGGATGACGCCACGCCAAGAATACGACGACACTGAAGATCGCAGCAATCATCGCCGCTGCACCCCATTGGGCGTGCCACACCACCAGCGGCCGGACCAACGATTGCGTCCATGCGAATGCGGTCAGCAGGGGCAGGCTGGTGTAAACACCCAGCCATCTGATCGCCGTGTCCATGACGAATACCGCCAGGACACCATTCGCGATGATCACCCACAGCACCATCAGCTCATCGAGGCGCCGTTGGTTTTGTTCCCGCGAGGGGCTCGAGAGGCGCCCGCGAACAGCGCGCCACAGGGATTGCATGCCCTCGGAGACGGCCTCGACGGCGCCTGGACGGCACGCCATCGTGAGCGCAACGAGGATGGGATACTCGAACACCTCGGAAAAGATTTTCGGTGCAATGAGGGCCGCAAACAGCCCGCCGAGCGCACCGCCAAACGACATCCAGAGATAAAACTGCGTGAGGTGGCGAGGTGCGGGCCGTACCTCGTAAAGCGTGCGATGCGCCACCAGCGTGGAGGAAAAAAAGGCGATGATGCCGATGGTCGCCGAGATGAACCAGCTTTCGTAACGGGTCTGAGACATGGCGAAGAGACTGACGATGATCGCGACGAGATGCACCCCGCGCATCCAGCCCATCCGCGTGATCGGCAAAAAGCGCTGTGCAATCAGGAACGCCACGCCGCCCAGTACCCCGGCCATGAGGATCGCCCGCCCGCTTCCGCCGATGGCTGTCGTGAGCGCGGTCCACGCTTCGGCTTCACTGAAAAAGCGGCCGCTGACGAAGCGCAGGCTCACGGCAAACGCTGCACCGATAATCAGCGCCAAAGCCACGAGCACGCGCGGCTCTTGACGGAACACGAGGACGAAGGTGAGCAGATAGAGCGCGAGCGGCATCACCCAGATCAGCGGCGCCGAGGCGACATCGGTGGAAACGTGATTGGTGAAGGCGGTCAGCAACGCGGACGGCACCAGCGCCAAACCGATCCAGGCCAGACGCTGCTGGACGCTCAGGGGTGCGCTATCGTCGTCCAGCGCCGATAGAGCCACCTCGGCGCGCGGTGAGCTGAACCGACGCACGAAGACGAACGCCACGGCCAAGGCGACGACGAGGCTGGCAAAGCCGATCGTCCAATACATGCTCAGGGTACGCAGCCCGATCAGGGGCTCGAGAACCAACGGATAGCCGAGAAGCGCCAGGAAGCTTCCGAAATTGCTGGCCGCGTACAGAAAATAAGGATCACCCGATTGGCGATGTCCCGTCGAGGCGAACCACGCTTGCAGCAGGGGAGCGTTCGCTGCGACGGCAAAAAAGGGCAACCCCACAGCAACCGAAAACAGCCCCAGCTGCCACAAATAGGGCTCGCCGGCGGGCGGCTCGCCAAACCAAGCCGGCAAACCGATCGGCAAGACAATGAACGCCAATACACTCACCGCGAGATGAATGAACCCCGTCGTCACAACCGGCACGAAGCGCAGCAACAGGTGTGCGTAGCAGTAGCCCGCCAGCAGAGCCGCCTGGAAAAACAACATGGCGACCGCCCAGACGGAGGGCGAGCCGCCGAGCACAGGCAGCACCATTTTCGCAAACATGGGCTGCACGGCAAAGAGCAGCAGGGCTGACAGAAACGTGGTCAGCGTGAACAGCCACAATGTTCCGCTGCCTGCACGATCCAATTCAGGATCGGCCTCGTTCGTCGGCGTCGCCTCCCTGTCCGATTCGAAAACGGGATGCGTGGTCGAATCCTGCATATTCGTGCCCTCGGCAGGTGAAATTGACGCCCTCCCCTCGGTCCTGCTGGGAAGGCCGTCGCATCAAACGGTGAGTGTTTCGCCGATCTTGGGGACCATCACGTTGTGGTCCTTCATTTCGGCGACGAATTTCGAAGCGTCCGGGTCGAGCATGCCTTCGAACGTGCCGTAATGGCAGGGCAGAATCGACTTGAACGTGAAGAACTTCTTGCATGCGAACGCGGCGGCTTTGGCACCCATCGTGAACCTGTCGCCGATTGGCACGATGCCGATGTCGGGCCGGTGGAATTCCGCAATCAGCTCCATACCCGAAAACATGTCGGTGTCGCCCATGTGATAGAGGGTCTTGCCCTCTTTGGCGCGGATGATGATGCCGTTCGGGTTACCCAAGTAAACACCGCCCGACGACGAGGAATGCAGCGCATCGACGAGCGACAGATCGAAGTCCGCCCCATAAACCGTGCCTCCCGTGTTCATCGGTTGAAGCTTCTTGGCTCCCTTGCCGCCGATGTGGAAGGCCAATTCGTAGGTCGCAAACAGCTCCGCGCCGTTGCTTTGGCAGATTTCGGCCGCATCACCGATGTGATCGTCGTGGCCATGGGTGATCGCAACATGGGTCACACCCTTCGTGGCCGTTTCGAACGATACGCCCGATTTGCCGAAGGTCGGGCTGTTCTTGAGGAAGGGATCGATCAGGATGATGCTCGTGCCGGTCTCGATGCGAAAGCACGAATGCCCCAACCAGGTAATTTTCATCACTTATCTCCGTCGATGCCCCAAACGATCGACCCTGCAATCGATGGCCAACCTGTCGGGCCGGGAGTATAAGCAGGCTATGGATGACGACAAAACGCAAACGCAGCCGTCTGGTTCACTTCCGGCGGGGGAGACCGGTGTTCCCAAGCGGCCCCCGGCGGCCCTCGATCTTGAAATGTTCCGTGATCGTTTGGGTCCAGGCCAGCGGTTGATCGGCATAGATGTCGGGTCCAAGACGTTGGGTCTGGCGCTTTCGGACGTCACTCGCACGATCGCGACCGGCCTGGAGACGATCCGGCGCACGAAATTCCAAGCCGATGCAGCTCGGCTCATCGAAATTACGAAAGAGCATCGGGTCGGTGGGTTGGTGATCGGGCTGCCGATCAACATGGATGGTTCGTTTGGTCCGCGTGTCCAGTCCACGCGCGCATTCCAGCGCAGTCTGTCCGCTTTGACAGATCTGCCAATGCTGTTTTGGGACGAACGGCTGTCCTCCGCCGCCGCTGAGCGAATTTTGATCGAAGGAGACACCTCCCGTCGCCGTCGCGCCGAAGTGATCGACAAGATGGCTGCGACCATCATCCTGCAAACGGCGCTCAATCGATTGCGAACGCCGAACTTCACCTGAGCCCCATTTTTGTTGTTGCCGTTTCCTGGAACGGACGTTCAAATCGAGCGTTTGAGCCGCAGTTCCAATCATATCGGTATCTCGCCATGTCCTCTGATCCCGTGACGACCCGACGGATGAGCCGCCGGAGCGCAGCCACTCTGATTGCGGGGGTGGCAGTATCGCTCGTACGTCCCGCGCGCGCGGTTGCTCAAACAGCGACTGCTTTGCCAAATTTGGATGTGCCCTATGTGCCGACGCCTCAGGAAGTGGTCGACAAAATGCTGATGCTCGCTCAGGTGCGCGAAGGTGATTACCTGATCGATCTGGGCTGTGGAGATGGGCGCATTCCAGTGACGGCCGCACAGCGGTTCAACATTCGCACCTATGGCGTCGATATCGATCCCAAGCGCATCGCGGAAGCCAAAGCCAATGCGCACGAGAATGGCGTCAGCGACAAGGTGGTGTTCGAGGTGAAAAACCTGTTCGACACCAAGATTGCCGAGGCGACTGTGCTGACGTTGTACCTCTTGCCGAGGATCAATTTGGAATTGCGGCCGCGCATCCTGTCGGAACTGAAACCCGGCACGCGCGTCGTTTCGCACGCCTTCGATATGGGCGATTGGAAGCCCGATCGGTCGGAGCAGGTGAATGGTCGCAACGTCTATCTCTGGACGGTGCCCAAGCGCGATTGATGTGCATTGATCTGCGCGAGAAACCCCTGGCCATTGGTGCGGGGTTTTTTCTGGTCAAAACCGCTCTTTCAACACGCGATGCAGAATTTTTCCCGTCGCGGTTCGCGGCATCTCGTCGTCGCGAATGAACGCCACCGAGCGCGGGCGCTTGTAGCCGGCGATCTTGCCGGCGCACCACGCGAGCAGGTCGGCTTGCGTAGCTTCGATGCCATCCCGCAGCACCACGACGGCGTGGACGGCCTCACCCCATTTTTCGTGCGGTTTGCCGATCACGGCCACATCCTTGATCGCGGGATGGGAACCCAGCAGGTTTTCGACTTCGGACGGATAGATGTTCTCGCCGCCGGAGATGATCATGTTGTTCTTGCGGTCGACGAGGTGGATGTAGCCCTCGCCATCTCGCCTGCCGAGATCGCCGACCGAAAGATAGGGTCCACGAAAGGCTTCCGCGGTGTTCTCCGGCAGCTGCCAATACCCATCGAAACACCAGGGGGTGTAGGAGAAGATTTCGCCGACCTCCCCGTCCGGCACTTCGGCGCCACTGTCGTCCAGAAGCTTGATGGGCTGGCATCCCGTCAGTTCGCGCCCGACGGACCCGAGCTTCGACAACTGCTCGTCGGGTCGGAGCAGTGTCGCCCAACCGGCTTCGCTCGACCCATACATCTCGAGAAGTTGCGAGTTGCGGAAATGCGCCATGATCGCGAGCTTCGTGTCGCGACGGGCAGGCGCCGAGGAGATCAGCAGCTTCGACACGCTGTCGACGTCATATTGCGCCTTCACCGCCTCGGGCAGGCCCAGCATCATGATGTAGTGCGTGGGTACGAGCGAGGTGAACGTCGCTTTCTCCGTGGCAAGTGTCCGCAGGAGATGCTCGGGCTCGAAACTCTTGGCATCGTACACACAGCACGCTGCGCCGCCGTAGGTGAACGACGACGCGAAAAAGAGCGAATTGGCATGGCACATGGGCATGACGAGCAGTGCCGTGTCGCGCCGCGACAGTTCCAAATCGACGAACGTCGCGAGCCCCAGCAGCGCGTGGCTCGCATGACTGCGCATGGCGCCCTTGGGCTTGCCCGTCGTGCCGGACGTGTAGATGAAGGCCCACGTATCTTCGGGGCGCACATCAACGTCGGGCGCGCGATCGCTGGCAGCAGCAATGATCTTCTCATAGCCGACCCAGCCGGCGGCCACTCCCGTTCCGAACGCCACATAATTGCCGGGTGGGATTGGCGAGGTCGCGCGCAGTTCGTTGCCGACCTCGACGAAGTCCGCCTGCGCGATGATCGCTTTCGCTTCGCTATTGTCGACGATGTAGGCGATCTCTGGACCGGTCAGGCGAAAGTTGATCGGCACCATGACGAGGCCAGCCAGCGCCGTTGCGGCATAGATTTCCAGCCACTCGACGCAATTATAGGCGAGGATCGCGACGCGATCACCTTTTGCGAGACCGAGCCCCAACAATCCGTTCGCCAGGCGACGAGACCGCGCCTCCCATTGGCTGAACGTCATTGATCGCGACAGGTCGCGGGCGCCGATCTTGTCGGGTGTGAGATGAGCATGCAGGCTCACCGCCTGCCCCATGGTCAACAGTGGTGTCATGCGGTCACGCCGTCCGGCACGGTGTTTTCGGGTTGTGGGGTTGGTCTGCTCGACGCCTCCATGCGCGCGAGAATTTCCGCCGTCAGGCCGCGCACGGCTGCACCGATTACGCCCGGATACTTCGCCAGATAGGAGCGGCTTTCCTCGCTGTAGCGGGCCGCATGCTGAAGGGCGTTGATGCGGGGAAGGAACTGCTTGAAACACCGGTTCTCGGGATTTGCCGCCAGCCACTTGTGATATTGGTCGTCGTCGGACGATCCGTGCTCTTTCATGTTGACGACGACGCCGAGGTTTTCGGCAAATCCCATCTCGGGATTGAGCGCACGGAAGCGACGGAACACGTCGAGACCGCAGACCGAGATGTAATCGGGCCGGGTCGGGGACACGTGAAAGTCGGCCTCCCGCAACCAGCATTCCGTCAGCACCGACAATCCCGGCGGACAGTCGATCAAGACGATATCGAACACCTGCCGCGCGCGGGTCAGTAATCCGCCGATGGAGGTGCGCAGCCGCGTGTGCAACGATTCCTTGGACACTTCGCGTTCGAACAGCGTGAGCTGCATGTCGCTGGGCAGGAGGAAAATCGTTTTGGCCTCGTCCACGTCCGACACACCGCCCACGACGAACTCTGGCCATTCGGCAGCGGTCTCGTGCAGCACCATGGCTACGAGATAATCGACGATGGTGCGATGGTCGGCCTGCAAAGTGCGCAGATTGGCGATGGTCATGAACATCGCGCTGACGCTCGCCTGGGCGTCGGAATCGATGACGAGGACGTTTTTTTTGTGCAGCGCCGCCAGCGTTTCGGCGACGGCGAGCACAATGGTCGATTTGCCGACGCCACCCTTGGTGTTCATGACGGCAATCGTATTACGCATTGCTCTCGCCTGCTTCCGCCCGGATATGGCGCCTGTCCGCCTGCCGTGTGCAGCCCGACTGTGGCGAAGTCGGGATCGCCGCAGCGCTTCGAGCGCGTCTCAGCGGCCCTTGAAGACAGGGCGGCGCTTTTCCATGAAGGCTTTCTGGCCTTCCTTGTAGTCCTCGGAGTCGAAGCACGTCTGCACCATGCGGTCGAGCTTGGCGTGGTCGCGTTCGGCGGAGGGGCGGCCGATTTCGCGGGCGACGGCTTTGATCGTCGCGATCGTCAGTGGCGCGTTGTCGGCGATCTGGGCCGTCATCGCATCGACCGTGCTGTCGAGGGCGTCTTCGGCCGTCACGGTGTTCACGAGCCCCATGGCCAGCGCTTCGGCCGCAGTAAACTGGCGGGCGGTGTAGAACATCTCCATCGCCCGCGAGATGCCGACGACCCCAGTCAGACGATTGACGCCCGGAAAGCCGTAGCCCAGACCGAGCCGTCCCGCCGGGATGCCGAACGTCGAGCCTTGGGTCGCCACCCGGATATCGCAGCAGATGGCGACGTTCATCCCGCCGCCGATGCAGAAGCCCTGGATCTTGGCGATCGTGGGCTTGGGAAAGTTGAACAGCGCCTCATAGGCCCGCGCACTGGTGCCGCCGTACTTGGCGACCGCCTCGGGCGTCGAGCGCGTCTCGCCGAACTTGGAGATATCGGCGCCCGACACGAACGCTTTGCCACCCGCTCCTGAGACGACCAGGACCCGAATGTCGGGGTCCTTGGCGAACTCGCCGAGCAGCATGATCAGCCGCTCCCACATATCGAGCGAGACGGCGTTGCGCTTGGCCGGATTGTTGAAAATGATCTGCGCCACACCCCCCTCGCGCCGCGCCAGCAACTTTTCTTCGGTCGTGAGGTCAGGCTTGGCTGAGCTGGTCGCAGTCATTGGCAGCGTCCTCATTGCGGGAAGGGTGATGTTGGGGAATGTGTAGGGGGGAATTGGGGTGGGTGCAATGAGGGGGGTGGGTTCAGGAAAGCCTGTTCCATCGTGCCGCATGTTGCACGATGGGCGACTGTTTCGTTGCAACCGGCGCGGCACGGTCATGATATCGATGATGCTCACATCAGCTGCTTGCCTTGTCTGCGGAAATCCGCGCGGCCATGGCGGTGTCAAACGTTTGTTTCATACGGTTGAAATCGGCTTCGCGGCCGGTGAAATGGCGAAACGAATCGACGGCCTGACACACGTTCATGCCGTCGCCCGTGACTACGCGGCAGCCTTTGGCCTGGGCAGCCTTGATGAGTTGGGTCTGGAGTGGGGTGTAGATGATGTCGGCGACCCAATGCGCAGATGACAGGTAGTCCGGAGGCACGGGATTTCCCGGGATGCCCACCATGCCGATTGGTGAGGCGTTGACGATACCTTTGGCTCCGCGAACGGCCGCACCCAAGTCGTCCGTCTGGCGACTGCGCGAGGGACCGAAGTACTTGGCCAAGTCGGCCGCCAAGCTACCGGCTTTCACGGGATCGACATCGTAAATATCGACCCGACCAGCGCCCATATCCATCAGGGCGAAGGCGCACGCACGGCCGGCGCCCCCGGCGCCAACGAGTGCGATTGTCTGGTGCTGCAACGCCTTGACACCGAATGTGGCCTCGAGGCTGCGCCGGAACCCACTGCGATCCGTGTTGTAGCCAGTCGCCCGGCCGCCCTGTTCGAAGGTGACGGTGTTGACGGCACCGATCTGACGCGCTTCGTCGGAAATCGCATCGAGCAGCGGCATCACCGCCTGCTTCACCGGAAATGTGACGTTGATGCCGGTGAGCCCCACTTGTCTTACGGCCTCGAAGACGTCCGCGAGGTGGCGCTGCGGGGAAACGTCGAGATCCATCAGGTGGTAATGGCCGCGCAGGCCGAATGCGCCGAGCGCATCCTCCTGCAGTGTTGGAGCCAACGACTTCAGGATGTTGCCGCCGATGAGGCCGAGCAGATAGGGAGGTTGGTGCATTCAATTTCACCATAGCCGTTTCGAGGTCGCCAAGACGAAACAGGTCAGCTCGACGCCGCGTGCTGTTCGACAGCCATCTGCCGCTTTACGATCGGTCCCGCAGCTTGCGATGCCGAATTGGTCGACCAAGCGAATGGAGAACAGCGTGCCCCATCGGCTCACCCCCCTAAACCGCCTCATCCTTGCGCAACTTCGCAATATCATCCGCCGAATAGCCGACGTCTGCCAGGACTTTTCTCGCTTGTTGGCCCAGCATCGGCGGTGAGCATCTGCTGCTGCCTGCCGCATGGCTCATGTATTGGGCAGCCCCCAGGGATTGACGATGATGAGGCCGAGGCCGGTAAAATCGCTCGCGTTACGGGTGGCGAGGTGGAGGCCGCGCTGCAACGCGGTGGCGGCGATCAGAGCGTCGGCAAGATGCAGCACGCGGCCCTTGGCCTGGGCGTCGGCGCGCAGCTCTGCGGCGCGACGGGCAAGCGCCCTATCGATGTCGATGACGGCATCGTCGAAGGTGGCGAGAAAGCGATCGACGGCGGTGGCGAGGTCGGTGCGGCGCTGACCCAGTGGCAGGCGGCAGATGCCGAAGTGCAACTCGTGGATGGTGAGGACCGAAACGAAGGCGCGATCCAACCCGGAAAGGAAACCGAGTACGTGGGCATTTGGCGCCTGTCGGGTGGTTTCCGAGATGACGTTGGTGTCGAGCAGGATGGTCACGGCGTGTCTGGGTTGCGCGCGGCCACGGGCTCGAAGGGGCTGTCGCGGGGCGGGTCGCAGCGATCCGGCAGCTGCAGCTCGTCGGCGTCCTTGGCGGCGCGCGGCATGTTGTCGACGAGCCAGGAGCCGAGAGGACGAGCGGTGGTGTTGAGCCTGTCCCACACATCCTCGGGCACCAGCACATAGCGCCGTTGCGTGCCGATGCGCTGCGGGCCTTCGGTGCTTGCGAGCCGCAGAATTTCCGACAGCCGGGCCTTGGCGTCGGCGATGGTCCAGACTTGGGTCATGCGGGCGATGATCTCGGCTAAAGCAATTTTTACGGATACTAGTCCATACTAGTCCGTATATGTCAAGAATTGTTATAGAGAACTCATGGCCTTTATAGATCGACCCCCCCTAAACCGCCCCATCCTTGCGCAACTTCGCAATATCGCCGGCGGAATAACCGACGTCTGCCAGCACCTCGTCCGTCTGCTGGCCCAGCGTCGGTGGTGGGCGTTTGATGCTGGCTTTGGACCGGCTCATGAGGATGGGTTGGCCGAGAACTTCGGTGGCGCCGCGTTCTTGGCTCTGCATGGGTTGAGCGAGACCCAGATGACGCACTTGCGCGAGGCCGAACACCTGATCGATGGAGTTGATCTCGCCGGCCGGGCAGCCGTGGGCGTTGAGACGCTCGATCCAGTAGGTCGCCGTGTTCTGGATGGTGTGCTTTTCGATCAGGGCATTGAGCGCCTTACGGTTCTTCGAACGGCCCTTGCCGTCTTTGAAGTCGGGATCGGCAAAGCCCGGGTCTTCGAAGAGCGCGATGAACTTTTCCCACATCTTCTGCCCGGCGACGGCGATGTTGATGTAGCCATCGCTGGTCTTGAAGACGCCGGTCGGGATCGAGGTCGGGTGGTCGTTTCCAGCTTGGGGCGCTACGTCTGCGTCCATCAGCCAGCGCGAAGCTTGGAAATCCAGCATGAAGACCTGGGCTTGGAGCAGCGAGGTCTGCACCCACTGGCCCTTGCCCGACTTCTCGCGCTCCATCAGCGCCAACAGGATGCCCTGTGAGCAGAAGATGCCCGCCGTCAGATCGGCGACGGGAATGCCGACGCGCATCGGGCCTTTGCCCGGCTCGCCGGTGATCGACATCAGACCGCCCATGCCCTGCGCGATCTGGTCGAAGCCGGGCCGATCGGCGAGCGGTCCATCCTGGCCGAAGCCCGAGATCGACGCATAAACGAGACGTGGATTGATCTTGGCGATCGTCTCGTAGTCGATGCCGAGCCGCTTCTTCACGTCCGGGCGGTAGTTCTCGACGATCACGTCGGCCGTCTTAGCGAGCGCCAGGAACACCTCTTTGCCGGCTTTCGCCTTGAGGTTGAGCGTCATCGACCGCTTGTTGCGGTGCAGGTTCTGGAAGTCGCTGCCCGATCGCGGTCCCCCGAGCCCCACCTTGTCACTCTCGGGATCCTCGATCTTGATGACGTTGGCACCCCAGTCCGCCAACTGGCGAATGCAGGTAGGGCCCGACCGCACGCGGGTCAGATCGAGAACCGTGTAGGCGGAGAGAATGTCGCTGGCAGGCTCGAAGGGCATCGCGGGACTGGCCTCGGCTCGAGTGAAGTTCGGCAACGATTGTGTCGCCGCGTGGCCGGATCCTGTCAACAGCCGATCGTGGGTGCCGGGTATCACCAACCCGAGTAGATTGGTGCGGACGGCGGGACTTGAACCCGCACGACGTTGCCGTCTCAGGATTTTAAGTCCTGTGTGTCTACCGTTTCACCACGTCCGCATGCAGCACGTGGGGCGAACCCCCATGCCGCTCGCGCTTTTAGCGGGCGTGATGGCGGTCCACAAGCATGCGTCGAGCAGAGCTCGGTAACAGTTCCCGCTTGATTGCGCCCGCACGGGGGGAGCAATGTCGCGACCGAGTCCTCGGTCGATGGCGGCACGGGACTCTCACCTGCGGAATGGCCCTGACCTATGAGCATCAAGTCCACCTTCTTCGGCGTCGTGTCCCGCTCGGACCAGCCCAAGCGCGACACGCTGCGCCGCTTGCGGGCACGGTCCAAGCCCGTCGGCAGGCGACAGGAATTACGGCCGCGGCTCGTGTTGGCGAGCGCCAGTCCGCGCCGCATGATGCTGTTGGCACAAGTGGGTGTGGAGCCCGATGCGCTGCGACCGTCGTCGATTGACGAGACGCCCCTGCGCGGTGAGATGCCCCGCAGCCTGGCAATGCGGCTGGCTCGCGCAAAAGCCGAATCGGCACGCGATCTCATTGCCGACGATGCCGAACTGGCCGAAGCCTACGTGCTGGCGGCCGATACGGTCGTTGCTTCGGGTCGCCGGGATATTTTCGGCAAACCCAACGATGTCGATGAAGCCTTGGCTATGCTTGAGCGCTTGTCGGGCCGGTCACATCGCGTGCTGACCGGCGTCTGCCTCGTGACGCCCGATGATCGAGTGCGGTTGAAACTCGTCGACACGCGGGTGCGGTTCAAGCGCTTGTCGCGTGAGGAAAAAGAAGCGTACTTGGCGTCTCGCGAGTGGCGCGGCAAGGCCGGAGGATATGCCATTCAGGGGCTCGCTGGATGCTTCGTGCAGCGTCTGGTCGGGTCCTACACCAATGTTGTGGGGCTGCCCTTGACCGAAGTCGCCGCGATGCTTGTGGGCGAGGGCTTTCCCATCCATTTCAATTGGTTGAAGGCTGGCGAAACAGAGGCGGAATAGGTCGACGTGATCAAGCTGGTGGAACAACCCGAACCAACGCGCGGCGGCAAATGTCCGGTCTGCCGCAAACCCACGGATGCCGAAAACAGGCCATTCTGTTCGCGCCGGTGTGCCGATCTCGACTTGTCGCGTTGGCTCGGCGGCGGCTACGCCATCGCGGGCTCGGTCGATTCGGATGAAGACGGCGACGATGCTACGACTCGCCGCGGGCCGGCCGACGGAGCAAGGAGCGCGACCGATGAAGATGAGTGACATTCCTTTCGGCACGACCGACTGGGCCAGCGTCGCGCCGACCGAGCATCGGGGTGAAAGCGGTATGGCGACCTGGCGAACCCGCGAATTCGGCGGCATCCGGGTTCGAATGGTGGACTATTCGCCGAACTATCTGGCGGATCATTGGTGCCAGAAGGGTCACATCCTTCTGGTCCTCGCCGGCGAACTCGAGACCGAACTCGACGACGGTCGCCGGGTGGTGCTGAAACCTGGCCAAAGTTATCAAGTCGCCGACGGCGCCGAGCCCCACCGCTCGCGGACCGGACCAGATGGAGCGAGGTTGTTCATTGTGGATTGAGGGGGTGAGATGGTGGCGAGGGTAGTTCTTCGACAGTTGCGTTGAGGTCGTCAACCAAAGGGCGCGAAGCTCGACTCCAATCCAGAGGCTTGTGCCCAAAATTTGCGCACCACAGCACTTGATCCGGCCGGCGTTCTGGCCGACAAGCGGCCAGATTTCGTCAAAAGGACCGACAATGGCAATCCTCGTCGACCGCAACACCAAGGTCATCTGCCAGGGCATTACGGGCAAGCAGGGCACGTATCACACGTCGGCTGCGGTCGCCTATGGCACCCAGGTCGTGGGCGGTGTGACGCCGGGCAAGGGCGGCTCCAAGCATCCCGAGGCGAGCCTGGCCCACTTGCCGATGTTCGATTCGGTGATCGAGGCGAAAGCGGTGACCGGCGCCACAGCGACGTCGATCTATGTGCCGCCGCCCTTTGCGGCAGACGCCATCCTCGAGGCGATCGACGCCGAGATGCCTCTAATCGTGTGCATCACGGAAGGGGTTCCCGTGATGGATATGATCAAGGTCAAGCGGGCGCTTTCGGGATCGAAATCGCGGCTCATCGGGCCGAATTGTCCGGGCGTGCTGACCACGGACGCCTGCAAGATCGGCATCATGCCGGGTAACATCTTCAGGCCGGGCGATATCGGGATTTTGTCGCGTTCGGGAACGCTGACGTACGAAGCCGTCAAGCAGACCTCCGACGTCGGGCTGGGGCAGTCGACAGCGGTCGGCATCGGCGGCGATCCGGTGAAGGGCACCGAGTTCATCGATGTTCTGGAAATGTTTCTCTCTGATCCCGCAACCCGTGCCATCGTCATGATCGGCGAGATCGGTGGATCGGCCGAGGAAGAGGCGTGCGACTTCATCAAGAGCGAGCGGGCAAAGGGGCGCTCGAAGCCGATGATCGGCTTCATTGCCGGCTCCACGGCGCCACCGGGCCGGCGCATGGGTCACGCGGGTGCCATCATCTCCGGTGGCAAAGGCAAGGCGGAAGACAAGTTCGAAGCCATGCGGTCCGCAGGAATTATGATTTCGCAGAGCCCGGCCGAGTTGGGGTCGACGATGATCAAAGCCTTGAAGGGTTGAGATCGCAGCTCGCGGTCATCTTGTGGCAAGGCCGGTCGTATAAGGCTGATTTGAGTATTGGTCCGGTAGGCGTTCCTGCGGTTCGGGACTTAAAGGCCCGGATGCAATCTCCTATGTGAGAGTGATCGGAATTGACGGGGTCGCACACGCGGCGAACACCCGATTCACATCGTGCTCGTGAACACGAAGCATTCGCGAGCCACTGGAGTGCCTATATGACCCGCCGACCCGAAAATGAAGCGTTCGCCCAATCCTCGTTTCTACACGGCGCCAACACCGCCTACATCGAGCAGATGCAGGCGCAGTACGAGGAGAATGCAGGTTCGGTGACGGATGAATGGCGGCTGTTTTTTCAGGGGCTCAATGAAGAGGCGGGCCGCAATGGAGCTGAACGCCACAACCCGTCGACAGGTCCCTCGTGGGGCACTCCGCTCGACCAGTTGCAATCCAATGGCGAAATGACGTCCGCCTTGGCGGCCGACTTTGGCCCCAGCGAAGTGCGCGTGCGGGAGAGGTTGGCGTCGCGAGCGCAGGGGGCGGGTTACGAGCTGTCACCAGCGGCCGCGTACCGCGCGACCCAGGACAGCTTGCGCGCCCTCATGTTGATCCGCGCCTACCGCGTCATGGGCCATTTGGTGGCCGATCTCGA
Source organism: Hyphomicrobiales bacterium (assembly GCA_031406575.1). Classification (GTDB taxonomy): domain Bacteria; phylum Pseudomonadota; class Alphaproteobacteria; order Rhizobiales; family Hyphomicrobiaceae. The sequence continues at coordinate 32,231 of JANOHP010000015.1, forward strand.
CCCGCTCGGGCTCGCGGAACGCAAATCACATCCCGAGTTGCGCGCGGAAACCTACGGCTTCACCGACGCCGATCTCGATCGGCCGATCTTCATCGACAAGGTTTTCGGCGGCATCGAGACAGCGACGATCCGCCAAATCCTGGCCATCCTTCGCCGCACGTACTGTCGCAAGATCGGCGTCGAGTACATGCACATCACGAGCCCCGCACAGAAACGCTGGATTCAGGAGCGCATGGAGGGCGAGGCCAAGGACGTGCGCTTCACGCCCGAGGGCAAGCGCGCCATTCTCAATAAGCTCATCGAGTCGGAAGCGTTCGAGACATTCGCGGACGTCAAATACACGGGCACCAAGCGCTTCGGCCTCGACGGCGCTGAGGCGATGATCCCCGCACTCGAGCAGATCATCAAACGCGGCGGTCAGCTCGGTGTGAAGGAGATCGTCATCGGCATGGCGCATCGCGGGCGCCTCAATGTGCTCGCCAACGTCATGTCGAAGCCCATGCGCGCCATCTTCAACGAGTTCAAGGGCGGCTCGTTCAAGCCCGACGACGTCGAGGGCTCGGGCGACGTGAAGTATCATCTGGGCGCCTCGTCGGATCGCGAGTTCGACGGCAACAGGGTGCACTTGTCGCTGACGGCCAACCCGTCGCATCTGGAGATCGTCGATCCGGTGGTTCTGGGCAAAGTGCGCGCCAAGCAGGATCAGCTCAAATGCCAAGCGGGCGAGCGCACGCCGGTGTTGCCGCTGCTGATCCACGGTGACGCGGCCTTTGCCGGTCAGGGCGTGGTGGCCGAGTGCTTCGGGTTGTCTGGCTTGAAGGGCCATCGCACCGGCGGGTCGATCCACTTCATCATCAACAATCAGATCGGCTTTACGACCAATCCGAGGCTGTCGCGATCCTCGCCCTACTGTTCCGATGTGGCCAAGATGGTCGAGGCCCCGATCTTTCACGTCAACGGTGACAGTCCCGAAGCCGTCGTTCACGTCGCCAAGATCGCGATGGAGTTTCGACAGCGCTTCCAGAAGCCCGTCGTCGTCGACATGTTCTGCTATCGCCGCTATGGCCACAACGAGTCCGATGAGCCGGCATTCACGCAGCCCGCGATGTATCGCAAGATCAAGTCGCATGCGTCGGTCGTGACGCTCTATGGCCGGCAGCTCGTCGACGAAAACGTGGTGTCGAGCGAAGGCTTCGACGACATGCGCGCAACCGTGCGGGCACATCTCGACGTGGAACTGAAAGCGTCCGACAGCTACAAGCCCAACAAGGCCGATTGGCTGGATGGGCGCTGGGCGGGTGTCGGCCAAGCGCAGGACGACGATCGGCGCGGCGATACGGGCGTGCCGCTCGACGTGCTCAAAGAGGTGGGACGGCGCCTGACGACGATCCCGCAGGATTTCGCCGCGCACCGCACCATCGACCGTCTGCTGGCCCGTCGCCGCGAAATGATCGAGACCGCAGAAGGCCTCGACTGGTCGATGGCCGAGCACTTGGCGTTCGGCACACTGGTGAAGGAAGGCGATCCGGTCCGGCTGTCGGGCCAAGACGTGGAGCGCGGTACGTTCTCACAACGCCACTCCGTGCTCATCGATCAGCAGAGCGAGCGCCGCTATACGCCATTGAAGTACGTGTCGCCCGATCAGGGTCGCTTCGAGGTCATCAATTCGATGCTGTCGGAGGAAGCCGTGCTCGGGTTCGAGTATGGCTATTCGCTGGCGGAACCCAATGCGCTCGTCATGTGGGAAGCCCAATTCGGTGATTTCGCCAACGGCGCGCAGGTGGTGTTCGATCAATTCCTGTCGTCGGGCGAGCGCAAGTGGCTGCGCATGTCGGGCCTCGTGTGCCTGCTGCCGCACGGCTACGAAGGGCAGGGCCCCGAACATTCCTCCGCCCGTCTCGAACGTTTCCTGCAGATGAGCGCGGAGGACAACTGGCAGGTCGCCAACTGCACGACGCCGGCGAACTACTTCCACATTCTGCGACGGCAGTTGCGTCGCAACTTCCGCAAGCCGCTCATCCTGATGACGCCGAAGTCTCTGCTGCGCCACAAGCGCGTCGTCTCGCGGCTCGACGAGATGGCGACCGGCACCACGTTCCATCGCATCCTGTGGGACGACGCACAATCCAAGCCCGGTGAAGCCATCCAGTTGAAGCCCGATGCGGACATCCGCCGTGTCGTGCTGTGCTCGGGCAAGGTCTACTACGACCTCTACGAGGGGCGCGAGGCGGCCGGCGTCGATGACGTCTATCTGATGCGGGTGGAGCAGCTCTACCCGGTGCCGGCGCGTGCGCTGATTGCCGAACTGGGCCGTTTCCCCAACGCCGAAGTGGTCTGGGCGCAAGAAGAGCCGCGCAACATGGGGTCGTGGTCCTTCATCGAAGGGGCGCTCGAGTGGGTTCTGGGGCATTTGTTCGTGAAGGCGAAGCGGGCCCGCTTTATCGGGCGCGCCTCGTCGGCAGCAACGGCCACTGGTCTGGCGTCACGACATGCGGCCGAGCAGAAGTCGATTGTCGAACAGGTGCTGGCGAAGTGAGCTGTGAACTTTGGGTGCCAAATTGCCCATTCGTGCGTTAGCTGAGTTTGAGGTGAGTTGAAGTGGCCGGTGAAAACCGCCGGCACGGCGACAGGCCGACGTCACGACCCGCGAGGATTTGAATGGCTATCGAAATCAAAGTACCCGCACTCGGGGAATCCGTCACCGAGGCGACGGTCGGAAAGTGGTTGAAGCAGGCGGGTGACGCGGTGACCGCCGACGAGCCGTTGGTCGAGCTCGAGACGGACAAGGTCGCGATCGAGGTGCCGGCGCCGGCTTCGGGCGTACTGGGCGAAATCGTGGTTGCGGAAGGGGAGACGGTCTCCATCGGCACGGTGCTGGGCTTGATCAAAGAGGGGGCTGCGGCCCCGACCAAGCCTGCCACCGCGAAGGCGCCGGCCGCGCCTGCGCCCGCACCGCCGAGCAAAGCAGCGGCGGCCTCGGGTGCGGCGATGCCACCTGCTCCAGCGGCCCGAAAAATCCTGGAAGAAAAAGGTATTCCCGCCAGCGACGTTGCAGGCTCCGGGCGACGCGGACAAGTATTGAAGGAGGATGCGGCGACGGCCCAGCCGTCGGCTGCAAAGCCCGCGGCGCCTGCGCCTTCACCTGCCGCCTATGCACCGCCGCCAAGTGTTCCTGCTGCGATGCCTGCCGTGCGTGCTCCGTCGGCGCTGAACGATGCCTCGCGCGAAGAGCGCGTGCGCATGACGCGGTTGCGCCAGACGATCGCGCGCCGTCTCAAGGATGCGCAGAACACCGCCGCCATGCTGACCACGTTCAACGACGTGGACATGGGCGCGGTCATGAAAGTGCGCACTGAGTACAAGGATTTGTTCGAGAAGCGCCACGGCGTGCGCCTGGGCTTCATGGGCTTTTTCGTGAAAGCGTGTCTGACCGCGCTGCGCGAGATTCCCGCCGTCAATGCGGAGATCGACGGCGCCGATATCATCTACAAGAATTACTACCACATGGGCGTCGCCGTCGGCACGGAGAAGGGTCTCGTCGTGCCCGTCGTGCGTGAGGCTGACCGGCTGACGCTGGCCGAGATCGAGGGCCGCATCAACGATTTTGGTCGCCGCGCCCGGGACGGCAAGCTCGGCATCGAGGAGATGCAGGGGGGCACCTTCACGATCACCAACGGCGGCGTCTACGGCTCTCTCATGTCGACGCCGATTCTCAACGCGCCACAGTCGGGCATTCTCGGCATGCACCGCATCGAGGAGCGACCCGTGGTGCGCGGCGGCCAAGTCGTCGTGCGGCCGATGATGTATCTGGCGCTCAGCTACGATCACCGCATCGTCGACGGAAAAGAAGCCGTGACGTTTCTGGTGCGCGTGAAGGAGTGCCTCGAAGACCCGCAGCGGTTTCTGCTGGATTTGTGAGAGGCGTGAGCGAACAAGGATCGGCGGACTCACCTCGATGGATCGGTTGGCGTGGTTTGGTCCGTTGCGGTTTCCAGTGTTGATCGCGTTTCTCTGGATGCTGGGGCCGACGGTGTTCCTGGGGCATTCACTGTGGGGGCTGTTGCGACGGCATCGGTTGCGGATGCGGGGCGTGCCCGTGGAGGCCGTGATTACCGCCGTCAACGTGTTCAGCGCGATCGACAGCGTCGACGAAGCCATGGTCGTTGATCTCGAACTCAGTTACGACGTGAACGGTCGGAGCTACGCTCATCGCGAAACGCGATCGGACCATCACAAGAAAAATTACGAGGCGGGTGGCGGCATCGAACTGCTCTATGAACGCGGCAATCCCGGCAACGTGATGGATGCAGAGCGACGGCCTTGGGACGATGTGATTGGCCCCGTGGTACTCAGTGTTTTGTTGTTCGTGTTCGTGGGATGGTTGTGGGTGTTTCTGTCCGGATTGAGTTGGCGGCTGGGGTCGCCAGGGTAGATGCAGTGCGCTGTTAGGAAAGAACGATGTCCAACACCTACGATCTCGTCGTCATCGGCACGGGCCCCGGCGGGTACGTGTGCGCCATTCGCGCCGCGCAACTGGGCATGAAGGTGGCCGTCGTCGAGAAACGCAGCACACACGGCGGCACCTGCCTGAACGTGGGCTGCATTCCCTCCAAGGCGCTGCTGCACGCGAGTGAGCTTTATGCCGACGCCGTGCATTCGTTCGCCGGTATGGGGATCAAGGTGCGGCCGGAGTTGGATCTGGCGCAGATGCAGGTCTTCAAGGACGAGGGTGTCGCCGGCAATGTGCAGGGTGTGACGTTCCTGCTGAAGAAGAACAAGATCGACGCGTTCCATGGGCTCGGACGCATCGCGGGTGCGGGTCAGGTGGAGGTGACGCTGGCGACTGGTGGGACGCAGGCGCTCTCGGCCAAGAACATCGTCATCGCCACGGGGTCGGACGTGGCGCGGCTCCCCGGCATCGAGATCGACGAGCTGACGGTGCTGTCATCCACGGGCGCGCTGACGTTGCCAGTCGTGCCGCAACGCCTGCTGATCGTGGGCGCGGGTGTCATCGGGCTCGAGTTGGGATCGGTGTGGCGGCGGCTCGGCGCGGAGGTCGTCGTCGTCGAATATCTCGATCGCATTCTGCCGGGCATGGATCTCGACGTGGCGAAGTCTTTCCAGCGCATTCTCCAGAAGCAGGGCTTCACCTTCAAGCTCTCGTCCAAGGTGACCAAGGTCGAAAAGACGCCGCCGCAAGGGCAGGCCGTGACGATCGAGCCAGCAGCCGGTGGCGCGGCGGAAACGATCGAAACCGATATCGTGCTGGTGGCCGTCGGGAGGGTGCCGTTGACGGACGGATTGGGTTTGGCCGAAGCCGGTGTCACGCTCGATAAGCGCGGACGCGTCGAGGTGGACGCGCATTGGCGCACGAACATCGAAGGCATCTATGCCATCGGCGATGTCATCAACGGCCCCATGCTGGCCCACAAAGCCGAAGACGAGGGCGTGGCGCTGGCCGAGACACTGGCGGGGCAGGCGGGGCACGTGAACTACGGCGTCATCCCGAGCGTCATCTATACAGCTCCCGAGGTCGCCTCTGTAGGGCAGACTGAAGAAGAGCTGACAACCGCCGGCATCGCCTATCGGGTCGGCAAGTTCGGCTTCATCGCCAACGGTCGCGCCAAGGTCAACAAGTCGACGGACGGGTTCGTGAAGGTGCTGGCGGACGCCGCGACAGATCGCGTGCTGGGTGTGCACATCATCGGCCCGCACGCGGGCGAATTGATCGCGGAGGCCGCTGTGCTGATGGAATTCGGCGGCTCAGCCGAAGACTTGGCGCGCACGTGCCATGCCCATCCGACACTGGCCGAGGCCGTCAAAGAAGCAGCCATGGCTGTCGATAAGCGGGCGATTCATATGTGAGGGGTGGAGCCCTCGTGTTGGTTCACTACTTGCCGGCGACCATTTTTTTGTGGTTCCCCGGACGAAGCATGGGCCCGTAGGGACCATGTGTAGATCCGGGGTTTTTCCCGGTTCAGTTTGTACTGCACCGGGTAAAGGTCCCGGAAGGGCGAGCCACGGGCGCGGCCTCCGGGAAACCGAAGAATTGAATGGTCCTGGCGAGACCCTCAAGCAACCGCATCGATCAACCCACCCGCTCTCGCCAGTTCGCGCAAATGATGATCGGCGTTGCCGAAGGCGAGGTCGAGCATGGTGAGGCGTTTGAAGTAGTGGCTGGCTTTGTATTCCAGCGTCATGCCGATGCCACCGTGAAGCTGCACGGCGTCCTGGCCGATGTGGCGGCCCGAGCGGCCGATCTGCACTTTGACGGCGTGCATGGCGCGGCGGCGCTCGGTGATGTTCTCCTCCTCGGCCATCATCGTCGCGAAGTAGACCATGCTGCGGGATTGCTCGAGGTGGGTGAACATGTCTACGGAGCGATGTTGCAGCACCTGAAAGTTGCCGATGGGCTGGCCGAACTGCTTTCGCGTCTTGAGATACTCGACGGTGGCGGTGTGCAGCACATCCATGCAGCCGACCGCTTCGGAGGCTTGAAAGGCGATGGCTTCGTCGACGGTGTGCTCTAGGGCAGCAAGGCCCTTGGTCGGCAGGCCCAAAACGTCGTCGGCGGCAACCTTGACGCTTGAAAACGAAATGTCGGCGGCGCGCTGGCCGTCTTGCGTGGGATAGCCGCGTCGCGAGACGCCGGCCGATTTGCCATCGACAAGGAATAGGCCGATGCCGTCCTTGGCCCGGCGATCTCCCGAGACGCGCGCCGTGACGATGAGTGTGTCGGCGCTGTCGCCGTAGAGGACGACGCATTTTTCGCCTTCGAGAACGAAGCCGGTGTTGCCATCGGACTTGGCGGTCACACCCACATCGAACAGATCGAAACGCGATTGCTTTTCCTGGTGGGCGAGCGCGAAGGTCGTCTTGCCTTCGACGAGGCTCGGCACCAGGCGCGCGCGTTGCTCCGCGCTGGCGGCGTGGCGAAGAATGCCGCCGGCCAGGACGACTGTCGGAAAGTACGGCTCGAGCGCCAGCGTGCGCCCGACGGCCTCGCCGACAATCATCATCTCGACGGGGCCTTGGCCGAGCCCACCGTCCTCTTCGGAAAATGGAATGGCGAGCAGCCCCTGGTCGGCCAGTTCTTTCCAGACGGCTTCGCTGTAGCCCTTCGGTTCTTTCATCAGGGCCGCGCGAGTCTTGACGACGTCGGGGTAGCGACGGGCGAGTAGGCCGTTGACGCTGTCGGAGAGCAACCGCTGGTCGTCTGAGAGATCGAGATCCATAGGGGAATTCCTGGTCCGTGGGTCGGGGTCGCCGAGAGGTGTCGTGGGTACCCGCTTTCGCGGGCATGACGTCGAGGGTGGGGGACGGACTGCGGTGGCTAACTCGACTGGGTTGCTCGCGGGTTCCGGCGCAATTCGAGTCACCGCATCCGGCCCGTCCCTCAGAACCCCAGAACGGCCTTGGCGATGATGTTGCGTTGGATTTCGTTGGTGCCGCCGTAGATCGACACCTTGCGGTTGTTGAAGTAGCCGGGCGCCGTGGGCGTGGCCCAGTCGAGCCCGACGGGGGGCTCGTTGTGGCCAATGTCGGGGTCCTGTGGATCGTAGGGGAGCGCCAGGGGCCCCGCAATTTCCATCAGCAGTTCAGTTGTGAGTTGCTGCAACTCGCTGCCTTTGATCTTGAGGATCGACGAGGCAGGATTGGGCTTGCCGCCGCGACCCTGGCCCCGCTCTTGGGAGATGACGCGCAACTGAGTCATCTCGAGTGCCTTCAATTCGACCTCGACGGCGGCGACCTTCTCGCGGAAGCGTTCGTCATCGCCCAGTGAGCCGTCGCCCGACGGCACGAGGCGTGCGAGTTCCTTGATGCGTGCGATGCGCATTTTCGACGTGCCCACGCGGGCGATGCCGGTGCGCTCGTTGCCGAGGAGAAACTTGGCGCAGTCCCAGCCGCGGTTCTCCTCGCCGACGAGGTTTTCGACGGGGACTTTGACGTTGTCGAAGAACACTTCGTTGACTTCGGTGCGGCCTTCCATGGTGACGATCGGCCGAACTTCGATGCCGGGCGTCTTCATGTCGATCATGATGTAAGAAATGCCCAGCTGCTTCTTGGCGCCGGGATCGGTGCGCACGAGGCAGAAGATCCAGTCGGCGTACTGGGCGAGCGTCGTCCAGATTTTCTGACCGTTGACGATGTAGTGGTCGCCCTGGCGGACGGCGGTCGTGGAGAGCGAAGCCAGATCCGATCCCGAGCCCGGCTCCGAGAAGCCCTGGCACCACCAGTCGTCGCAGGCGGCGATGCGGGGAAGGTGGTGGGCTTTCTGCTTTTCGGTGCCGATCTGGATGAGCACGGGGCCATGCATCGTCACGTTGAAGCCGACCGGAGGCGGCACGCCGGCGATCTGCATTTCCTCGCCGAATATGTAGAACTGGATCGAGGTCCAATCCTTGCCACCCCACTGGGTCGACCAGCCCGGCACGGCCCAGCCCTTGGCGTGCAGGCGTTTGTGGGCGGCGACGATGTCGTCCTTCGTCAATTCGCGGCCTTCGATGACTTTGCGGCGGATGGGCAGAGGGATCTCGTTTTGGAAGAACGAGCGCACTTCGGCGCGGAAGGCGTTTTCTTCGGGGCTGAAGCGCAAGTCCATTGGCGGTCTCCTCGGGTTATCGGGGCATTGAAGTGCAGCCCGGGGCGAAGTGCAATCGGGGAGTGGGGGGAGTAGGGAGTAGGGAGTTGGGCAAATTCAACGCTCGGCTTTCACGGACGACGATCGTATCGCGCCCTCCCCCTGTTTCCCGGACGTCGCGCCCGGGGCGCAGCGATTCGGGATCACGTGGGAGCACGGCATGGCTGGCGGTTCCAGCGCGCCGCTGCGCATGACCGCAGCGGCGCCAATTGAACCTCTCTTTCAGGCGGCGCGATCCCGGCTCTCGCATGCGCTCGGCCGGGAAACAGTGGGGAAGGCGACAAGCCCTTGCATCCCTAGGACGGGAACTGATCCGCCCCAAGCGGCAAGACGTGGTGGGTTGGTCGATCGCCTCGCGGACAATTCAAGCCGCCAGCGTGCATTTTCCGTTGTTGATGACGGTGACGTCGCGTTCTTTCAGGCGGCAGCGGAAGGAGACCACTTTGCCGTCGATCCAGCAGTCCGTGATAATCGTTTCGCCGGGGTAGACGGGTGAGGAAAAGCGCACGTCGAAGCCGGTGATCTTCGTGTGATCGTATTTGCAAACCTGGGTCAAAATCGCACGGCAGGCGGTGCCATAGGTGCACAGTCCATGCAGGATCGGCACCGGGAAGCCGACGCGCTTGGCGAGTTCGGGATCGGCGTGGAGCGGGTTCCTGTCGCCGTTCAAGCGGTAAAGCAGGGCTTGATCGATGCGGGTCTCGAGCGGAATGGAGATGTCGGGTTTGCGGTCGGGGATTTTGTGCGCCTCGAGGCCGGCGCCATTCGGTCCACCGAAGCCGCCGTCGCCGCGTGCGAAAGTCGTGGAAATCATCGTGTAGAGCGGTTTGTTGTCGGCAGCTGAGCGGACCGCGACCTCCGAATTGATGACGGCGCCCTTGCCGGCACCCTTATCGAAGGCGGAGATAACGCGGCTGTCGGCGATGACTTCGCCTTCCGGTTCGAGCGGACGGTGCAGAGTGAGGCGCTGCTCGCCGTGCACGACCTTGGTGTAGTCGTAGCCGCAGTCCTTGAGCAGCGGGATGCGGGTCAGCACCGTTGCGAGCGTGGGCACGGTCTTGAGCTTGGTCGCCTCGAAGGTGTAGGCGAGTTCGTTGGGATCATAGGGATCGCGCCCCATGCCCACGCCAACGGCGTAGAGCATGGTTTCGCGATCCGTATAGGTGAAGCGGTCGCCGGTACGCTTCAGAGACATGAGTTTTTCGTAGTTCAGGGCCATGGGGGTGTTCCGTCGTGGGTGGTTGCGGGGGAAATTGGTGAGATGGTGAGTGGTGAGGTCGTGAGTGGTGGGATGGCGAGGTGGTGGAACTGCCACTCACCACTGACCACTCACCATCTCACCCCCTTCTCAATCCAGATCGATGCCGTCCATGCCGGCGTTTTTGCGGATGCTGGGGAGCTGTTCGCGGAACAGGCGACCGGCTTCGCGCGGGTCCAGGGTCTGTGGCCGCTCGTCGCCGCGCCGCCAGCCTTCGAGCACGGCGATGCGGCCGAAGCCTGCTTGGAACACTCGGCCCGTGATGTCCTGCGCCTCTTCGCTGCAGAGATAGACGACGGTCGGCGATACCCATTTGGGATCGCGCATGGCGAGTTGCTCGGGCGTCAGCTCGCGCAGGCCCTCGGTCATGCGCGTCTGGGCCGAGGGCGACAGCGCGTTGACGGTGACGCCGATGCGGCGCAGTTCACGCGCGGCAATCACGGTGAAAGCGGCAATGCCAGCCTTGGCGGCACCGTAGTTGGTTTGGCCGACGTTGCCGTAGAGGCCCGACGTCGAACTGGTGTTGATGATGCGGCCTTTCACCGGCCCGTTGATCCTCTTCGATTCTTCCCGCCAGTAGGCGGCGGCATGGCGAGACGGGGCAAAGGTCCCCTTCAGATGCACTTGGATTACCGAATCCCACTCCAGCTCGGTCATGTTGACGAGCATGCGGTCGCGTAGAATGCCGGCGTTGTTGATCAAAATGTCCAGCTTGCCGAAAGTGCTGATGGCGTGGTCGATCATGCGCTTCGAGCCGTCCCAGCTCGAGACGTCTTCGCCGTTGACGATCGCCTCGCCGCCCATCTTTTTGATCTCGGCCACGGTCTGGGCGGCGTAGCTGTCGTCGCGCCCGGAGCCGTCGACGTTGGCGCCGATGTCGTTGACCACGACCTTGGCGCCTTCTTTAGCGAGCAACAGGGAATGCTCGCGGCCCAGACCTCGCCCCGCACCGGTTACAATTGCCACGCGTCCATCACACAACCCTGCCATGCGCCCGTCCTCCACCTGTCGATCTTTTGGACAGTGTGCGACGGCAACCGTGGCAAAGGCAATGGCGATGCGCGGGCGGCTATTTTTTGGTGGCCGGCGCGGTCGCGCTCGGGTTGGTCTGCACGGAGATCCGCACATTGCCGTAACCGAAGTAGACGAGTGCACCGAAAATAACTGTGAACAGGATAGCGGTGGCCAAGGCGTTGACGAACCGGTTGCTGAAGGTCAAGGCGTTGCCGATCAAGTCGACGACGAACACCACGACGGCAGCAAGGAGCACCGGCTCCATCCAGAAATATTCAGGGGGCAGAAACATTGGTGTCCTCCGTTGCTCGCGCCCACGCACAACCTCGATCGAGTTGATCTGGTGCGAGCCCCGAGCGAGGCGGAACGCAGCAACACAGCAAAAAGTTCCTGGTCGCCACACGAAATCAATTCACCCCGACGGCACGGCTGAGAGTGGGGCCGATTTCGGCGTTGATGACGAGGTCGGCGATCGGATCCTGGTCGGTCGGGTCGCGGTTGAGGATGACGTAACGCGCGCCATTGCGCTTGGCCATGATCGGGAAGCCCGCGGCGGGGTAGACGACCAGCGAGGACCCGATGGTGATGCAGAGGTCCGCTTCCAGCGCCACCTCGCGCGCCCGTTCCATCTCGTCTTCGGGCATGGATTGGCCAAATGAGATGGTGGCTGTCTTGATCATGCCGCCGCAGGCCGTGCATTTGGGTAGTCGCTCGTCGAGGGAGAAAATCTCGCGCACCCAGTCGAGGGTGTAGCGCTCCCCACAGTCCAAGCAACTGGCGTAGGTTGCGTTGCCATGCAGCTCGATCACCTTGTCGTCGGGAATGCCGGACGCCTGATGCAGGCCGTCGATGTTCTGGGTGATGACGGCGGACATACGGCCCTGCTCCACGAGGCGGGCGAGCGCGCGGTGGCCGGCGTTGGGCGTGGCCGCCTTCATGACGGCGTCGGAGGCGAATTTGCGCCGCCAAGACTCACGGCGCGCGTCGGCGGAGGCGATGAAGTCGCTGAACTCGATGGGTTTGAATTTGGTCCAGATGCCGCCCGGCGAACGAAAGTCGGGAATACCGGATTCGGTGGAGATTCCGGCCCCGGTAAAGGCGACGATCCGCCGGGCATCGGCGATCATGCGCGCGAGGTCGTCGACTTTGGCCATGGGTCCCCCTTTCGACTGGTCTTCTGGACGTTCAGAAGCGATTGTAGCAGATGTCGGCGGGGCACGTGCAGGCCGGGCGCGCAAGGGGCTGGATCAATGGCGCGGCCCGGTATTTTCGCCTAGGCTGGCCGGGAGAAGCCTAAGGAGACGAGGACGCGATGGATTTCACGATCGACAAGCCGCTGGCCGAGCTGCGCGACAAGGTTTCATCCTTTGTGCGCGACACGATCATTCCCTTCGAGAAAGATCCGCGCTGGAGCAATCACGGCATTCCCGAGGACATGCGCCGGGATCTCAACGCGGCGGCGCAGAAGGCCGGCTTGCTCGGCATCAATTCGCCGAAGGAATACGGGGGCCAAGGGTTTTCGCATTTCGAGCAGGCGGTGGTGTTCGAAGCGGCCGGGTACTCGATCCTGGGGCCGATCGCGCTGCATTTCCATGCGCCCGACGAAGGCAATATCAATCTGCTCGAGAAGGTGGCGACGCCGGCGCAGAAGCAGAAATACCTGAAGCGGCTGGCGACGGGTGAGGTGCGCTCGTGCTTCGCCATGACCGAGCCCGATGGCGGTGCCGGAGCCGATCCGGTGTTGCTCAAAACGCGTGCGACGCCCGACGGCAACAGCTTCGTCATCAGCGGGCGCAAGACGTTGATCACGGGCGCGGAAGGTGCGGCTTTCGCCATCATAATGGCGCGTACGGGGGATGGGCCGACCGATTGCACCATGTTCCTGACGGAGCTGCCCAACCCGGCCTTCAAGATCCACCGGGTGCTGGGCACTATGGATTCGAGCTTCATGGGCGGACACGCCGTCATCGACATCGACAACCTGCGGGTCTCAGGCGACGACATCCTGGGGGAAGTGGGCAAGGGGTTCCAGTACGCGCAGGTGCGGCTGGCTCCTGCGCGGCTGACGCACTGTGAGCGATGGCTGGGTTCGGCCATCCGGGCGCACGACATCGCGACGGAGTATGCGCGCCACCGGCAATCGTTCGGCAAGCGCCTCGGCGATCACCAGGGTGTGTCGTTCATGCTGGCTGACAACGCGATGGATATCCATCTGTCCCGGCTGGCCATTTGGCATACGGCCTGGGTTCTGGATAACGGAAGCCGGGGGTCGAGCGAGAGTTCGATGGCCAAGGTCATCTGCTCTGAGGCGATTTTCCGGGTCGCCGACCGGTCGATGCAGATCCTGGGGGGCAGTGGTCTGACGGACGACACGATGGTGGAGCGCATTTTCCGCGACGTGCGCGCGTTCCGGATTTACGACGGTCCATCCGAAGTGCACCGGCATGCACTGGGCCGTCGCATCGTCGAGGGTGAGCGCAAGAAACCAGCGAAGGCACATTGAAGCTAGACCGACACGACGCCCCGAACGAGCCTTGGCGGCTCGTCGGGGGTGGGCAGTCGAGCGGCGCGTATGGATCGGTTCAGCGGGTCATCGTGACCGTTGCCGACGAGCCGCCGCCAGCGAAGGCCGCGTTCATGGATCGGCCCTTCACTGTAATGTGCAATGTTCCCGTGATGCCGTACTCGAGATTTTCGAAATTGCCAATGAATCGGTTGGGGCTCGTCTGAGCAACCACGGCGAACTGCTGCACCCGCACCGACGCCGTAGCGCAGGTGGCTGTCATCGAGTAGCTGCCGCTACCGCGTTTGGCGAAGGTCGCTTTGCAGCGCACTTTCTCGATATCGCCGGTCGGCAAGCGCACGCTACCGGCCCCGCTCCAGGTGCCTTCGAGGCCGGCTGCGGCCTGAGGAGCGGCGATGGCCTGAGGGCCATCGCTCAACGTCAACGCAGACACGACAAAGAAGCCCGCGGTCAAGGCCGCTGCGGCGCGTAATCCGAAGTTCTGCATTGGGGGCATCCTCGAAGGTTGGATGTTCGCAATGTAGCAGACGATTCGGGTTCCCCGTTCAGGGCAACGGCAGCGTTTCATGCTCGCGGAGTTTTTTTCCCGACTGTGTGTCTACTTCCACGAGGCGCACGCGATAGCCCCAAAGCCGCGCGACGTGCATCAGCGTGCGGTCGCATTCTTCCTTGTCGAGAAGAATGCCGTCGCGGACGAAGTGCGTGAGCACGAGACGGCGGCTGCCGGCGAGATCGGCGTCGGTGACTTGAATGTCGGGGTCTTGCTGCCCGACATCGTACTGGCGCGCGAGCATGCGGCGCACTTGTTTGTAGCCCTGGGCATCGTGGATCGCCTCGACGCGGACATTGCTGTTTTCGGATTCATCGCGCAGATGAAACATCCGGAAGTCGCGCATCACTTTCGGCGAGAGGAATTGCAGGATGAAACTCTCGTCACGAAAGTCGGCCCAGGCCGTTCTCAAAATACCCATGTAATCCGAGTTGCCCGCGAAATCGGGGAACCAAGCGCGGTCTTCGTCCGTCGGCTCCAGGCAGATGCGTTTGATGTCGCGCATCATCGCATAACCAAGCGCATAGGGATTGAAGCCGCCAAAGCCGCGATCGTTGAAGCCGGGCTGATAGACGACGGCGGCGTGCATGTGCGCGAACTCGAGCATGGAGCCTTCCGTGACGAGCCCCTTCTCGAACATGCGGTTCATGATCTCGTAATGCACGAACGTGGCGCAGCCCTCGTTCATCACTTTCGTTTGGCGTTGCGGATAGAAATACTGCGACATGACGCGAACGATCCGAAGCAGTTCGGCCTTCCAATCTTCCAGTTTGGGAGCATTCTTTTCCAGGAAATAGAGGATATTTTCCTCCGGCAGGCTGAGCGCCTGCTGCTCGGCTCGGCTTTCCTCGCTGACCTCCGAGACCGCTTTCTTGACGCCGGGCTTGGGAAGCGTGCGGTAAATTTCGTTGAAAATTTCGATCTCGTAGTCTTTGCGGGCCTGTTCGCGCTGACGCTCCTTGGCTGGATCAAAGCGCCGCCGCGGCTTGGCGTTGCGCGACACACCCTGGTTCATCAGCGCGTGCGCGGCATCGAGCACGGATTCCACGGCACCGACGCCGTAGCGTTCCTCGCAATCGGAAACGTAGCGTTTGGCGAAGTCGAGATATTCCAAGATGGCGTCGGCCTGGGTCCACTGGCGAAACAGGTAGTTGTTCTTGAAGAAGTGGTTGTGACCCATCGCGGCGTGCGCCATCACCAAGCACTGCATCGTCATGGAATTTTCTTCCATGATGTAATTGATGCAGGGATCGGAATTGATGACGATCTCGAAGGCCAGAGAGCGCGCACCCTTGCGATACATCATCTCATCGCGGGCAAAGCGCTTACCGAAGGACCAGTGCCGATACATGAGGGGCATGCCGATCGACGAGTACGCATCGAGCATCTGCTCGGCGGTAATCACCTCGATCTGGTTCTTGTAGATGTCGAGGCCCATCTCGCCGACGCCGATCTCCTCGATGGCCTCGTAGGTGCGCCCGATCAGATCGAAATTCCATTCCGGCCCGATAAAGAGGGGTTTGTGGTTTGCCCGCGTGGTCGCCATGGTCTGGTCAACGCCCCTCAGTTGGTGGCCGAGCTGGAAAACAGCTCGTGGAACACCGGGAAGATTTCTCCGGGGTTGGTGACTCGGCGCATGGCGAAATGCCGGTGACGATCAGCCAATTCCTTGTAGCCGTGCCACACGATGGTTTCGCCGGGGCCTGAGCGTTCGGACACCTCGATATAGGCGAAATACTGACTGGCGGGGAGGAGATGCTCCTGCACCAACTCGATGCAGCGGCCCATGTCGTCGGGGATGTTGTCGCCGTCGGATGCCTGCGCGGCGTAGATGTTCCAATCCTCCGGCGAGTAGCGTTCCTTGACGATGCGGTCCATCTCGTCGAGCGCGGTGGAGATGACGGTGCCGCCCGTCTCGACGCCGCGAAAGAACGTTTCTTCGTCGACTTCGGCGGCCGTCGAAGTGTGGCGAATGAAGACCAGATCGACCTCGCGGTAATGGCGCGAAAGGAAGAGGTGGAGCAACATGAAGAAGCGCTTGGCGAGTTCCTTGAGGGGCTCGGTCATGGAGGCCGAAGCGTCCATCAGGCAGAACATGACCGCCTGGGTCGACGGCCGCGGCACACGCTCGAAGCGATTGTACTGGAGATCGATCGGGTCGACGTAGGCGATGGATTTTCGCATGCGCTCCATGCGCGCGAGCTTGGCGCGCAACTCGGCGATCAGCACTTCGTTGGGAATTTTTTCCGCTTCGGCTGCCCGAATCTCTTCTTCGAGCTTGCGGATGTCCTCTTGCTTGGGCCGCTTCAGCGCGATGCGCCGTGACAGACTTTTGCGCATGGTGCGCACGCGGTTCATTTTTGCGGGCGGGCCATCCGTGGTGTAGCCGGCGCGCTGCATGACCGGCGTCTTCATGTCCTTCAGCTTGGTTTTGACGAGGTTGGGCAACTTCAAGTCCTCGAAGAAAACGTCGAGGAACTCGTCCTTCGAGAGCGTGAAAACGAAATCGTCGCTGCCTTCGCCATCGGGGCTGGCTTTGCCACCACCTCCGCCGCCGCCACCGCCGCCCTGTGGTTTTGGAATGAGGTCGCCCGAGCGGTATTCTTTATTGCCGGGCAAAACCATGTCGCGGTTGCCACCATCGCGACTGGGCGAGAAGGAGGGTTCGCGCACGCTCTTGGAGCGGATCGAGATTTTCTCCGAACCCTCGACGTTGGCCACCTTGCGCTTCTTGACGGCGTCGCGCACGGCTTCGCGAATGTCGGCCTTTGCACGGCGCACGAAGCGCTGGCGATTGCCCAGAGATTTCGATTTCGGATTGAGGCGGCGGTCGACGATGTTCATTGATTTGAATCCCGATCGGTCTCAGCCGAAGCAAGCGGAATGCCGCCATAGACGGTCATGAGAGAAAGCGCTGCGGGCGTTCCCGGAATGGCGATGACGTCGTCGGGATTGTCGAGGCGAACGGCATCCCAGGTGCCATCAGCGCCGCGCGAATAGACCATGACGTCCATGATCGTGGGATCGATGTGCACGATGGTCGTGAGGCTCGGGTGACGGAGATACTCCTGCAGCTTCTCGCTGCGGTCGAGCTGGCGGGTCGTCGGCGACAGGATCTCGAATGCGGCGACTGGATTGCGGGCTTCGAGCGTGCCGCGCTCTACCGGGGCGCAATCGATCGTCACATTCGGACGGCGCACACGCTTGATGTTGGTCCGGACGGCCGTGTCCGCGGTCGTCGGGCGGCACGGCGAGCCGGCAAGCTGAGCGCCAAGCGCCACGATGACGTTGACGACGACGGCGTCGTGCTCACCGCGTGCACCCGACATCCCGCGGAGCGGCACGGGCACGCCGTCGACGAGCTCGTAGCGCTCGTCCTGCGAGAGGTTCCACTCCAGGAACTCGTCGACCGTCATGTCGGTGCTGCGCAGGGGTTCGCCCATCAAGTCCTCGACCTCAACTCTAGCCAGCAACTCCGGCGCATCCGACCCCCTGAAGGCCTCGCGCGACGCGCGAAGCGCTGGCGGTTGCCGAGGTTCTTGGACTTGGGGTTCAGGCGGCGGTCGACGATGTTCATTGGGGCACTCGTGAGTGGTCAGTCGTGAGTGGTGAGTGGTGGGGTCGGTTGACATGGCGCGACAGCCGCAACTGCCGTGCCACTCACCCGTGATCACTCACCACTCACGCTGCACTTACCCGGCCTTCTTCACCCGCATGTACCATTCGACGAGACGGCGGACCTGCCGCTTGGTGTAGCCGCGCGAGACCATGCGCTCGACGAAGTCCTGGTGCTTGCGTTCGGCGTTGCTGTCCTTTTTTGCTCCGAAGCTGATGACGGGTAGAAGATCCTCGACCTGGCTGAACATGCGCCGCTCGATGACGTCGCGGATCTTCTCGTAGCTCGTCCAATCGGGGTTCTTGCCACCGTTGCGCGCGCGCGCCCGCAGCGAGAACTTGACGACCTCGTAGCGGAAGTCCTTCGGATTGGCGATGCCGGCGGGCTTTTCGATCTTGGAGAGTTCCTGATCGAGCAGATCGCGACTCATGAGCTGGCCGGTGTCGGGATCCTTGTGGTCGTGATCTTCGATCCAGGCATCGGCATAGGCCACGTAGCGATCGAAAAGGTTTTGCCCGTAATCGTTGTAGGACTCGAGGTAGGCCTTCTGGATTTCGTTGCCCACGAACTCGGCATAACGGGGCGCCAGCTCTTCCTTGATGAACTCGATGTAGCGGGTCTCTTGGTCTTCGGGCATCTGCTCGCGTTTGATCGCCTGTTCGAGCACGAACATCAGATGCACGGGGTCGGCGCCGATCTCGTGGCTGTCGTAATTGTAGGTCTCCGACAGGATCTTGTACGCAAAGCGTGTGGAGGCGCCGTCCATGCCTTCCGTTACGCCCGCTGCATCTTTGTATTCTTGCATGGTGCGGGCCTGGGGATCGGTATCCTTGAGGCTTTCACCGTCGTAGACGCGCATCTTGGAGTAGAGGGACGAATTCTCGTGCTCCTTGAGGCGCGACAAGACGGAAAAGTTCGCCAACATTTCGAGCGTGAATGGTGCGCAGGGCGAGCCCGACAGATCGCTCGAGCGAATGAGCTTGTCGTAAATCTTGCGCTCTTCCGTCACGCGCAGGCAGTAGGGCACCTTGATGACACAGATACGATCGAGGAATGCTTCGTTCGTGCGATTGGCGCGGAAGCTCTGCCATTCGCTTTCATTGGAGTGAGCGACGATGATGCCCTGATAGGGCATGGCGCCGACATTTTCCGTGCCGACGTAGGTGCGGTCCTGCGTCGCCGTCAGCAGCGGATGCAGCATCTTCAGCGGCGCTTTGAACATTTCGACGAATTCCAGCAACCCTTGCGTCGTGCGGTTGAGACCGCCCGAGTAGGAGTACGCATCGGCGTCGTTCTGGCCGTAATGTTCGAGCTTGCGGATATCGACCTTGCCGACGAGGGCGGAAATGTCCTGGTTGTTCTCGTCACCGGGCTCCGTCTTTGCGATGCCGATCTGGCGCAGCTTGGACGGGTAGAGCTTGACGACGGTGAACTTCGAGATGTCGCCGCCGAATTCGTCCAAACGCTTGACGGCCCACGGTGAAATGAAGCCGGTGAGCTTGGAGGCCGGAATGGCGTACTTTTCCTCGAGAGCCTTGCCCATGGTTTCGGGGTCGAACAGGCCGAGGGGGCTTTCGAAAATGGGGCTCGTCTCGTCACCGGCGCGCAGGACGTAGATGGGCAGCTTTTCCATCAAATCCTTGAGGCGTTCGGCCAGTGAGGATTTGCCGCCGCCAACAGGGCCGAGAAGGTAGAGGATCTGTTTGCGCTCTTCCAGCCCCTGAGCCGCATGCCGGAAGTAGCCGACAATGCGCTCGATGGTTTCTTCCAAGCCGAAGAAATCATGGAAGGCTGGATAGACTTTGATCGTGCGGTTCATGAAAATCCGCCCGAACCGCTGGTCGTCGGCCGTGTTGACGAGTTGTGGCTCGCCGATGGACGCGAGCATGCGTTCTGACGCCGTCGCGTACATCGTGGGATCTTTTTTGCACCCCTCGAGGTAATCGCGGATCGACATCACGACTTGCTTCTGCCGGTCGTATGCCTGAGTGTAGAGATCGAAAATCTCGCTGCGGGATGCCGTTGTGGTGGCCATGGTCATTGCCCTGCCGTGATGTTGTTTCGTGGGTCTTTACGCGCGCACGCCCCTCGTCCCTTTGAGTGGAAGCGGTGCGCAATCACTTCGAGTTCGCACTGACGCTGGTTCCATCACAACTCCTGAAACTGGCAATTCCGATGGGTCTAGCGCGCACATTTGGTCGGAGCGCGGCGAATTCGAGATGCTTGCGTGGCGGACACGCCACACCGGACTGTCGCCGAGCGACGACACTGGGGAGGGCAGGTCTCTGTCGATCGGCACTTCGCCAGTACAGGGCGGTTACGCCGATCCGATCGGTGACGTGCAATGTGCTCATGCGCGAGGCCATTGGTCCTCCCTGCACTGAACTCTCAATCGATCCCAAGAGACCAAACTCCTCTCAACACACACACCGAGAGCGAATTTAATGGGTACAACAACGACGGGGATAAGTTTTTTCACTTGCAATTCGCGTTAACCCGTGAGGTGCGCTTCGGTTCCATGCTGCCCGATTCGCTGCGAAAAGCGTCATCAATTGTCGTTGTTCGATCGCTGATTATCGATACAGTTACAAGAAGGTGACAGATTGTGTGTTTTCAAGCGCCTTTGACGGGCAATCGTGCGAGTTGACCAAAATGTAATCTGCTCCGGCTGAATCTTCTGGCCCCCTCGGGGTGCGATCTTGTCCGGTGATCGTGACGAAGCTTCCGGGATTATCGACTTGCCGGCATCGAGTCACGTTTGCGTGATCATCCGCGTGTGGTGAGTGTCTCCCAAAGGCGATTGCCACCGCGCGCCGCGAACAGGCGACCCAATTCACCTTGCCAATGAGCTTCGCCGCCGAACTCATTGCGCCACGCCCATAACCTGCGGGTCGAGAAATGCAGAGTGTGCTCGCGCGTAAAGCCCATGGCGCCGAAGACGGCATGGGCAATGTTGGCACCCTTGCCGGCCGCCTCTCCGACCCGGGCCTTGGCGACGGCGATGGTGAGGAAATCGGGTCCGTCGCCCGAGGCTTCGATGGCCTGATCGACGGCTGCGGTCGCGGCGGCTGTTTCGGAGGCGAGGATTGCCATTTGATGTTGAATTGCCTGGAATTTTCCGATCTGCCGGCCGAATTGAACGCGGTCATTCACCCATACGAGGCAGTGTTCGAGGGTGCGATCGAGGGCGCCGGCCATTTGCACGGCGCGCAACAAGGCTCCGGCCGCGAAGAGGTCGGTCTCGGCACCGGGAAGGTCCACGGCCGAGAGGACCTTCTGTCCCGCGTGTGGGGGGGCGACGAGGAAGGTCTCGCGCAGCTCGCCCGCGATATTGCGCGTGAGCGTCACGGAGGCGGCGCCAACGTCGAGGAGGGCCAGTTGATCGTGGCGGCTTGCCCCGGCGCCAGCCAGCAGAACCGGACCATGGCCACCGCGCGCGACCGTGACGATCGAGCCGTCTTGACGGCTGGCCAGTCCGGCGAGGCGGATCGATTGCGTGGGTAGAGCGAGGCACAGCCCCATTGCGCCGTCCGGGAGTTCGAGGCCGGTCTGCGTGGCGAGCCAACGCCCGATGATGGCCTCGCCGAGGGGCACGGGGATTGCGTGATAGGCCGCGCGACGCACCAGCGCCATGGCATCGGTGAACGACACGTCCGCATCGCCGCCCGTGCCGGCGATCGCGAGCAGGCCTGCCTCGTTCAGGGCCGACCAGAGGGGCGTCGAAACGGCATCGGTGCCGGCCTCGCCGGTTTCGCGGATGGCGGTGGTCAGGTTCTCCTCGACGATGCGGTCGAGCGTTCTCAGCATTTCCTCGCGCATATCACTCATCGCAGACCGAGCCCCCGTGCAATCATGCCGCGCAGAATTTCGCGGGTGCCGCCGCGCAACGAATAGGAGACGCACTGCATTTGCGACAGTCCTTGCAGGGTCGCGTAGTCGGCATCTGGCGCGCCGTGGGAGGCCGGCATATTCGGCATGACGGGGAGGACGCGGCGCACGACTTCGGGCGTCTCCTGTTCGAAGGTGGTGCCCAAATCTTTGACGACGGCGGCTTCGGTGACGGGGGAGTGGCCCGCTTGGAGAAGGCCGGCGATCGAGCTGGACATCCGCCGCAGTGTCGACAGGTGGGCGACGAGGCGGCCGAGTTCGACGGCCGTGTGCCGGTCGGGGTCGGGCCCCGCCTCGTTGAAGGCCTCCATCAACAGCGGGAACGACGACATGAAACGGTCGGGGCCGGAGCGCTCGAAGGCCAGCTCGCCCACGACCATTTCCCAGCCGCGCCCCTCGCCGCCGATGCTCATATCCTCGGGGACGAAGACATCGTCGAACGTCACCTCGTTGAAATCGTGGCCGCCATAGACGTTGTAAATCGGCCGGACCTCGATGCCGGGTGTTTTCATGTCGATGATCAACTGGGTGAGGCCGTGGTGGCGCTGTTCGGGCGTGCCCGAGGTGCGCACCAAGGCGATCACGTAATGGGCGCGATGGGCGAAACTCGTCCACACCTTGCGCCCGGTGACGTGCCAGCCGCCGTCGACCTTGTGGGCGCGCGAGCGGACGCTGGCGAGGTCGGAGCCAGTGTCGGGCTCACTCATGCCGATGGCGAAATAACATTGTCCGGCGGCAATGCGGGGCAGGATCTCGCGTTTGGCGCGTTCGCTGCCGTGGCGCAGGATTTGCGGCCCCGATTGGCGCTCGGCGACCCAGTGGCACATGACGGGAGCGCCGGCCGCCAGCAGCTCCTCGACGACGACGTAGCGTTCCAGAGACGAGCGCTCCTGGCCGCCGTATTCCCTAGGCCAGGTCATGCCGAGCAGGCCACGGGCGCCGCACTTGGCGCTGAATGCCTCGTCGGCTTCGACCATGGCGCCGACTGCGGGCTTGAAGCCGCCATTTGCACGCTCTTCGGCGCAGAAAGCACGCACTGCTGTCCGCAGGCGGGCGGCTTCCGGCGGGAGCGTCACGGGTTCGAAGTTGAAATGGCTCATCGGGGCAGCGAGTCCCTTCAGGTTGAGTGCTTGGCGGAGTATGACGGGACCACCCGGCGCGGCAAGTGGATTTCGAGGCACACCGGCGGGAGACTTGTTCTTGCCGCGGCGGCCTGCTTACGCTGGGCGACCCTGCAACCCGAGGAGTGGACGGTCGCATGACGTGGTCGATTATTGCGCGCGACGAAAAGACAGGCCGAATTGGCATAGCGGTGGCGACGCGGGCGTTCGCCGTGGGCGCGCGGGTGCCGCACATCCGCACGGGCGTGGGCGCTGTGTGCACGCAGGCGTTGACCAATCCCTATTGGGGACCGCGTGGTCTGGCGCTGCTGAGTGCTGGGGCGTCGGCGGAGGAGTGCGTGCGCATGTTGCGGGGCGCCGACGAAGGGCGCGATCATCGCCAAGTGCATGTCATGGATCGCCAGGGGCGGTTCGCGGCCGGGACGGGGGCCGACTGCATCGACTGGTGCGGGCATCTCGTGCGCGAGCGGTTTTCCGTTGCCGGCAACATGCTGACGGGCCCCGACGTGATCGAGAAGACGGCCGAAGCGTTCGAAGCGACGGCTGACATGCCCTTTGCCCGGCGCTTGATCGGCGCGCTGACGGCGGGTGAGAAAGCCGGCGGCGACAAGCGCGGCAAGCAGTCGGCAGTCCTGCTGATTCACGGCGAGGATGAGTTCGCCGCGCTCGATCTACGGGTCGACGATCATACCGATCCACTCGCGGAATTGGCGCGCCTCGAAGCCGTCGCGCGCGAACGCTTCGTGCACATGCGCCGTTATGGGCCGTCGAAGGACGATCCGGTCGGTGTGCTGGATCGCGGTCTACTCGAAAAGGCCATGCTCCAGTCGATCGAAGACGGCTACGAATGAGTCGGGCCGGCCTGCGTGGGCGGAGGGGTAATCGATGAACCATATCCTCGCCATCGACCAGGGGACGACATCGAGCCGGGCGCTGCTGTTCGATGCGGGGCTCGAGGTGGTTGGCGTCGGCCAGCAGGAATTCACGCAGCACTATCCGCAGCCCGGTTGGGTCGAGCACGATCCCGAGGATATCTGGCGCACGACGGTGGAGACGGCGCGGGCGGCGATTGCAACGGGCGGGGTGGCGCCTGCGTCCCTCGCCGGTATAGGCATCACCAATCAACGCGAGACCTGTGTGATCTGGGATCGACGTACGGGCGCGCCGATCCATCGCGCGATCGTGTGGCAGGATCGGCGCACGGCCGATATCTGCGCGCGCCTGAAAGCCGACGGCGTCGAGCCGATGGTGACGGCCAAGACGGGGCTGCTGCTCGACCCCTATTTTTCAGGCACGAAGATCGGCTGGCTGCTGGACACGGTGCCGGGAGCACGGGCTGCGGCGGAGGCGGGACATCTGGCGTTCGGCACGATCGATACTTTTTTGCTGTGGCGGCTGACGGGTGGGCGTGTGCATGCGACGGACGCCACCAACGCCTCGCGCACGCTGCTTTACGATATCCGCGCCGGGCAATGGGACGACGACTTGGCTCGCCTGTTTCGCGTGCCGCGCGCGATGCTGCCCGACGTGCGCGACTGCGCGGCGGAATTCGGTGTGAGTGATTCGGCCGTGCTCGGTGCGGCGATCCCGATCCGGGGTATGGCGGGTGATCAGCAGGCGGCGACGATCGGGCAGGCGTGCTTTGCGCCGGGCATGGTGAAATCGACCTACGGCACGGGGTGCTTCGCGTTGCTGAATACGGGGACGGAGGCGATCCCCTCGCGCAATCGCTTGCTGACGACGGTGGCCTATCAACTGGGCGGCGAGCGGACGTATGCGCTCGAGGGTTCGATTTTCGTGGCGGGGGCGGCGGTGCAGTGGTTGCGCGACGGGCTCGGCGTGATCGGGTCATCGGCGGAGAGCACGGCTTTGGCGTCGGCGGCGGGATCGATTGCGCCGGAGGACGAGGCCGTGCTGGTGCCGGCTTTCGCCGGCCTGGGCGCGCCCTATTGGAATGCCAGTGCGCGCGGCGCGGTGTTCGGGCTGACCAGGGGAACAGGGCGGACCGAATTGGCGCGCGCCGCACTTCAGGCGGTGGCGTTCCAGACGCGGGACTTGCTGGAAGCCATGCGGCGGGACTGGTCGGGCGGTGCAGCAGGCGGCGCGCAAACCGTTCTGCGCGTCGACGGCGGCATGGCCACCAGCGATTGGACCATGCAATTCCTCGCCGACATCATCGGCGCGCCGGTCGACCGGCCAACGAATACGGAAACCACGGCGCTGGGCGCGGGCTGGCTCGCGGGGATGCAGGCGGGCGTGATGCCGGGGCTATCGGAGTTCGCCACCCGGTGGCGCCGCGAGAAACGGTTCGAACCGGTGATGGCTGACGCGGAACGCGCGCGTCGCTGCGCGCGCTGGCAGGCAGCGGTGGATGCAACGTTGGCGTTTGCGGGTGGGGGGTAGGCACCCTACCCCGCCCTCAACTCCAAAATCACCCCATTCGCCTCCGCCGGCGCGACCTTCACGGCTGTCGCGCTGGCCACGCACGCTTTCGATCCGATCGTGATGGCGGCCAGCGCGATGTCGGCGACGCTGAGCGCGAGGGAGACGCCGCCCTCTTCGGGGAGGCCGTCCAATGGAACGCCGGGATGGCGTTTCGCCAAGGTGGCGCGGTCGAGGAATACGAAATCGCCGCGCGTGGACCCCGTCTCGACGCGATAGGCGCCATCCGATTGTCGTTCGACGGGGCGATCGATCAGCCGTCCCATGTGGCCGGCGGCTTTGACGGGGTCCTTCGACAGCATCTCGACGCGGTCGATGCGGGTGGCGGTGTTGGCGTGCCGCGTCAGCTCGGGAATCCACACGTTCTCGCGCGTGAGATGTTGGCAGGTGAAGATGCGCAGGCCCCCGGGGCGCTCGTCGACGGGCCACAGATAGGTGCGGAAGCGGGCTTCGGCCTTGCGTCCGTCGGGCAGGTCGACGGGGCGGCCGAAATCGTAGGGGCCCAGCGCCGCAAAACCATGCGCCTTGAGCTCGGCGACGCCGTCGTCGGCATCGGTGCCCGTGAAGGCCGCGCGCTCGATGCCCTCGCCGCGTTTGGCCAGGAACTCGCGGCTCTGCAGATTGCGCTCCGTTTCGGCAACGACGCCGATCAGCTCGATGTAGTCCTCACCCAGCATGATGGTGTGATTGGCCGTGCCCATCGCCGCCGTATGCAGGCCCTTGGGCGAAACCGTGAAGCCGAGCCCCTGCCAGCGCCGCGCCCCCTCGGACAAATCGCGCGTGAGGATGACGACGTGGTCGAGGCCGATGATCGAGCGCATGGGCATGGGACACCTCCGGGCCAGTGGGTCAATCAGCGTCGCGCGGGGGGCGGGGGGAAGTCAACGGTGGCGGTGAGCTCTGGCGCTGGGCCCGTATTCCCCGGTTGCAAGACAGCCATCACCGGAAACATCGGAAGGCATCGGCGCAGACGATCAATTGCCGCTGAAGACTTTGACTTGCCAGCTGGAGCCGCCACCCGATCCCAGCGACCCGCTGGAGCGACGGGCTGTCGGTTGGCTGTCGCGGCTCGCATCACCGAATGCCGGTGTGCCCGCGGGCAACCGGGAGAAGCGATAGTCCGTTTCACCGTCATCGTCGGATCGGTCGCGAAACATGCGGCTTCCTGGACCGGGCGCCGCAATGCCCGCAGCCACCGCCTGCACATTGGCCACGCGGGTTTTTACCTTCGCGAGCCGCGCATCTTCCGCGACTTTGGTCCGCAGAGCGGCGAGCTCGGGAACGACCGTGGCGTCACCCTTCGCGCGGGCGGCCTCCAGAGCATACAGGCGATGGCGATCCGTGGACTGTTGCTCCCAGGGGGCCGCCGTACACTTGCAGCCCGCGTCGAACGTTGTTCTGAAGCGGAACGCGGTTTTCAAGTGCGCGTAGGGCAGCCCCGTCAAATCCTGCATGTCTCCAGTCGATTCCGTCGCGGCGGGGTGGGCGAAGAGGCGGACGGGCGTGCCGCCGCACATCTGCTCGCATTTGGCGAGATCATTGCGAAAATTCGACTGCGACGTGCGACTGCTGATCGGGAAAAAATAGCCGTCGCACAGGCGCACGCAGACCGTCTTATACCCTCCGCCTTCGCCGAAACGGTCATCGCCGATGTTGCCGATCCTGGCCCCGACGATCTGGGTCGGGGCGATCATGTGACGTGTCGGTTGCGCAATCGAGAAATTGGTGTCGATCGTGCGGCTGGCGATATCCTCGCGGTTGGTGACGGAGGCCGCCGAGACATGCATTTCGACGCGCGAAAGGCCCTCGCTCCCCTGGCTGGGCAAATGCGCATCGACGACGCTGATCAACATGGACCCGACGGCAGCAAGCCCCCACGTCGTGACCGTCAAAATGACCGTCAGGGTGGCGACGTATATAGCGATGCGACGATCGCTCGATCGCGCCAGAGAATTCCAGACTGTCGACGCAAACAAACGCATTGATACGCTTTCGGGCTTCGGGGTCGTCCAACTGGCGGCGATACTGGGCCGGCCTCGTGGCGCGCCTGTGACGCTGGTTGGACAAACAACGTTTACGCTGCGCCTGCGTTCCGCTTCCGAGCTGGCTACGCTTGCGAATGGCCGCTTCGGCATCGCAGGAAATGCTGCCAATCCGCGGGGAAGCGTGCAAGAATTACCCGCCGTGGTTAACGTCCGTCAGGCGGCATTAACCAAAGCGCCACGGCGACATGCGTGCAATGCGAGGCCACTGCGGCTTCAAGTGGGAGAGGACGATGCGTTCTAAAGAGTTGAATCTGTTGCGCGGCGCGCTGCTCGGTGCGGTGCTGGGGGCGTCGGCGCTCACCCCTGCTACAGCGCAGGACACGATTAAAGTCGGCGAGCTGAACAGCTACAAAGCGATCCCGGCGTTCCTGGAACCCTACAAGAAGGGCTGGGAACTAGCCGTCGAAGAGATCAACAAGGCGGGCGGCATCAATGGCCGCAAGCTCGAGGTCGTCTCGCGCGACGACAATGCGACGCCGGGCGAAGCGGTGCGGGTGGCAGAAGAGCTGGTATCGCGCGAGAACGTGGTGCTGCTGACCGGCGGATTCCTGTCGCACGTCGGCCTCGCCATTTCGGATTTCGCCAAGCAGCGCAAAATGCTGTTCGTGGCAGCCGAGCCCCTGACGGACAAGCTGGTCTGGGACAACGGGCATCGCTACACGTTCCGCCTGCGCGCCTCGACCTACATGCAGACCTCGATGCTGGTCGAGGATGCGGTGAAGCTCAACAAGAAGCGCTGGGCCATCGTTTATCCCAATTACGAGTATGGCCAGTCGGCAGTCGCGTCGTTCAAGAAGCTGATGAGCGAAAAGCAGCCGGGTGTCGAATTCGTCGGCGAGCAGGCGCCCGCGCTGGGCAAGATCGAAGCGGGGGCGGTGGCACAAGCGATCGC
The DNA here is from genome assembly GCA_031406575.1 of Hyphomicrobiales bacterium. Taxonomy (GTDB): domain Bacteria; phylum Pseudomonadota; class Alphaproteobacteria; order Rhizobiales; family Hyphomicrobiaceae. The sequence goes on from JANOHP010000015.1 coordinate 60,222, forward strand.
CGACATGAAGCCCGATGCGATCTTCAACGTCACCTTCGGTCCCGATCTGCAGAAGTTCGTGCGGGAAGGTACGACGCGCGGCGTGTTCAAGGATGTCGCCGTCTTCTCGCTGCTGGGCGGAGAACCCGAATATCTCGATCCGTTGAAAGAGGAAGCTCCCGTCGGCTGGTACGTGACGGGCTATCCCTGGGATCAGATCACGACGCCCGAGCACAAGGCGTTCCTGGACGCCTATCGCGCCAAGTGGAACGACTACCCGCGACTGGGTTCCGTGGTGGGCTATGCGGCGCTGCAGTCGATCGCGGCCATGCTGAAGAAAGCCGGGTCGACCGATACGGAGAAGATGGTCGATGCGATGAAGGGTCTCTCGCACGCGACTCCGTTCGGTCCGATCACCTATCGTGCCTTCGATCACCAATCGACGATGGGCGCCTATGTCGGCCGCGTCGGCGTCAAGGATGGCCGTGGCGTCATGACCGACTGGCGTTACGAAGCCGGCGACAAGCATCTGCCACCCGAGGATGCGGTGAAGAAACTACGCCCCGCCGAGTGAGTGAGATGGGTGGCTGGGTGGGATCGTACGGATCTTCTTGAACAGGTGGTTCGCACGGTTCGCTCGTCGTGAGCGGCTTACGACGGCTCAGCTGTGCGAGGCCATCGACAGGGCGTCGCGCGGCTTGATCGATGCCGATCTCGGAGGCGGCGTCATCAAGCAGTGAGTGGCCCGAACCGGCCAGGGAAGGTCGGGAGGTTATCGGGTTGTCATCGTGTGCAGAATTGCGGACCGCGCCGTCTTCTTTCGTGGGTTTGCCAAGAACGAGCGAGACACCTTAGGGGTCGACGAGTTTCGTGTTATCAAGGACGTCGCTAAAGACCTGTGGGCATTGACGCAAGATGAACTGGATCGTCTGGTGGCAGCGAACGAATTCACGGAATTGAACTGCGATGGGCAAGCGGTACAAGAGTGACACGATGGAGGCACTGCATGGGACCATGCAGAGCCTCAAATCCGTTGGCGCCATCGATGCCAAGCGCTTGGCCGAATTCGACGAGGCGTGCCTCGTACCGCTGTACCACGTGTATAAAGATCGCAGAGGAGAGTGGCGGTGGCGCCTCGTCAGCGGCGGCGGTAAAATCATTGCCAGTAGCGGCGAAGGCTACGAGAGCCGGAAAGCTTGCGTCGCGGCGATTGCCATCTTGAAACTTGCGGCCGATGCTGAGATTGCCGCTTGAACGGACATCACGACCCGCATGGTGATCGCCGATCAACCGCCCGGTGAGCAAAGGCTGACATGCTCGCCTCCTTCCTGATCCAGACGCTGAACGGCTTGGCCAGTGCGTCGCTGCTGTTTCTGGTGGCGCTCGGGTTGACGTTGATTTTCGGTGTTACACGCGTCGTCAATTTTGCGCACGGCTCGTTCACGATGCTGGGCGCGTTTATTGCAGCCACGCTCTATGCGCGGATGGGCGGCGGCGTGCTCGGGTTTTGGGGCGGCGCGCTGCTGGCTGCCCTCATCGTCGCCCTGATCGGCGTGGTGGTCGAACTCGTCATTCTGCGGCGCATCTACGCGGCGCCTGAGCTTTTGCAACTGACGGCGACGTTCGGCGTCGTGCTGGTCATCAAAGATGCGGCCCTGTGGCTGTGGGGGCCGGAGGATATTCTGGGTCCGCGCGCGCCGGGATTGCGCGGCGCGGTATTCATCTTCGGAAAGCCCATTCCAGACTACGATCTGCTGCTGATTGTGCTGGGCCCGGTGTTCCTGGGGCTCATCACGCTGCTGTTGCGGCGCACCGATTGGGGCACTCGCGTCCGCGCCGCGACCGAAGACCGCGACATGGCGGCCGCGCTGGGTGTGAACCAAGCGCTGATGTTCACCAGTGTATTTGCGCTCGGTTCGTTTCTCGCGGGGCTGGCGGGTGCGTTGGCGTTGCCGCGTGAGCCGGCAAATCTCGGCATCGACCTGTCGATCATCGCCGATGTGTTCGTTGTCACAGTGGTGGGTGGATTGGGCAGCATTTCGGGGGCCTATATCGCGGCCGTCTTGGTGTGCGTGGTCAAGGCCTGGTGCATCGGGATTGGCGAGGCGACGGTCTTCGGGTTCACGGTGTCGTTCACGCAGTTGACGATTGTCGTCGAATTCATCGTCATGGCGGTTGTGCTGGTGATCCGACCGTGGGGGCTGCTCGGCACGAAACCGGCACCGCAGCGCATAGCCGCCGTGCACCTGCTGCCGATGCCGCCGCCGGGACAGAGCGCGGTGCTGATGACCGGCGCGCTCGTCGTGATGATGGGATTGGCTCCGCTCGTTGCGGATCGGTTCGCGCTGGTGTTGGCGACGGACATTCTGACTTTCGCGCTGTTTGCGGGCAGCCTCGGTCTGCTGATGGGGCCGGGTGGCATCACGTCGTTCGGGCACGCGGCGTATCTGGGGGGCGGCGCCTATGCGGCGGCGATTGCGGCGAAGGCCGGCGCGCCTCTCGTCGTCGCCATCGCAGCGGGGATGTCGTTTGCCGCCGTGTTGGCGATGTTGTTTGGGTATTTCGCGGTGCGTTCCGCCGGTGTGTCGCTCGCCATGTTGACGTTGGCCTTCGCGCAGATCGTGTGGGCCATCGCGTTCCAATGGAACAGCGTAACCGGCGGTAGCAACGGGCTCGTCGGCGTTTGGCCACCAGCAGCGCTGGCGTCGAAGTCCACCTATTATCTGTTCACGTTGGCCGTGGTTGCGGCCGCGTTGCTTTTTGCGTGGCGCGTGGTGCACACGCCGTTCGGGTATCTGCTGCGGGCGGCACGTGACTCGCCCGTGCGCGCGGAATCGTTGGGCATCGATGTGCGGCGCACGCAGTGGTCGGCGTTCGTGCTGGCGGGTGCGCTGGCGGGCATTGCGGGGGCGCTCACCGTGTTCTCGAAGGGATCGCTGTCGCCGGACGTGGCGTCGATCCCGCGCTCGGTCGATGCGCTCGTCATGGTGCTGCTCGGCGGCCTCAACACGATTGCCGGTGCGGTGGTAGGCGCGGCCGTATTGACGCTGCTGGCCGACACGATCACGCGCTCGATCGTGTACTGGCAGGCCGTGCTGGGGCTGTCAATCATCGCGCTGTGCGTGCTGTTTCCCAATGGGATCGTCGGGACTCTGCGACGGCGGCTGGAGCACTTCACCTCCGGTGGCGCGCCGTGAGCCCGCCCGTTCTCGCCGTCGAGGCTATCGCCAAATCGTTCGACGGGTTTCCTGCCCTGGTGGCGGCGTCGTTCAATGTCGCGGCGGGTGAGCTGGTCGCGCTCATCGGTCCCAATGGTGCGGGTAAAACCACGACGTTCAACGTCGTCAACGGCCAGCTCGCGCCGGACCGGGGCCAGGTGCGGCTCGATGGGGCCGACGTGACGGGGCTGGTTCCGCGCGCGCTGTGGCGTCTGGGCGTCGGTCGCACCTTCCAGATCACGGCGACGTTCGCCTCGATGACAGTCGTAGAGAACGTCGCCATCGCGCTGATGTCGCGCGAGCGAGCGTGGTCGCTCTGGCGCAGTGCAGCGCGCTTTCGCGAAGAGGAGGCAATGGCCTTGCTCGACGAGGTGGGCATGGCGGTGGCGGCGCAGCGCACCTGCGGGTTGCTCGCCTATGGCGATCTCAAGCGCGTCGAACTGGCGCTCGCACTCGCCAACCGGCCGCGCCTGCTGCTGCTCGACGAACCGACGGCGGGCATGGCGCCGACCGAACGGCGCGCATTGATGGCGCTCGTTGCCCGCATTGCCCGCGACCGGCAGACGGCGGTGCTGTTCACCGAGCACGACATGGACGTGGTGTTTGGCCATGCCACGCGCGTGCTGGTGATGAACCGCGGCGAAATCATCGCATCGGGCAGCGCGGATGACGTGCGCGCCGACCCGCGCGTGCGCGAGGTTTATCTCGGGCACGGGCTGCCCCCGGCGGGTCACAAGCGGCAGGGGAGCTGACATTGATGCCGCTTCTCGACATCTCCGCCCTCGACGCCTGGTATGGCCGCGCGCAGGTGCTCTATGGGGTTTCGCTGACGGTCGAACCGGGTGAGGCCGTCGTGCTGCTCGGCCGCAACGGTGCCGGAAAATCCACGACGTTGAAGGCCGTCATGGGCCTCGAGGTCGAGCGGCGCGGGGCGATTTCCTTCGATGGCGCGCGCATCGAAAACAACCCCACGCATCGCATCGCGCGGATGGGGCTCGGTTGGGTGCCGGAGGATCGGCGCGTGTTCGGTGGGCTGACGGTGCTCGAAAACTTGGCCGTCGGCCGGTTGCCGGCGCGGAATGCACGGGCCTGGACCGTGCCCGAATTGTTCGAACTGTTCCCCAACCTAGGCGCGATGCGGGATCGACTGGCCGCGCGCATGTCGGGAGGCGAACAGCAAATGCTGACGCTGGCGCGCACGCTCATGGGCAATCCGCGCTGCATCCTGCTCGATGAGCCGTCGGAGGGGTTGGCGCCCGTCATCCTGGAAGGCATCGTCGCGGCGTTGGGCGAACTGCGGCGGCGCGGTGTGGGCCTACTGGTGTCGGAGCAGAACGTGCATGTCGCCCGCGCCATCGCCGACCGCGCTTATATTCTCGAGAGCGGCCATATCCGCTGGTCCGGCAGCATGGCCGACCTCGAACGCGATCCGGCATTGGTGGAGCAGTATCTGTCGGTGTAATCCGTCGCGGCGCGCGCCCGATCGCCCTCACCGTCGATCGCTGCGGCGCATGAGATCGTCCTCGAGGCGGAGCGCGTTGGGCTCGTCGAGGCGGGCGCGGTAAATCTGGACGTTCGACAGTACTTTCTTGACGTACTCGCGCGTCTCCTCGATGGGAATGCGCTCGATCCAATCGATGGGGTCGACGTTGGCCTCGCGAGGATCGCCCAGTTCGCGAATCCATTGGCGCGCGCGGCCAGGACCGGCGTTGTAGGCAACGAGGCCCAGCACGTAACTGCCGCGCAACGCCGCCATCCGGTCACCGATGTAAGCACTGGAGATGGTGGCGTTGTATGAATTGTCGGTGAGGAGACGCGGCAGATCGCATTTGATCTTGTAATCGCGGCAGATGTGCTGCGCCGTGATGGGCATGACTTGCAAAAGCCCGCGCGCGCCAGCACTCGAGACGATGGTGTGGTTGAACTCCGTCTCCTGGCGGGCAATTGCCAGCAGCATGGCTTTTTCGGGCGGATCGCGCAGCGGCGTGTAAGCGGGAAACGGGTGCACGGGATACGCGTAGGCGATGAGGTTCATGCCGCGCGCGATGCCTGTTTTACCGACGCGCAGCGATGTCTGCACATCACCCAGTGCAGCTGCCAGATGGGCGAGCATCGCGACGTCGGCTTCCGTTTCAAGATGGCCGCGCAGGTGCGCGAACAGGGCGACACGAATGTTGCGGTCGAGACCGGCTTTGGTCGCGATCACCGCCGCGCGCACGCTATCGAGTTCGACGAAGCGGCGGACTTGCTCGGCGGTCGGCATCGCGGGTGGGCCGATGCGAAGGTCGAGGGAACGTCCGCCCGACAGTTTCTGGCGCGCGAGTTGGCCGTGGAAGGAATCGACGATTTTGGCTGCGTCGTCGTAGCGCTTTTTCGCCTCCACGTTCCGCTCGAGGGCGTCCAGCGCGCGGCCCGTCCAGTATTCGCCGCGGGCCTTGCTCAAAGGGCCATCTGCCGATGTGCGCGAGGCTTCGAGATGGGGCAGCGCAGCGTGAGGATTTTTCAACAGGCGCAGCGCGATCCATCCGGCCATGAACGCCTGGTCTTTTGCGGGATTGACGCTCAGGCCGGTTCCGTCGGCGACAAGGGCGTAGGCAGCTTCGTTCTTGCCTAGGCGCAGCGCATCGTAGGTGGCACTGCGGCGCTCTTCCCACCATTCGTCGGGGTTGACGAGGAGAGCTGCATCGCGCGGGGCAGTCGACAACAGTTTCCAGGCCGCCTCATCCTGGTTGGTGCGCCGCATGTGCTGGGCGCGCTGAAACGCCAAACCCCAATCGGTTTTGCCATCCGCAGGGGCTGGCACCTTGGCAAGTAGTGCGGCTGCATTCTTGGCGCGCAGGTAGATGGCCAGTCGCGCCTCTGCCGTTTTGCGGTCGGATTCGCTGAGCAGAGGCACCACACGCGCCGCCGTCGTGGCGCGCTGCGTGCGATCACTGGCCGAACGCGAGACGTCGACCAGCAGCCGGTCGAAGCGGCGCTTATGATCAACGGTCGAGAGGAAACTGCCGAACCGCTCGAGAAACCCCTTCTCGAAGGTCGCGGGCAACTCGTGGGAGCGCCAAGCTTCACCAGCCAAGCGTTTCGCCTCGGCCTGGTTGCCGTCTGCCAGAAACGCCGAGGCCAGGGCTGCGTAACCGGCGCCAGAGCGCGGCTCGGCCCCGTTGAAAAAGGCTTTGATGCGCTGTGTCGAGCCGCCCGTCGCCAGCAATTGATCCTCGGCGCGGCGATGCATCAGGTTGCGTTCGGGCCACGCAGGATTGGCCTCGACGAAGCGTGTGATGTCCTGCGCTTCACCGACGCCCGCCCGGTAGGCCAACCAATCCGCAAGCTTGCGCGCGGCGGGATCGGTGATTTGGGCGCGCAAGGCGCGGGCACCGTTCTGGTCCTTCGTGCCCGTGAGTCGGATGGCGTCCAGCAATCTTTGGACGTCGACTGGATCGGGTGTGAGGCCCAGGACAGGCGCGATCAGTTCGTCCAGGCGCGCCTTGTAGCGTTGCTCAGAAGTTGCGGCCGCTGAGGGGGCGGCGGTCGACACTGCAGAGGTGCTTTTGACCGGTTCGGGCGACGCCGCACGGGCGATATCCGCCGCCGTGAGCCCGAAAAGGACCGCCAGCGCCGCTGTTGCCGAAACGACACCGCGGCTGAGCAGGGCGAGGGGGACGATCAAGCGTCCAGACCTTTCCATTGTGGAGCGTCACGCGGGCTGCGGCATCCGTCTTGCTGTTCGCTTGCCGAGCGCATAGACTCCGCCGAAGTGATGAGGGGAGGCGCGCGACCGTCGGCGCCTTCCGAGCGTTCAACGTAACAACCACGTCGGCGGGGTTCAAGGCGTCGTCGACCGATCGCCTGCACGTGCGATGCACAGGAGCAACCCATGTTCAAAGGCTCGTTTCCTGCACTGATTACACCGATGCGGGGCGGAAAAGTCGACGAGAAGGCGTTCGTGCGCCTCGTCGAATGGCACATCGCAGAAGGTTCGCACGGCCTCGTTCCGGTCGGCACGACCGGTGAAGCGCCAACGTTGAGCCACGACGAGCACCGCCGCGTCGTCGAGTTGTGCGTGACCACCGCGAAAAAGCGCGTCCCGATCATCGCGGGCGCGGGCTCGAATTCGACCGCCGAGGCGATCGAGCTGACGAAGTTCGCCAAGTCGGCGGGCGCCGATGCGGCGCTGCACTCGACCGGCTACTACAACAAGCCGACGCAGGAAGGCCTTTACCTGCACTTCAAGGCGATCAGCGAAGCGGTCGATTTTCCGATCGTGGCTTACAATGTGCCGGGTCGCACCGTTGCCGACATCCTGCCCGCTACACTGGCGCGGATCGCGACGCTGAAAAATGTCGTCGGGGTGAAAGACGCGTCGGCCAAGGTCGATCGCATGTCGCTGCATCGCATCATGATCAAGAAGCCGTTTTCCTATCTGTCGGGTGAGGACGGCACTGCGCTCGGCTTCAACGCCCACGGTGGCAACGGGTGCATTTCGGTGACGGCCAACATCGCTCCGCGACTGTGTGCGGAGTTCCAGAATGCGACCTTGGAAGGCAACTGGAAACGTGCGCTCGAATTGCAGGACCTGCTGATCCCGTTGCACGATGGCCTGTTCGTCGAGACGAGCCCATCGCCGGTGAAATATGCGGCGTGGCGCCTCGGCCTCATCGAGAGCCCCGACACGCGTCTCCCGCTGGCTCCGCTCACCGACGCGACGAAGAAAATCGTCGATGCGGCCTTGACCCATGCGGGTCTCTTGAAGGCGAAAGCGGCGGAATAAGCGGCGGCGCTGATCTGAAGGCGCAGTTGCAGCGTTTACCGCAGGCCTGACGGCAGCGTCGGGCCTGCTGGCATTATGAGGGTGCGGCCATGGCCGAGAAGACCGACAACCACAAGGTCGTCGCCGAGAATCGCAAGGCGCGCTACGAATATCGCGTCGAGGACACGTGGGAAGCCGGCATCGTGCTGACCGGCACGGAAGTGAAGTCGCTGCGCACCGGCGAGGCCAATATCGCGGAAAGTTATGCGTCGGCCGAGAACGGCGGCATTTTCCTCGTCAACGCCCACATCCCCGAATACCGGCAGGCCGGCGCATTCTTCCAGCACGATCCGCGCCGGCCGCGCCGTCTGTTGCTGAAAGCGAGCGAGATCCACAAACTCAAGGTTGCGGTCGATCGGCAGGGCATGACGATCGTGCCGTTGCAGCTGTATTTCAATGCGCGCGGCATCGCCAAACTGCGCATCGCGCTGGCGCAAGGCAAAAAGCATTACGACAAGCGCGAAGACATCAAGAAGCGCGACTGGCAGCGCGATAAAGCGCGCCTGTTCCGGCAAGGCACGAAGGGCGGCGACTGAGCCGATTCACCCCGAGCAAGAATGCGTTCTAATCGAGCATGGGGTCGGCGACGCAATCATCATAAGCGGGAATGCGGCGGATGAAGCCGCCCGACTGCAGGCTGACGGCAAGACGGTCGAAACCGCGGCGCGACATGGGTGTATCGTCTGCCCAAAGGTTGGCGGCTTTGTAGCGGGTGAGTGCGGCAACCAAGTCTTCGCGCGCGACGTTGGGGTAGTAAGAGGCGACAGCGTCCGCGAGTTCGGCGCCCGTGTGCGTGGCGAGCCAGGCCTGCATCGCGCGCGTGGCGCGGGCCATGGCGGAGAACGCGGCGCGGTTTTTCTCGACGCCCGCACGCAACGACAGCAGCGTCGTATATGCGGTGTCGCCGCGCGCGCTGGCGGCATGCACGATGCCGCCGACACCCTGACGCACGGCCATCGCGGCGAACGGTTCGAACACCTGGATGACGTCGACGGTGCCGGCGGCAAGCGCCGCGAGGTTGTCGCCCATCGTACGGTCGGGGATGCGCTTCAAGGTCGACGGATCGAGGCCCAGATCGCGCAGATCGTGTTGCAGGCAGAGCCAGGGGGTCGGAACTTCGGAGACGGACGCAAAGCGCAGTTTCGGCAGGTCGGTGAGCTTGAATGCGGTGCCGGGTTTCGCGAGGAGATAGAACGGATCGCGGCGCACGACCTCGGCGAAGCAGACGTAATCGGGCCCGTTTTCGTCACGCGCTTTCATGACGCGCATCGGCCCGCCCCAGGTGACGTCGACGGTGCCGTCGAGCAGGCCGCCGGGACCGCCACCGGGCGCGCCGGACTCGACGAACGTAATGTCGAGACCTTCGCGCGCGTAACAGCCGAGCGCCATGGTGGCGTAGAACGGCGCATAGAAGACGGCGCGAAAATTCTCGGACAGCCGGATATTCATCTCGCGTGCTCCTGGGTTGGGCGGGACCTCATGATCCGACGTTCCAGACGCGCCGTCGAGGGTCGACAGCTCACCCCTCCTTGCCATCGGGCGTGCGCTTCTTCTTTTCCGGTGGCTTTTGCTGTGGGTTCTGTGCCGGCGGCGGGTTTGCAGCGCGCGGGGGCCCACCTTGCGGGGCGGCGCCAGGAGGAGGGCCACTGGGTCCGCGCACGCGCGGCTCACCCGATGATTGCGCGGGAGGCGGCAGGATGCGGGGTTGAGCTTGTGGCGGTGGCGGCGCTGCGCGTTGTGGAACGGGTGGCGGGGCCGCGCGATTGCTGGGCGGCAGGAACGTGCCCGGCTGCGGATTGCCCGACGGCGCGGGCGTGACCGTACGCGGTTGAAGGGGGGCAGGTTGCGCCGGCGTGATCGTTCGTGGCTGGGTTATACTCGGCTGCCCCTGCCCGCCCGGTGGCTGTGACTCCAGATTGCGGGCGCGAAAACCACCCCCACCAGCACCGCCCGGTGGTTGCACGACTTGCGGTTGGGATGGTTGCGGCTGTATCACGCGCCCGGCATTGGGGTCGGGGCGGGGTTGAATCGACGGCTGATTTCCCGGCGCCACGCGTTGCGGGCGCTGACCGGCGCCCAGGCTGCGAGATTGAAATTCCGCCCTCGGCACGATGCGCGGGGGAGGCGTCGCGGCGACGGTGCCGACCACGCGCGGGCGGAAAACCTGCACGGAGCCGCCGGGTGCGCCAGCGCGCGCCCCTGAAACTTGCGGGCGGTTGCTGACGACGATGCGCACAGGCGTGATCGGGCGCCGGGTAATGGTTTCATAGCGGCGGCGGTCGAAGCCGGCGTTGAAGACGCCATGTCGGCCGTGATGATGGCTGCGCGGCACCCACGTGGTGGAGCGCAGGAAAACGGTGTTGCGCCGTGGCGGCAGGATGTAGCGGTAAATCGCATACGTGGTGAGCGCCGCGACAGGCACGAACACCCACGCGGGCGACAGGTGGGGGCGATCGTAGTAGGTCGACGAAAACGTCAAAGCATCGTTGTGCCACTCGGCTTCGGGCGGCAACGGCACCCAACCGACGTGACTGTCACTATGGCGCCACGCCACCCATGCGGGACCCCACTCGCTGCCGGGTACCCAGAGCCAGCCGAGGTCTTCGTCGAGGAACCAGCGGCCATAATGGTAGACGGCCCAACCGAACGCCTCTTCGGACTGCCACAGCCAGCCATGCTCGTCGGTGAACACCCAACGTCCGCGCGTATAGGGGCGCCACTCCGGGTCCGTGTCCGGCGCCCAGACGCTGCCATATTGGGGATGATCGACCCAACGGCCGTAGGGTTCGAGCTGATGGTAGAACTCGCTGATCTGGATCGGCTCTTGCGCCTGTCCAGGTCCTGTCGAGACAACGACCGTCGTCGCCACGACGAGCAGCGCTGCGAGCAGAGTGCGGAGCGAATGCATGAGCGTTCTCGGTTGGTAGACGCGAATCGTCGATACGGTCCAAGCCTGTTGAATGTCCATGCACGATTGCCTGTGAACGTGTCGTGAATGGGGCGCAAAAACTCAGCGTTCTGCGCTGCTTGCGCACAGAAGCAGGGGTGTCAGTCGTGCACGATGACGACACACATGCGGCGCGGACCGTGCGCGCCCATGACGAGGCGCCCCCCGATGTCGCCCGTGCGCGATGGCCCCGAGATCATGTTGAGCGTGCGCGGCATCGTGCCTTTGCCGTAGAGCGCGCGTACCCGGTCGAACGCGGTCTCGTAGGGACCGACGATATCTTTGGCGCGCACGATGACGACGTGGTTCTCGGGCAGAAAATTGACGGTGACGGGATTGTCAGTGCCGGATGCCAGGACGAGCGTACCAGTCTCGGCAACAGCGCTGATGGCATGGGTGAGGCCCACCTCGTCGGAGGGTGCGGCGCGACCCCTCTCGAGCGTCAGGGTGGGCTCATTCGACCACGGCAGGGCGCCCAGGCGGGGATCATCTCCCATACGCAGGCGCATGGGCAGATTGGTGCTGCGCAACCAGCCAGCGATCGCGGCGGGGATTTCGGCTGTATCTGTCACGTCGATGATCGCCGCCGACTGCGATGTGAGGTGGGCCTTGAAGAGCGTCTCCAAACCCGCAGCGTCCGTCTGCACGCGCTGTGGCACAACGTGTGGTGGCTGATCCGCGAGTCGTACGGCGACCACGGCGGACCGCTGGCTTGCTGATGTGCCACCGCTGAGTTTGGCCCGAATTTTCCCCAGAACGGCGTCGCGTCCGGAGCCCGCTCGCTCGCTCATCGGGGCACTCCCGCTTTGGTTTCCGCCCACAGTTGCTGAAACGTGCGTCCTTGCGGCGCGGGCATATCGCGATGGCGCGTCCACCCACTGGCAAAGGGTAGCCAACGAAAGGCGCCACCCCGCAGTTTGCCAACGGCGCCCAGAGCCGCAATCCCCAGCCGCATCGCGACATGATAGGCGCGTGGGCGTCGTGCGAGGGCCGCCCAGACTTTGAGGCCGATGCGGGACGTCCGCGCGCCGCCGCCGCCCTCGAATTCCTTGGCGCGCCATTCGCGCATGAGATCGGGCAGTGGAATTTTGACCGGACACACGCTGGCGCAGCGTCCACAAAAGGTCGACGCGTTGGGCAGATGGCCGGCTTCTTTCAGTCCGATCAATGCCGGATTCAGCACCGCCCCGATGGGTCCCGGATAGACCCAGCCGTACGCGTGCCCGCCGACGGCGCCATAGACCGGACAATGGTTCATGCAGGCGCCACAGCGGATGCAGCGCAGTGCTTCCCTAAAGGGCGTGTCGAGCAGTGCGGAACGCCCATTGTCCAGAACGACCACATGATACTGCTCGGGACCATCGGGATCGCCGGGTCGGCGCGGACCGGTCGACAGCGTCATGTACGTCGAGAATTCCTGTCCCGTCGCCGAGCGCGCCAGGAGGCGCAGGAGCGTGGACAGGTCCGACAGCGTCGGGATCACCTTTTCTATGGAGGCGATGGCGATGTGCACCTTGGCCAGCGACTGGGTCAGATCGCCGTTGCCTTCGTTGGTCACGATGACTGAGGAACCCGTTTCCGCGATCAGAAAGTTGGCGCCCGTGATCCCCACGTCGGCGTTGATGAACTTGCCGCGCAGGATCTGGCGCGCTTCATCGACGAGTTGATGCGCCTCGACCAGCACGCGGTCTTTCGGCAGGTGCGTGTGCAGACGGCGGAAATCCTTCTCCACCTCGGCCTGCGTCAGATGGATGGCGGGCGCAATGATGTGGCTCGGCGATTCCTTGCGGATCTGGACGAGATATTCGCCCAGGTCCGTCTCGACGACCTGCATGCCGGCCGCTTCGAGGTGCGCATTGAGGCCCACCTCCTCGGAGATCATCGATTTGCCCTTGGTGACGAGCTTGGCGTCGACCGATTTGCAGATGTCGAGGATGATTCGACGCGCGTCGGCGGCCGTGGACGCCCAATGCACGATGGCGCCGGCAGCTTTCGCCTTGGCTTCCCAGGCTTCGAGATAGAGATCGAGATGCGCCAGGGTGTGGTTCTTGATATCGCGCCCGAAATCGCGCAGGTCCTCGAACTCCGGCAGCCGAGAGCGCGCCGCCGCCCGCCGCGTCACCAAGCTGTCGCCATGCGTCAACCCTGCGAGCGCGCGCTGCAGCTGCTCGTCGGCGAGCGCGGCTTTCGCGTTGTCCTTGAAGGCGTGGGCAGTGGGCTGCATGGGTCGGGAGGTCCAGGGTTGTCGTGGGATCGCACGTTTACATAAGGGGAGTGAGCGGCGAAGTGCAGCGTTTTCGTTCGCGAATGACGGTTGTCATCCTGTCGCCCCAGCCGGACCCGCGCCGCATCGATGGGGCGTTGAGTGGCGCCGTAGATGGCGATGTTCTGGTCGATCACGACGACGGTTGTGACACGACCGATTCGGCCTCGGTGTCCAACGTCAAACCGTCACCGAAAATCCACATGCGGTGGATGAAATGCAGCACTCATCTAATCAGTGCGTGCACAACTCGAGCATTTACAACACGATGTGCTGGTGGCTCCGCAGAACTGCTGTTTCGGGCCGCTGTTGAGAAGTCGTGGATAAGGCCGAAGCGCCACTATGACGAGCTCGTGGGGACTATTAGGCAATGCAACTCGTAACGCGTCCTTGTAGGTAAAACTCGTCGAGTAGAGGGTTAGTCGTATGAAAGTTATCGCGGTCGTATCAGTGTCACTTTTAACTGCGTGTGCCATGCCGGCCACAGCCGAACACCGAAACCCCTTCAATGATTGGGGTTGGGCCGACAAAGCCATGAGCGAGACCCATACGCGAACGAGAAATGTACCTCGCTATCGCCCCGCCGGTGATCATTACCGGCGCTCCAATCATCATCACCCCAAGCCACCCGTGCATGGCCATTACGATCGCGATCGTGACCGCGACGAGTTGCGCGTCGACGCGCGATGCCGTCAAGACTTCCAGGCCGCCGGCGACCAAGCTCTGACCGAGCAGGGCGCCCGAGATGCCGCCGAGAAAGCCTTCCAGCAGGAAATACGCTTCGCTTATGGCGAATTGTGGGCAGATCCGTCGCATGCCCAAGACAAGACGTTCTTGTGCGTGAAATCGTCCGTCGGCGGCGGTCTGTTCCATCGGTGCAGAATGCGGGCGAAACCCTGCATGCCGGAAAAGCTGCGCCAGTAACAGCCGGGTCCGCCGCGATCTGAAAATTGAGGCCGGACACAGGCGTGTGTCCGGCCATTTTCGTCTTACGTATCGGCACTCATCCCGCAATCGGGGGATCGGTCATCTCGCCGGCGAGCACTTCGGCCACGTGCCGCACGGCAATGCCGCTGCCGTGCCGCCGCAGCTTGCCGGCCATGTTGAGCAGGCACCCCAAATCCCCCGCGAGGACGAGTTGCGCGCCGGTCTCGACGATGTTGGCGCATTTCTTCTCGACCATGGCGTTGGAGACGTCACCGTATTTGATGGCAAAGGTGCCGCCGAAGCCGCAGCAGACTTCGCAATCGGCCATTTCGACGAGTTCAAGCCCGTCGACGGAGCGCAGCAGCGTGCGCGGTTGTTCTTTGATGTCGAGTTCGCGCAGGCCCGAGCAACTGTCGTGATAGGTAGCGGTGCCGGCGAGACGTTCGCCAACCTCGGTCATACCCCGCACGTCGACGAGGAACGACACCAGTTCATGAACCTTACCGGCGAAAGCCGTGGCGCGCGCTGCCCACGCGGGTTCTTCCGCCAGAAGTGCTGGATAATGCTTTTTCAGCATGCCCGCGCATGACCCGGACGGCGCGACCACGTAATCAAATCCTTCAAGCGCCGCGATCGTCTGTCGCGCGAGGTCGGCGCTCGTCGCCTTGTCGCCGGAATTGTAGGCCGGCTGGCCGCAGCAGGTCTGCCCCGTCGGCACCTCGACATCGCAGCCGGCGCGCTCGATCAGCTTGGCGGCGGCAAAGCCCACCGACGGCCGCAGCAAATCGATGAGGCAGGTGACGAACAGCGCGACGCGGGGTCGTGAGGTGGCGGCAGAGTGTTGCATGGGGCGGAGGGTTCCACTCATCGGGTGCGGACGTTCGCGTTCTAGCGAGCGATGTTGCTCACGTCCATTGCGGGTGCGTGCGTGGCTTGCGACGCGCACACGCCACGAGCACGACGATGATGGCGAAGTTGACGAGATTGGCCCCCAATCCGGCAGCAAATGCAGGAGCATAGTAGCCGTAGACATCGTGCAGGGCGCCAGCCAGCCAGCCGCCGAAGGCCATGCCGCTGGTTCCTGTCAACAACAGGACCGGCAGCCGCCAACTGGCCTCGCTGGCCGGGAAGAGCTGGCGTGCAGTGATCATGTACGCGGGGATGAGGCCGCTGAACCCCAGCCCGAACGCGGCGGCGACAAAAAACAGCCCCGCTTCGTCCTGGGTCACGAGAAACCCGAAAACCGCCACCGCCTGCGCCGCCGAGCACACGAGCAAGGTCATCAGGCCGCCGATCCGATCCGACATCCAGCCCCAGAACTGCCGGCTGAAAAAGGCGCACGTGAGCAGCAACGACAACATGGCAGCGCCACGCCCGGGCAGAAATCCCAGGTCGCCGCAGAAGGCGATCAAGTGTGCCTGCGGCATCGCCATCGGCACGCAGCACAGGAATGACGCGATCCCCAGCATCGCAAACGCCGTGTTCGGGGGAAGGCCGAACACCGTCGTGGGGGATTGACTGCCGGCCCCGCCAATTCCCGATACCGACGCGGCGACCGGCGGCGGTTTCAGGAACAGTCCGGCCAACGGCACCACGACAATCGCCACGAGAAGGCCGAAGCCGATCATGGTCTGCTGCCAGCCGTATGCTGCAATGGCCCGCTCGAACAGAGGCGGCCAGAACGCGCCCGCCAGATATTGACCGCTCGCGATCAGCGCCATGGCCGCGCCACGACGTCGTTCGAACCAGCGGGTCACGTAGACGTAGAGCGGCGCGTTGATGCCGCCGTTGCCGAGAACGCCGATGAGCAAGCCGTGGCCGAGATAGAGTTGCCACGCCTCACCCAGTGACGACAGCGCCAGTCCCGCCGCCACCATGACGGCCCCGAACATCGCCGTGAAGCGAACGCCGATCCGCTCCGCCACCTGTCCCATGAGCAAACCGCCGACGCCGGTCCCCAGCCACGCCAAGGCATTGGCGGCCGCTGGAATGGAGCGATGGCCGCCCAAATCTTCCGCGACGGTCTTCAAGCCCGTCGAAACCACATGGGGAGACCCAAAGGCGACCGCCAAAATGGTGAGCGAGGCAATGGCCGTAATCCAAGCCTCTCGGCTGTCCAATCCCGTCCGCTCCGCCACCACCACCTCGTTCGCCCCACCCTACAGTTCGTCGCCTGCTGCATTGTTGGCAGGAGGCTAATGCGATTGGCGGGGGAGCGCTATAGGGGTCGGGCGAAGTGTCGGGCGGAGTTGGGAACGGTTCCAGTGGACCGACATGGTTGCTTGGCGATCTTATTTCCGTTCGAGAACTTCGACGGCGAGTATCGTGGGCAAGTGGCGCGCGATCTCGTGCCAATTCTCACCCTCGTCGAAGCTCGCGAAAATCGAGCCGCTGTTGGTACCGAAATACACGCCAGCGGGATCGCGTTCATCGCCCGCCATCGCTTGACGCAACACGGTGAAGAAGCAGCCCTCCTGCGGCAAGCCTTTGCGCATGGCTTGCCAGTTTTGGCCGCCGTCGCGTGATCGCCAAACGGCTGCTGCGGCATCGGGCGGAAAGCGCCCGGCCATGTCGCCGTTGAGGGGCAGCGTCCACAGGGTGTTGGGATCGCGCGGATGGACGCGGATCGGGAAGCCGAAGGTCGACGGCAACCCCTCGGTCAGGTCGTCCCAGCTGCGGCCGCCATCGGCGGAGCGCCAAACGCCGTGGTGGTTCTGCTGGTAGAGCACGTCGCTCGTCCCCGGCGCGCGCATCATGTTGTGGACGCAATGCCCGATTTCGCCGTCGCGTGGCGCGGCAGGATGGTCGTGGTGACCGCAGGCTTGCGCGTTCGAGAGGCGGTTGCGGCGCTCCCACGTCGCACCGCCGTCCTCGGTCGCGAAGACGCCGGCAGAGGAGATTCCCACCCATAGTTTTTTCGCATTGTCGGGATCAGATACGATGGTGTGCAGCACGAGGCCCGCAGCTCCGGGGTTCCAGCTTCCGGCAGACGGGTGATCCGTCAGGCCTTGTACGCGTGTCCAATCCTTGCCGCCGTTCTCACTCGACAGAAGGCTTGCGGGTTTCGTGCCGGCATACAGCGTCCCGTGCGCGTAGCCCAGAGACCAGATTTGAGCGAATTCGCTGGTGAAGGGCAACGGTGCGTCGGACCAGCCGATCATTTTCGCGAAGTTGGAATCATTGGCGGCCCAATCATCCATCGCGCCTTTGGTCAGTCGGGAGACCGTCCAGTGTGCACCGCCGTCTTCGCTGCGCCAGACGCCAGCGCCATGGAAATCGCCACCACCTCCGGCCCAAATCGTACCGGTCTGCGGATCGCCAACCACGTGATTGATCGGCCAGCCGTCACAGTACGGTCCCCTGGCGCTCCAGCCGCTTCGATTCTTGTCGCCATCGATCAGGAACGCGCCCTTGGTTGTTCCCACGAGAAGGGTCATGCCGGAAGAAGTGGTCACAACGCGCGCTCCTTATCCAAAAGAGATGCATAATTATAAAGTTGAGAGCAGCGCACCGCAATGCATCCGCAAGCCACGCCGAGGCGTGCGCGAGGATCGCAAGCGTCGTTCCGAGATCTGGCAAGGCTGCCGAGCGTGCGCGCCCCCCAACCCCTCTACCGCCCGAACAATTGCTTGAGCGCGTCCTTCGCTTTTCCGACTTTTTCATCGGCCTTCGGTCCGTCGCCGATGATGGTGCGCAGGGCGCCGTCGAGGTCGCCGCCTTGTAGCTGTTTGCCGATTCTGCGGGCGGCTTCCTGCGCTTGGGGAGATTTCATCGCCGCATTGACGTCGGGGATGGCTTTCACATCGCTCCATGGCCCCGCGATGCGCACGGGTATCTCGATTCCGGCCAGACCCGATGTCCCGGTCGCCTTGGGCTTGAGCATCAGATCGATATTCTGGTCGACCATATTGACGGTGCCGCTGCCGGTGGCTTCGAGTGTGGGGCTCTTCAAGCGAATGTCTTGCGTGCGCCCCACGCCGCTGGCGATGGGCAAGCTGGCCGACAGTTCGGTGAACGGCGTGCGCGCCGCCGCGTTGCGGTCGAGATTTGGCAGGCGCCCCTGGGAGAGACTGGCGGTGATGTCGTTCGCGCTCCAGCCGATGACGGCGCCGTCGGCAACGTTGAGTTCAGCTTTTCCAGTCAGGCTCGACACCAGCTCGCGCTCGCTGCTGCCCTGCGCGCTGACGGCAATGACGACGCGTCCCCGTCCGTCCAGGCTATCGATGTTTGCGACGGTGCTCAAAAAGGGCAGCACGGAGACACCATCGGCCGACAGATTGGCACCGACGACGAGCGTGTCCTTCTGAGCATCGAGGGTAATCAAACCCTTCGCCCGGCCCCCGAACATCCGGGCGTCGCTGACATTGGCCTTCAACACGCCGGCCTTCAACGTCAGCGCCGATTGGCTCGAGCCGATCTCCTGCTGTTTCCAAACGACGCGATCAACCTCCAGCCGTGCATCGATGTCGATCACCCGCAGCGCCGCCGATGACATCGGCTCGACGCTCCACGCCTCGCCGGCGCGACGCGCGAACCCGCGAACCGCTGGCCCCGGCATGCTGGTTGCCGGCGGCAACGAGGGCGTTCGCTCGATCAACTCTTCGATGGAGCGCGGGGACGTTGCGGGCGGTGGCGGGGCCGAGATGCGAGGAACCGGGTGCGCTGCGGGCGTCGCGGGAGCGGAACGCAGGGCGAGGTTGCCGAGGTGATCGACATCCAGCAGGGATACCTTCAAAGCCGCTTGGATTTGCGGACGCGCTGCGGTCGTATCGACGCCGATGCGGCCCTGCAGAGCGGTCGAGCCGAACGTCAGCTGTGCGCCCGACAACGAGAAATTCTGTTGATGGCCTTTGATCTGACCCTCGAGCGCGATGGCTTGATCGGCCGCGCCCACCAGCTCGAGCCGCGCCAGACGCACCAGCGCCTCCATTGACGTGGTCGACAGGGAGATACGGCCGTCGACCACGGGCTTGGCACCCGCCGTCAATAGGCCATCGTAATCCAATCGCAGCGAGGCGCCCTTGATGTCGAGCCGGGTTTTGGTTTCCCGCGCCGCTGCAGCATCCCGCAAGGAGGCGAGCTTCAGGCCGATATCGAAGCGCTCTCCGGCGTGGACGAGCGAGCCGGTGAGATCGAGCGGGCCGGCCGGATCGGGAAGGGAAACCCTCGCCTCCAACCGCTCGATCTCGTGGCGCGTGCCAGCGCGCAGATCGGACCACGTCACCCGGCCGTCGACGATGCGCACGTCTCCAAGACTGACGCCGTTGACGCCATCAAGCGCATTGGCGCGTGGCGCGATGGGAATGGTCGCGTTCTTGGCGAAGGCGTCGAGCTCGGACGCGGAACGTTTGTCGAGGTCTCGGCGCGGGGTTGCCTGCGCCAGTTGCACCCGGTTACCGCTCTGCAAGTCCATCGCGGCGGCGAAGTCCCAGCTGCGCCGCCCGGATTGATCGACGCGTAAAGTGATGTGCGGTCGATGCAGAACGAAGCGTTCGACCTGCACGTCGCGCAGCAGCATGGGCAACAGGGCGATGCTGACTTCCAGCTTGGCCGCAGTGAGGAGGGGATCACCGGGCATCTCGGGAGGTGCGGAGAGCGAGACGTCCGTGGCTGTGATCCCCAGGCCGGGCAGCATCGTAAAGTGCGTGCTGCCCGTAATGACGAGGTCGCGGCCCGTGCGGTTTTTGACTTCCGCGATGATGCGATCGCGCACGAGTTCCGTCGGGGGTGCAATCGCCAGGAATGTCGCCACCGCCACAGCGAGGGCCGCAAGCCCGACTGACGCGTTCAGCAGGATCGCCTTGGCGCGGCGCACGCCCCGCGAGGGGGGGGACGCGGGACGCCGATGGGGTGAGCGAGGCGCGGGATGAGCCCCTACTGGGCCGAGTGCCAGCCGATCCCGACGGGGTTGCGCATCGTGTGGGTTGGGCATCGGATATCTCGGCGGGCGATCGGACATGTCTTGCCTCTCGACGAGCCAGCCGACTGGGGCGGTGCGGCTCGCCGCAAATGATCGATTCGACTGCTAGTCCCAGATTATGTCATGGCCGCGGTGAGGTGAAGCGGCCGTTCGCTGAACCTGGATCACTCGGCTGCGACGGCATCACCGACGGCGATCGGCCCCCCGATCGTGACTTTGGCGTAAATTCCGAAGTCGGTGTGGCCCCATGTTCGCTGCAGCAGGGAGGGAATCGCCATGTCACGCGCCCCCGAGGTCGGATCGACGTTGGTTGCCTCGCAGCGGGTGGTGCGATCGATCACGCTCAGGGTGGCCGCGCCGAGGGTCAGGGTCTTGCCGACCCACGACAGTTCCTCCCACGGCGGAATGCCATCGATGTGCACGTTGGCGCGAAAGCGCAGGGGATGCACGGGGCGACCGGCGACGCGCTCGAGTTCGCGCACCGAGGCCAAATTGATGATGTGCAGGCACTTGGCCGACACGTCGGAAAAGCTGTGGCCCTCCGCGTGCACGATCTTGGGTGCGCCACGCACCGCGCCCTGCATGTAGGCCGCGATGAACTGCTCGATCAGGTGCCGGCCCGTGGGTGTGCTCAATTGCCCCCGCGCCACCTGTTTGCCGCTGCGTTTGATCGTCAGAGTTTCAGATGCGTCATCGAAATGGGTCTCGAGGGACGCCAGCCGTTCGTCGCGCATCAGCATCAGGAAATTGATTTTGGGCAGGTATTTCGGATGCTCGGGATCGAACCGCCCCGGCCCATTCTCGATCGCATAAGCCCGGTCGAACGGCACCGTCGCGCCCTTGGAGAGGTCTACGCGGTCCAGCGACTCGGGCGAGAGACCTTTGACGGGGTAGCGGTAGAGGGACTGGATTTGGGGGGAGGTGGGGGGCATGGGGGCTCGGTACTTTGTTCGGTCGCAGGCGCTCTTGAACAAACGAACGAACCGTGATCAAAGACTAGGCTGCACGCTTTGAACAGGCGTGCCGCAGGGCACTAAACGATGAGCAAGTCGCTGGGGTGCGACGGCAGCCGTGTTGAATCAGCGTTCGCGTCCTGCGTCAAGGCGCCGTAGACACCTCTCCGACCTTTTGACCGCACTCGAGCGCAAAAGGACGCAGACGCAATGAGCACGAACACAGAAGTCGTGAGGCTTTTTGCTTCGTTTGAAGATTGCAAGTTTGACCATCATGGCACAGAGGCGTGGACTGCTCGCAGTCTGATGGCCCCATTCGGGTATGACCGGTGGGAGAATTTCAGGGAAGCGATCAAGCGGGCACTGGAGAGCTGCGTGGCGTCTGGAATTGACCCGGCAGCCAACTTTCTCTTGGGCGATGGTTCAGATCCATGGGTGCCCGACAAGGTTTTTCGTGGCGCCACGAAAAACCCCCAAGGCGGTCGTCCGAGCGAAGATGTCATAATGACACGACGCGCCGCCTACCTCATCGCCATGAATGGCGACCCACGCAAGCCAGAGATCGCGTTCGCGCAGCAATACTTCGCGGCATCAACACGCACTCTCGAGGTAATCCAGCAGCGGATCGTCGAGGGCGCGCGTTTGCAAACCCGCGAAAAACTCACCGAGACCGAGGGTCGTTTCCAACGCGTAGTTTTTCAGCATGACGTTGACGGTGATGGAATTGGTCGCATCCGTAGCAAGGGCGACGAGGCTTTGTTCGGCGGCAAAAACACCCAGCAGATGAAGGACAAATGGGGCGTGCCCAAAGGACGACCGTTGGCAGATTTCGCTCCCGAGGTCGTCAATATCGCCAAGCAGCTTGGCGCGGCGATAACGACGCACAATGTGAAGGTCAATAACTTGCGCGGAGAAAACCAGATCACCGGTGAGCATGTCGCAAACAACAAGATGGTTCGCGGTGGCGTGGCATCTCGCGGGATCATCCTCGAGGATCTCGACGGTGAAGAGGATATCAAAAAAATCGAGCGTCGACACGCGAGCGAGGCAAAGAAGCTGACGGCGCCGCCGAAGGCCGAGAAACCGAGCGGCGCTACGCCGAAAAGAGCCAAAGGCAAGTCAGCGTAAAATCTCAGACGGTGGGTGCCCCATCAGCAGGATCGCCGCCTGCTATCGCCCTGCTGTCCACCCAGCGCCGCCACCAGACAGGCCTTGATCTGGGCTTCGTGCCAGTTCTGGGTAAGCCGTGGATGTTGGGTCGCGCTGCGCTGACCCAACCGCGTGGGAAGCGCCCTAGTGTTCCGACTCAATCATAATGTACCCCTATTCAACGTCATCCCCGCGACGGTGGGGATCCACGCCAAGTCGTTGAGTATACTGATAAGTGTCGTGGGTGCCCGCCTACGCGGACATGACGTTGAGGGGTGGGTTGACCGGGTGCCATATGACTGGGCCAGAACACTAGCGCCGCTTTTTCGGCATAGGCAGGCTATCCCCGAATCTGTCTTCTTGCGCCAACCAGTCCAGTTTGCCCGCCGCGACGTCGCGCTCAATCCGCGCGTCCCACAGGCGTGCCTGCAATTCCTCAAACCATTCCCTGAACTTGGAAAGCTCCTCGCGCGGCAGCCGCTCGACGGCTTTCTTGAGGTCTTCCAAATTATCCAAAGGCAAACCTTTCAAAGGCGGTCGGCCAATTCACTGATCGTCGAGGCGCTCAGCCATGACGCGTAGCGCAAGTATCTCCGCTTTGATCGCAGCTTCATCGGCTGTCGCGCCGTAGGTCAAAACACCGGGAATTTGAGGAATTTCCGCAATCCTCCGGCCGTCGTCCTCTTGCTCGTATGCGATGGTCAGTTTCATGACATGCTCTTTACGGATTTTGTTCTAGGGCCATCATACATCACGCCCCCGGCCGCCCGGTTTTCCTTGCTCGTCCACCGCGCCGTGCCTTCTTGTCCCCGCCACTCGGAGCGTCGGTAGAGCGGTTGACGTGGAGATCGGGTTTTTCGGTGGGGCGGGTCTTGTCGACGGGCACTTCCGTGCGGCCGACGGTCATTTCATCGAGGGTGGGTTTGCGCACGCGGGAGGCGGGTTGCGCGGTGGACTGGGCGTAGGTCGGTTGCACGGGTTCGTATTCGGTGGCGATGCGGGAGCCGGCGTTGTCGGTGTCGGGCTTGCGGCCAGAGGGCGAGGGACGTGTCAGCACATTTCCCGCCGCGCCGTATTTGCGTTGGCCGGCGAACGATCCCGCGCGATCTTCGATCTCGGTCTGGCGGGCCAGCGGATCGTCCGAGATGGCGAGTTCGGTTTGCCGCAGGCGTTTGACTTCATCGCGCAGGCGCGCGGCTTCTTCGAACTCGAGGTCGGCGGCAGCGGTGCGCATGCGCTTTTCCATCTCGTCGATGATGGCGGCGAGATTGTGCCCCACCAGCGGCACGCCGCCGATATCGGCGAGCCCCGAGTCGACCGTGACGTGATCCTGCTCGTAGACAGACGACATCACGTCGTGAATGTTGCGCTTGATACTCTCGGGCGTGATGCCGTGCGCGGTATTGTACGCCACCTGCTTTTCACGCCGCCGGTCCGTCTCGGCGAGCGCGCGCTCCATCGAGCCGGTAATGCGGTCGGCGTAAAGGATGACCCTGCCGTCGACGTTGCGGGCCGCGCGGCCAATGGTCTGGATCAGGGATGTTTCGGAGCGCAGAAATCCCTCCTTGTCCGCATCGAGGATGGCGACGCGGGCGCACTCCGGGATGTCCAAACCCTCGCGCAGGAGATTGATGCCGATCAGCACGTCGAAGGCGCCCAGGCGCAGGTCGCGAATGATCTCGATGCGCTCCAATGTTTCGATGTCGGAGTGCATGTAGCGCACGCGGATGCCGTTGTCGTGCAGGTACTCCGTCAGGTCCTCGGCCATGCGCTTGGTCAGTACGGTGACGAGCGTGCGATAGCCTTTTTTGGCGACTTGGCGCACCTCGTCGAGGAGATCGTCCACCTGCGTTTTTGCCGGGCGGATTTCGCAGACGGGATCGATCAGTCCAGTCGGACGGATGACTTGTTCGACGAAGGCGCCGCCGGTCTGCTCCATTTCCCACGATCCGGGCGTCGCGGACACATAGACCGTCTGGGGCCGCATCACGTTCCATTCCTCGAACCGCATGGGGCGATTGTCGAGGCACGACGGCAGGCGGAAGCCGTATTCGGCCAGCGTCGCCTTGCGCCGATAGTCGCCACGGAACATGCCACCGATCTGCGGCACGGTGACGTGACTCTCATCGGCGAAGACGAGGGCGTTGTCGGGCAGATATTCGAACAGCGTCGGCGGCGGTTCACCGGGTTTGCGGCCGGTGAGATAGCGCGAGTAATTTTCAATGCCGGCGCACGAGCCCGTGGCTTCCATCATTTCCATGTCGAACAGGGTGCGTTGCTCGAGCCGCTGGGCCTCGAGCAACTTGCCCGTGCGATACAACTCTTCGAGGCGTTCTTTCAGCTCGGATTTTATGGATTTCAGCGCCTGCTGCAGCGTCGGCTTGGGTGTCACGTAGTGTGAATTGGCGTAGATTTTGACGAGTTTCAACTCGTCGGTCTTGCTGCCGGTGAGCGGATCGAACTCGGTGATGCTCTCGATTTCGTCGCCAAACAGTGAGATGCGCCAGGCGCGGTCCTCCAAGTGGGCCGGATAGAGTTCGATCGTATCGCCTCGCGCGCGAAAACTGCCGCGCAGAAAATTGCCGTCGTTGCGGCGGTAATGCAGCGCCACGAGGTCGGCGAGAAGCTGGTCGCGGCTGATGCGGTCGCCCAGCGAGACCGTGAACGTCATCGCCGTGTAGGTCTCGACCGAGCCGATACCGTAGATGCACGACACGGACGCCACGATGATGACGTCGTCGCGTTCGAGCAGGGAGCGGGTTGCGGCGTGGCGCATCCGGTCGATCTGCTCGTTCACTGAGGATTCTTTTTCGATGTAGGTGTCCGTGCGCGGCACATAGGCTTCCGGCTGGTAGTAGTCGTAGTACGACACGAAATACTCGACGGCGTTGTCGGGGAAAAAGCTCTTGAACTCGCCGTAGAGCTGGGCCGCCAGGGTCTTGTTGGGCGCCAGGATCAGAGCCGGGCGCTGCGTCGCCTGGATGATGTGCGCCATCGTGAACGTCTTGCCGGAGCCTGTGACCCCGAGCAGCACTTGGTTGCGCTCGTGCTTGTTGACACCATCGACCAATTCGATGATCGCCTGGGGCTGGTCGCCCTTGGGCTCGTATTCCGAGACGATGCGCAAGGGGATGCCGCCCTCGGATTTGTCGGGGCGGGGCGGGCGATGGGGGACGTAAGTCGGCACCGTTCCCGCGACGAGGGGGTGGCTCGCCATCATCGGTTGGCGGGCGATCAGCTCTTTCGCGCGGTCGGAGCGTTCCTCGGGGCGGGCGAGAAGCGCGTTGAGGCCAGCGGACGGCGAAAAGTCTTCGGGCCTCGGACGGGTCGAGCGCAGGGCGGGGAGCGCCGGCATCGATGATCCACCAGCGGGAAGAAAAGGCGCTTGCGGAGCTTCGGCGAAGCCGGGCGTTCCGGCCGCCGTTTCAGCGCGGGGCGCCACAGGCTTGCCGCTTTTGCCCCGTGAGGGGCGAGCCTTGGGGGTCGTGTCGGTTTTGTCGGAGCGCGCCATGCCCGCAATATGGCCTGCGACTCGGGCGATCTCAAGCAATCTGGCGTCGCGCCGAAGGACGCGCGGTCGAGCGCCAACTCTGCAGCCGTCTACTCGGCCGCGGCAATCCGCCCCGACGTCGCCGCTCCAGGCGCTGGACCCTCGTGCAGCAGGTGCCGCCAGTGCTCCGGCGTGTCACGAACGGCGCGGGGAAGCTCTGCGAGCGAAACCCGACGCAGCGAACGGCCGCAGATGCTGCGGCCTTCGCGGATCATCCGTTCGATGTTCGCCAAATTGTTGAACTCGGGCGTATTGCGCTCCTGGTGGGCGTAGCTGCGGATCTTGTATTGGATTTTCTCGGGCGTGTTGACGAACGTGAAGTGCCAGCCGCCGTGCTCGATCAACGCATGCGTCAAGGGCCGGCCGATGCGCACCACGTTTTTCGCCACGTTGATGGCTTGGTTGACCGGCATGGGCAGGCGTCGGCTCTGGCGGGCGCGGAACAGGCGAAAATCCTGAACGGCAGGAAGATGGCGTTTTTGCACCGCACGAACCGCACACAAGCCCACCCACTTGTCGACGATCGCGAGGTCGAGCTTGTAGGTGTAATAATCGCACTCGATGAACCAGATGCGCCCGGCCATGGCGGCAGGCGTCAGGCGCGCAACGTGGGCCGGGAACGGAATTTCATCGACATCGGAAATCATGATGACGTCATCGGGAGCGGCTTCGCCCAGACCACGGGCGACGGCATTGCGCTGGAACGCTTCGCGGTCCCACGCATCTCCTTCAGCGGGCAGGTCGTCGATCACGACATGCACGATCTTGGGCAGGAAACGGGCAAACCGCTCACGATTGTCGGTGAAATGGAGGGGTTTGGGGTCGTTGGAGAACGTGCGCGTCGCCTCGGCAATGACGAAGCGATCGACCACGGAGTCGAGTTCCGTCAGCCGTAGCTCCAGAATGTCGAGTTCGTTGAAAAACGTGAAGCAATCCCAGACGGCCACGCGTGTCCCCTTGCCCTGGCGGCATGATGGGGCGACCATAGCCGATATCGACGGCCGGCACGCAGCGACAGGCCGTCGCCGGGGGAAATGGCGCAATATGGCCGCAACGACGGGACACAGCGCAGCGCCGCGGATCGTGCCGTTCGTCGACGTGGCGGTGTCCGCGCGCCAGCAGGCGGAGATCGACGCGATTTTCTTTGCGGCCAGCGCGACCCAGTCTTTTGCCAGCGATACCGCGCGCGCCGCCTTTCGCGAACGGTGGCTCGGCCGGTATTTCTCGCTCTTTCCGCAGGATGGCTGGTTGGCGCTCGACGCGGAGGACGGCGTGCTCGGCTATCTCGTGAGCGCGCGTGAAGACCCCGCGCGCGATCCCGTCTTCGCCGATATCGGCTACTTCGCGGACTTGGCCGACGTGACGCCGCTCTATCCGGCGCACCTGCATATCAACCTCGCCGAAAGTGCCCGCTCACGCGGTATCGGCGCGCGGCTCGTGGAGGCCTTCGTGTCGCGCCTTCGCGCCGAGGGCGTGCTGGGCGTGCACGTCGTGACCGGTGCCGGATCGCGCAACCGATCCTTTTACGCTCGGCTCGGGTTCGAGGTCGTTCGGGAGTTCGATTGGAAAGGCGCGGCCATCGTGATGTTGGGGCGGAAGATGTGAGTTCAGCGCGATCGTGCGACGTTCAGAAACACCACACGCGCGACCCGAGCGCGGCCATGTCGGCCAAGATCGCTTCGCCTCGAACGGCCACGAGATAGCCTGCGCCCAGCAACAGGATGCTGGCGAGCATCGTCAAACCGATCTGAAGCGTGCGAGGCATCGCCGTTCGTCCCGTGCGTCTTCGTCTCAGGCGACCGCTGGCGCCGTCGGCCGTTCGACGGCGCGCTCGCGGATGGGCAGGTGAATCAGAGCCGCAAACAGCGCCAATCCGATCGAAATCCACCACATCATATCATAAGATTTGGTGAGATCGTACAGTCGGCCGCCCAGCCATAGGCCCACGAACGATCCAAGTTGGTGGGACAGAAAGACCAGCCCGAACAGCATCGACATCCATTGGGGTCCGAAAAAGGTCGCGACCATCGCGCTCGTCAGCGGCACGGTCGACAGCCAGAAGAAGCCGAGCAGGATGCTGACGCCGATGATCGTCCAGGCGTTCATGGGCAGGAACAACAGCCCCAAGAACGCAAAAATACGCATGAAGTAGATGAAGGCCAGCGTCAGGCGTTTTTCCGCGAGCTTGGTCGATTGTCCGGCGAGGTACGTGCCGATGATGTTGGCGATGCCGACAGCCGTCAGCGCCGCAACGGCGACACCGCCGGGCAAGCCCTGGTCGGCAACGAAGGCGGGCAAGTGGACCGCGTAGAACGCGACGTGGAACCCGCAGACGAAGAAGCCGGCGATCAACAGCCAGAAACTGGGATATCGCAGCGCTTCCGACATGGCTTCGCCGAAGCCTTGCGGGCGGCCGGGCGCGGGAGCAATAGCGCGTTTGGTGAACACCAGCGCCAGAGGCAGCAGCATCGCGATCGTCCCGGCCATCACGAGTAGTGTCGTCTTCCAGCCGAGCCATTCCATGAACAGATGCGTGTAGGGGAATGCCAGAAAGCCACCGATCCCACCGGCCATGCCGAGGGAGGCCAGCGCTTGCGGACGTTTCTCGGCAGGTACCGCGCGACCGACCGCGCCCACGAGCGCCGAGACGCCGGTGCCGGCGATGCCGATCCCCAAAATGACTCCGCTGATCAACAGAGCGATCTCGCTCTGGGCTGCCCACATCGTCAAAAGGCCGGCGAGCGTCGCCACCGCGCCGATCACGATCACGGTGGCCGAACCGAACCGATCCGCAATGAAGCCCATGGGCATCGCGAATAAGCCCCACACCAAATTCGCAATCGCCATCGCCAGCGAGAAGGGTTCACGCCCGATGTTCAACTCCGTGGTCATCGGCGTCAGAAACAACCCCATGACCTGGCGTAGGCCCATGGCCGTGCCCACGATCAGCCCCGCCGCCAAAATCACGAGCCAGACGGGATGGGCCGCTGTTACCGGCAAGAAGGACTTCTGCATCGAATGCCTCGGACTTTCGGAGCTGCTTGGAGCGGGAGTTCAGTTTGGAACAGATCGCGCGGCGCGCTTTAATGCCATGCGGCACACATGCCTGCCACCCCGGTGCACCACAAGCGAATTCTTTGCAGGGCACACCTGAGCAGACCTCATAGGTCACTCGCCCGACGCACCGTCACACCCACACGTCGAACGCGCCGGGAAACGGCCGATTCGCCGGCTAATCCCGACCGGTAAAGCGCACGCAGAGCGATGCTTTGCTGACGACGGAGCCCTCAACCGTCGAGGCGCACGTTCAATCCGGCGGCCGCCATGTGGCGTTTGGCTTCGCCGATGGAAAACGTGCCGAAGTGGAAGATCGAGGCGGCAAGCACGGCGCTCGCATGCCCCTCGGCGACCCCGGCGACGAGATGGTCGAGGGTGCCGACGCCGCCCGACGCGATGACGGGTACGGGCACCGCATCCGCGATGGCGCGCGTCAGCGGCAGATCGAAACCGGCCTTGGTGCCGTCGCGGTCCATCGACGTCAGCAGAATTTCGCCGGCTCCCAATGACGCGACTTCCACGGCATAGGCGATCGCGTCGAGGCCGGTGGGCTTGCGACCGCCATGCGTGAAGATCTCCCAGCGATCCGGCGTGCCGGGGGCCGACACCTTCTTGGCGTCGACGGCGACGACGATGCACTGGGCGCCGAACTTCTCCGCACCTTCGCGCACGAATGCGCGACGGGTGACTGCCGCAGTGTTGATCGAGACCTTGTCGGCGCCCGCCTTCAACAGGCGGCGGATGTCGTCTGCCGTGCGCACACCACCGCCTACGGTCAGCGGCATGAAGCACCGCTCCGCCGTGCGCTCGACGATGTCGAAGATGGTATCGCGGTTCTCGTGGCTGGCCGTGATGTCGAGAAAGCACAGTTCGTCGGCGCCGGCTGCATCATAGGCGGCGGCGGCTTCGACGGGATCTCCCGCGTCGACCAAGTCGACGAAGTTGACGCCCTTGACGACGCGGCCGTCCTTCACGTCGAGACAGGGAATGACCCGGACTTTCAGCATCGCAGTGTTCGATCCTCGGGCGGCAGAGCCGCAGGGTGTGGAGCCGTGGTGTCGTCGGCGATCTCGGTGACGAGCTTTTTCAAGACGGCATCGGCGAATTCCTCGAACGTCTGGGCGATGACCATGAACGCGTTCGGGCCGCCAATGACGTTGTTCTTATAGTGCTCGTCGAGGTTTGGCTCCAGCTCCAGGATTGGCAGGCCGTTGATCGTGATGCCCTTGGCGATGGCGTCGTCTCGCGCCTCCACAGCGGGGCGTCCGCGATTGTTGGCGCCGTCGCCGGAAATATCGATGACGCGGCGCATCGCAGCGTACGGCGGGCGGGCGAGCAGGGCGGCACCTCGATCAATGGCGCCACTGATCGAGGTGCCGCCCGAATAGAGCTGGCGCGGCGCCGTCTCGATCGCCGCAGCAAAGGCAGAGATCGAGGCTTCGTCTCGGATCAGCGTCCAGGGCACGACGTGAACCTGCAATGCGGGGCCAGTCCACTGCACGACTGTGACGGCGATCGCGCCCTGGAGGCCGCCACCGCGAACGGCTTTCAGCACACGCGGATTGCGGAAGGCCGCAGCGTAGCCGTCCCTCTGGAGCTCGAAGCGACGCTGGTTGACGCTGCCCGATACGTCGACGGCCAGCACGAGATTGAGATCGACGGGCTGATTGGCGGCGGTCTGAGCCCAGACAGGGCGCGCCGATCGCGCCGCGACGAAGGGCGCCGCGGCGGCTGCGGTTGCGAGCCCGCAGAAGAAACGCCGCGTCGGAGCAGAGCGTTTGCGCATGGGCAAAGGCTAACGCGGGCGCGCACGCCCCGCAAACCGATTCGCCACCATGAACGCGTCTAAAAAGCGTGCCTTACGCGACCGGCAGTCCGAGTTTGGCCAACGCTGCGCGCAGCTGGTCACGGCCGCCCATGGCCTTGATCTTTTGGGTGCGGGACAGGACCCGTTCCGTCCAGGAGTACTGGGCCATCTCGTGCTGGCGTGAGTAGTGGGCGAGTTCGGCATCATAGGTCGCGCGGATCTCCTGGTCCTTCGCGCCTGAGTAGCGCTCGTGGTGCAGGATGGCCGATTGCGGCAGGCGCGGTTTGACGGCATTGGTCACGCCATCTGCCGCATAACCGATGCACAGGCCGAATACGCACATAGCGCCCGAAGGCAGGTCCAGAAGTTCGGCAACCCGCACCACGTCATTGCGCATGGCGCCGATATAGACGTTGGCGAGGCCCAGCGATTCAGCGGCCGTGACGGCGTTCTGCGCCGCGAGGGCCGCATCGATGGCGGCAACCAGATACGTCTCGAGGTAGGGCAGAACTTCCAACGGCACTTTTTCCTGGTCGCTCAAACGTTCCAGGCGCGAAACATCGGCGATGAACGCCAAGAACAGCGGGCACTGCTCGATGTGTTTTTGATTGTTGGCGATGCGGGCGAACTCGGCGCGTGTGGCGGGGTTGTTGACGGCCACGACCGACCACGTCTGCAGGTTGGAGCTGGTTGCGGCGGATTGCGCAGCGGCAATCAACGTCTCGAGCGTGCCGGCGGGCAGGGGATCGGGCTTGAAGCCGCGCACGGACCGATGATCCAGCATCAGCGCGATGGCGTCGCTCCAGGGTCCCTTGGCGGGCATGGTCGTCTCGCCATAGCGCAGGGCGAGAGCCGAGGTCTGGGAGTGCTTGGGCGTCCAGGTCGTGGCTGTCATGGGGTGTTCCTTGGGAGCTTGGATCAATTGACGTGAGCTTCGGGTGTGGAGGGGTGATCTTTGGCGTCGATGCGGGCCATACGGCTTTCCAGATAGTCGGCCGAGCGCATCTCGATGAGCCGGCTGGCTGTTCTTTCGAACAGGAAGGCCTCGTCTCCCTCCGGATGCAGGTCGTCGGGTTCGGCCTCGGCAGAGGCGATGAGGCCGACGCGGGCGTCGTAAAGCGTATCGATCAGCGTGATGAAGCGGCGGGCGGCATTGCGGCGCTCGCGCACCAAGCGGGGAATCCCATCGAGGATGAGGGTGTGGAAGTTCTGGGCGATGGCGAGGTAGTCGAGCGCGCCCAGGGGACGGTCGCACAGCTCGTCGAATGTGAAGCGGGCGACGCCGCGCGAAGCCTGCGGGATCGTCAACGCGCGTCCCTTGACGTCGATCGGCATCGGTTTGCCGGCGCGATGGCCCGTGAGACGTGTGAACGCGGCGGTCAGCGCCTTGCGAGCGGCTTCGTCGACCGGCGTGAAATACAGCGTCTGCCCTTCGAGTTTTTCCAGTCGAAAATCCTTGTCGGCGACCAGCTCCGTCACTGCCATATGGTGCTCGATCAGCGCGATCGAAGGCAGGAAAAGCTGGCGATTGAGGCCGTTCTCGTAGAGACGCGACGGGGGCACGTTGGAGGTTGCGACGATCACCACGTCGGTCTCGAACAGGCCTTTGAACAAGCGGCCCAGGATCATCGCATCCGCAATGTCGGTGACGTGGAATTCATCGAAGCACAGCAGCGCGCAGTCTTTTGCGATGTCGGCGGCAACCTGGGGAATGGGATCGCCCGGCACCGTCTTGCGCGCGGCACCGATGCGGTCGTGCACCTCGGACATGAAAGCGTGGAAATGGGTGCGACGCCTGGCGGGGAGGTCGACGGCGTCGAAAAACAGATCCATCAACATGGTTTTGCCGCGGCCGACCTTGCCGTGAATGTAGAGGCCGCGGGGTGGTGGGGCCTTGCGCGAAAACAGACCAAACAGGCTGAAACCGCTCTCGGCCCGCCAGGCCTCGAGGGCCGTTGCCAAATCGTCGAGTTGCCGCGCGACAGCCAATTGCGCGCCATCCTCGTCCATTTCCCCCGCAATGATGCGGGCCCGGTAACTGTGTAGCGGTCCCTCGGTCATGCGCGTCCAGTTCGTTGAATGGTCTGGGGACGGGAAGAGGCGGGGTGCGGGCGACAAGACACGCCATGGCCGACTGCCGTTCGCTGTCCCGAGGGTTCCGGCTAACGGTCCCTCACGCCGGGGTCAAGCAGAATGCCGCGCGGCCAAGCGGCGCGGCATCTGCGTTCACTGCGCGCTGGCCTGCTGTTTGCGGATCTCGGTCAACTCCGGGTCCATTTTGTCGAAGGCGATCAGGGGCGCGAACGCTTGGAAAATCCAGTTCGCCACCCGACCGCGATGGCGGAAATAAACCCACAGCTTGTCCAGACGGCTGCCGAGTTTGACTTTTTGAGCGTATGCCGTCTGGCCCGATTGCAGGCGCGTCTTGCGGTGGGCCAAGCAAAACCGAACGGCTTCCATCCAGGCCAGAAAGAACAGATTGTAATCGCGGCCGATGGGGTAGCGCATGCCCCAGAACTTGTCGATGACGCGGTCATTCTCGATGAACATGAGCTTGAAGGCCAGGAGGCGGCCATCGACGCGGCACAAGATGACCGCCGCTTTGTCTCCCAGTGCTGCGACAACGTCGCGGAAGTAAGCGGGCGTGAGCTGCTCGAAGTCGCCATAGTCGAAGCGGCTGTTGCGCCGGGTTTCCTCATAGAGATCGAACAGCTCGTCCTCCAAGCCGTCGATCGAGTGGACAACGGTGACTTCGACCTTGGCAGCGGATTTCATCTTGCGCCGCAGCGTCGAGCGGTTGTTGGCGGAGAGGCTCTGGATGTAGTCGGCTTGGCTGGCAAACGGCAGATCGAGAACGCACACCGGCAACCCGGCGATGCGCGAAAAGCCGGCCTGGGCGAGGGTGTCGTGGAGATTGCCTGCTTGAGCGTCGATGAGATCTTTGATGGCGAGCAACGGCACGCGCTCGGCGGCGGCATAACGGTCGAGTCCCGCGAGCAGGGCGGCGAGGACATCGGCACGCTCGGCAGGCGACAGGTCGGGATCGAGGCCCAGGTGACAGCGGTCCGCCAGGGGCGAGCCGAGCCCCATGACGGGAAGCCCCACGAGCCGAGGCACGTGGCGGTACAGCCAATCACCAATCGGACGCCACCGGCCCTGGAGGGGTGTATCGAGACGATAGGTGATGCGGAACAGGGGGGCTGCGGCAACGAGCATGTTGCCGCGTCTCACACCGATGGCCTCGAACGAAAAGCCCGAAGGCGGCGCCGCCTCGATCGCCCGGTAATAGGCCCGGCCTTCGGCATCATCGGGGAAGAAACGGTCCCAATCCTGCTCGGCTATCTCTCCGACGCCGGAGAAATGTTCGATCGTCAAAGCGGCTTGGGTCATCGATCCTGCTTTTGCGTGGTCGAACGCGTTGCACGCAACAGAACCTGCAAATCACATGCCGATAAGAACACTCGCTCGGGCTTTACTCGGCAGCGTTGACCTTGACGGCCTGTACTTTGGGCGCGGCTTTACCCAACCGAGCGGTTACGGCGCGGGCGAACTCGACAGACCGTTCGACGACCAAGTTGCGTTGCCGATCGAGCGTGACGATGTGATAGCTGTCGTCGAGGACGAGCATGTCCACGGGACCGCCCAGGTGACGCTGCAAGTGGAAGGCATTGTCGAGGTCGGCGATGTCG
Organism: Hyphomicrobiales bacterium; assembly: GCA_031406575.1. Taxonomy (GTDB): domain Bacteria; phylum Pseudomonadota; class Alphaproteobacteria; order Rhizobiales; family Hyphomicrobiaceae. The sequence continues at coordinate 94,488 of JANOHP010000015.1, forward strand.
TCGTTGCGCGGGTGCACGATCAGCGCCGGTACTTTGACTTCCGACAACCGCCGCTTGACCTTGGTGACGAGGGCGTTGAAGTGGGCAAAGCTGCGCAGCGGCGTGGTAAACACGCCAGCTTCCGAACTGTCGCTTCCCATCATGCTGTTAATGACGAATGAGCGAATGCGCTCGTCCTTGATACCGTAGGGAGCGCGCTCTTCGAGGTTCATTTCGATGTGCAAGCGCGTCGGATAAACCCACCGCAGAATGCGCGCGTACCACGGCATCGACCAACCGTTCATCCATAGTGTGGGGGCATACAACACCACGCCCTCGACGTCATCAGGACGGTTCTGAGCGAGGTGGGTTGCCAGAATGCCGCCCATCGACAAGCCGCCCGCAAAAATGACGTCGCAATGCTCTTTCAGCCGATCGTGCGCGGCTTCGACGCTGTCGTACCATTCCTGCGACGTCGAGGTGCGAAGCTCCTCGACAGTTCCGCAGTGGCCCGCCAGCTGGCAGCAGGATACGGTGTATCCGGCGCGGGCAAGGCCTTGTGCCACGAACCGCAGCTCGACGGGAGTTCCGCCGAGCCCATGAATCAGCAGAAAACCGACGCGGCCGCCTGCGTGGAATGTACTTCTATCGACAGTACTCATTATTCGTTTTTTATCCGTCATTTGCGCAGGTGAGACCATTCTATATCTCACATTCCTACGCGGATCTGCTCAAAAACGCTACCCCGGATTGCACCCTATTATGCTCCGAGTGGTTGCGAGCCTTCGTCCTTGGACGGGTACGAACCCGCTTTTCGAGTGTCGAGTGTGCCCCCCGCCAGCGGCGGGGCGGTGGAGCGTTTAGGCACGCGTCACACGGTGGAGAACGCGGTCGAGCAGTTTGAGTGCCAAGTCCATCTCGTCTTGAGAGATATGCAAGCTCGGCGCCAGCGTTACGACGTTCTTGTAATAACCACCTATGTCCAGAACGAGGCCATACTTGCGGCCATCGACCTCGAGGTCGCCTTTCAACGATTCATCGACCATGCGGTCGACGAGGGCCTTGGAAGGCGTAAAGCTATCGTGGGGCTCGCAAATTTCCATGCGCAATGCAAGCCCCAAACCGTCCACGTCGCCAATGACCTTGTAGCGGCGCTGAAGCTCTTTTAGGCCTTCCAAGAGATAGGCGCCCTTGGCCATGACCATCGTTTCGTAGTCCGTCTCGGCCATCATTTTCATGGCTTCGAGGGCGACGCAGGTTCCCATCGGGTTGGCATTGAACGTCGAGTGGGTGGAGCCGACCGGGAAGGTCGTCGGATTGATCAGCGCTTCCTTGGCCCAGACGCCCGAGAGGGGGTTCAGACCATTGGTGATCGCTTTGCCGAAGACGATGGCATCTGGAACCACACCGAAGTGCTCGATCGACCACAATTTTCCGGTGCGGAAGAAGCCCATCTGGATTTCGTCGACGACGAGCAGAATGCCGTGGTCGTCCAGGACTTTCTTCAGGCCTTTGAAGTAATTCATCGGGGGCACGACGTAGCCGCCAGTGCCTTGCAACGGTTCGGCATAAAACGCTGCGTATTCGGATTCACGGACCTTGGGGTCCCAAACGCCGTAATATTCGGTCTCGAACAGGCGGGCGAATTCCTTGACGCGCAACTCGCCCAGCTCCTCCTTCGTCATGCCCTTGGGGCCGCGGAAGTGATAGGGGAAGGGGATGAACTGCGCGCGATCCGAAAAATGGCCGTACCGGCGCCGATAGCGGTAGGACGAGGTGATGGCGGACGCGCCGAGCGTGCGACCGTGATAGCCACCCTCGAAGGCGAACATCAGGCTCTTGCCGCCCTTGTAGTTGCGGACGATCTTGAGGCTGTCCTCGATCGCTTGGGCGCCGCCGACGTTGAAGTGGACGCGGCCTTTTTCACCGAATTTGCGCTCGGCATCCTGGGCGATCATGGTCGCCAATTCGATCTTCTCGCGGTGAAGATACTGGGAGGCCACCTGCGGCAGCGTGTCGAGCTGGCGTCGCACGGAGTCGGACAAGCGCTCGTTCTTGTAGCCGAAATTGACGGCCGAGTACCACATCTGCAGGTCGAGGAATTCCCGACCGGCACTGTCGTACATGAACGAGCCATTGCAGTTTGTGAAGATCTTGGGCGGATCGGTGTAGTGGACGGTGTCACCGTGTGAGCAGTAGACAGCCTCGAGAGCGAGCAACTGGTCGTCCGTCATGGGAGCCGGTTCGCTGCGTGCGCTGGCGGCGGCCATGGAACTGTCCGATGGCAATATTTGTCTCTGCATGGTCACCTATTCGTCCCTCAAAGCATCGTTTGGGCGGGCTCCGGCAGTCTGCTCGTCGAGCCAGGTCGCCAGCAGGCCGGTAGCGTCAATGAAGGTATTGAATGCGAAGTGTGCGATGTCGTTATCCTGGCAGTGCTTTTGGAGAGAGGCTTTGGCGAGAACCAGATCCGCTCCCTCCGCGACGCAAAAATCAGACCGCCCGTCGCCGACAACGATGCGAACCTTGCCGGTGGCTCCATCCGAGAACTGGCACTTGCAGTTACCCGAGAGCGCCCGGCAGTCACTTCGCGCATGCGGAAAGGTCAGCCGCCACCTGGAATCGCCTACATATTCCAGTTTGTTGGCGAAATATGGAAGTTCCAGATTGGCGCCCCGCAGCACCCTGCCGACCGTGAAATCCAAGCCGTCCGAAACGACGCTGACGTCGAGGCCGTTTTGGAGGCACAAGTCCACGAAAGACGAGAACGCCGGATCGATTTCAATTCCGTCGACGAAATCGCTGAGTTCGGCCGGGGTGGCCCGCACCAAGTCGACTTGGCGAACGAGACATTCGCGCGAGCCGATACGGCCGGCTTTCCAGTCCTCCTCGACGGTCAGCCACGCCGGATCGGCGAACCGCTCCAGCAGGAGGTCGGTCGTATCGACTGTTGCGATCGTCCCGTCGAAATCGACGAAGACATGACACTTCATCCCAGGGAATTGCACGATGAAACGTTCCGTCGTGGTTGAGGCCGAGCGTTGAACTGCATTCTGCGTGAAGCTGTACCGTGTCTTCAATCGGCCGCATACGGGATGCGCAACAGCATAGTTAACGGCTGGGCGGACTGTGCGCCGACTCGGGTTGTCGAAGTGTAAACAAACGGTAGGAACTTGTCGGCACACCAGATCGTTCGCGCTGTGGTCATCAGGAGGGAATGGGGTGCGGGCCCCGGGTTCACCATGCGACGGACGGTCGCTGTGGTTCGATCGCGTTTGATTCGGCAGATATGTCAATGCGTAAGAGTAACCGACGCATAGCAGGTCTGCAATGGTCGCTGGTCTTGGCGCGGGTTTGACCGCGGTTGGGACGGTCAAACTGAGGTCTCCCCTCTGGTATGAGGCTCCTCACCCATCGCAACCCCGACGTAGGTCATGAAAGCGGCTGCGACGGAGATCAGGTAGGGCAGATCGAAGCCCAACGCAAAGCGACCGATCGCCCATACGGCGATCCCAGCGACGAGTGACGACAGCGCCGCTCTTGGCCCGCCGAACCGCGTGAAGAGCGCAAACATCGCCACCACGAACGCGCCTGCACTGCCGAACGCCGATGCCGTCTCGACCAGCTCTTTGACCCGCTCGACGGATTGCGCCAGCAGCAAGGCGACGACGCTCAGCGCCAGCACCGTAACCCGTACACTCATCAGGCGTGCCTGCGCCGAAAGATTTGGCGTGAGCGGGAACACCAGATTGTGTGACACCTGGGCTGCCGGTGCATGCAGGGCCGCGTGAACCACCGACAGGATGGCCGAGACCTGGGCACCGATGAAAAAGGGATAGAGGAAGGCCGGCAGATGCAACTCGGCCAGCCTCGGGACGATCTGCTCCGGCTGGTCGAG
>JANOHP010000120.1:0-26137 GCA_031406575.1 Hyphomicrobiales bacterium
GAACAGATATCGAACAGGAGAAAACAATGTCTTTCAGCACTTTTGCAGTTTTGGCGTCACTATTGGTGGGTTCACCGAATATTGTGGGGGGCATTGGGTCGGTCGAGGCCCTCGTGGATCGCGGGCCGATCGTCGACCTCATTGTTCGGTGTCAAAGTGGCACGGCCATTATCTCATTCTCAAAGGTCGAGCGCCGGTATTGTACCCCGCAATTGGAATGCTTTCGCGCACTCGACGAGTCGATCGTCCGAAGCTGCGGAAATTGAGGCGTTGCTACGCGAAAGTAAGCTGCATCAACGGGACGCGGTTAAAATCCGCTTTCTCGAACGAGCACACTCAATGACCTGCGGGCCACCCGAGACGCGAAGCTTTCCGACTGCCCCTCGACGACCATCACGCCACGTTCAATGAGTTCCGGCAGTCGGCCGCGCGTTTCGACCTTGGCGTAGACGGGATACTGTGCCGAAATCGGAACCAGCCGCCGTTTTTCATCCGGTACAACCGCGATTCGCCCTCCATGTATCGACGCCAGATCGAGAATCTCGATCTGGCCGACCGCGCCGACAGATATGTCGACAATGGAGGCATCCATGTTCGGGCGCTGCGGCTGCTCCGGAACAAATGTTCCATTGAGCCCCTTTGCGACCCGCCATAAACTCTCCTCCGCCACATAACCACGTGCAACCCACCGTCGCGTATCGACGACCACAGCCAGCATATCCTTGACGCTGATCCACCTATCGGGATGCAGATCCGGGTTGATTTCGGCGATGCGGCCAGAGAACGGCGCACGGATCACCAACTCCTGCTGTTCGCGCTCGAGTCCCTCGATGCGATTGTTGAGCGACGCGACGGTACTTTCCAGTTCCAGCGAGGCTTCTCGATCGGTCGCGTCCGCAATGCGGCGCGCATGCTGCATCCGTGCCAAGCGCAATTTGATCAGGCTGACGTCGATTTCCTTCCCGATATCGGGACTGGACAACGTGACGAGCACTGCTCCGGCCTCGACAGATTGCCCATGGGTGACGTGCACCGAGACGATGCGTGCCGCCCGCGGCGGAAATATCCTCATGAGAGATTCCGGCTCGAGAACAGCGGGGATCTCCACGCGAGTCGACCAGGGGATAATGCAGACGAGAATGAGTGCGGCGGCAACACCCACCGTCAGCCCCGAGCGGCGCGACGCGTAAATTGATGCTCTCAGCGCGTACCAAATTTTCAATTCCGACCAGAGGGGGCGCGCAATGAAGTAGCCAATCTCTAGGCAGAAGAGGAGAATGCCCAGTGCCTTGAAGAAATAATTGTAAACGATCAGCGCGATGCCGATGAACAGGAACAAACGATAGAGCCAGACGCACCACGCGTAGACGAGAAGGGTGCGCACGTATCGCGCCGGCAATTGCTCCGGACACGCTGCACGCAACCGAAAGAGCCTTTCGCGCAGATCCCAGCGCGCGACGTCGATCGAGCGATCTTGCAGATTTTCTATGCCGAGCCAATCCGCGAGGAGATAATACCCGTCGAACCGCATCAACGGATTGAGGTTGATGAAGAGACTCGTCAGGAGGCTGGTTGCCGCCAAAACAAACGCGACACTTCGCAACGGACCATCGGGTAACACCGCCCAGGCGAACAAACAGATACACGCGACGCCAAGTTCAACCAAAACGCCGGCAGCAGCAATGACGAGGCGTTGACGATGCTCGCGTAACCGCCATGCGTCCGTGACATCCGTATACAGGAGTGGCGCCATCAGCATGAATGCGAGGCCCATCGTCGGCACTCGGCAACCATAATAGACCGCAGAATAGGCGTGCCCCATTTCATGCAGAACTTTGACGATCGCGAGGGCCACGATCGTCGTCAGCGCGCCTTCCCAAGTGAACACGAATTGGAAGGTAGACGCGAACGCGTCCCACTGCCGGGAGACGAGGTAGAGTCCGAGACAGCCGATGCCGGCGACGAGGCCGATAAACCATCGCGCCATGGCAATTCGCGCCAGGGGCAGGGTGCGTTCCAGGAACGCTTGTGGCTGCCAGAGCGGGACCTTGAAAAACAGGTAATTGTGCGCAAGCCAAGAAAACGGCGACCGCGTGCTGCGCGCGTTTTCAGCCGCGAGTGTCTTCCACGTTCCCTCGGCTTGGGGATCGGTTAGTTTGTGGCGCTGCACGAACTCGATGAACTTTCCGATGCTGGCCTGATCCCCGGCGAACCGACCCGAAGCCTCGACGCGCTCCAAGAGTTCGTCCACCGTACGGCACTGGGACCATACGGCGAGGACGAGATAGGTCACTTCATCGATTTGAATGTAGCGATGTTGCAGCGGGTCATGAATGAGCCACCGCGGCTCGCCGGTCACCGAGGGGCTGCCCTCGAGCAACGTGAGCTCTCGGCGCAACGATGGCAACATGACCGGCTGTGAAGGCGGGCCTGACATCTTCAGACCCCGAACCACTGACGCGCCGCTGAAATCGGTCTACGGAACAGGTAGAATGCGAGTGGCACGCGATCGCCATAAATCTGGGCCGTCCCGCGCACGCCCAGTCGCAGAGGGCGCGTATCCGAGGACGGGCGCTCGGCAATCAACCGGAAGGCAAGTTGCTGGTTCTCCCGAGGCCGCGCCTGAAAGTCGGCACGCAGCAGGCGCGCTTCAACGGGGTTCAACGGGTCGGAATCCAAGAAAATCTTCACCCGTGCGCCGTCATTCAGGACGATGGCGTCGGCAACTGGGAGATCGATGCGGAACTCGAGCCGGAGGGGATCAGCGAGCTCCATCAGGCGTTCGCCGACTGCGACCGGCCGGCCGATCAGGTCCTTGGGGTCCGTGAAAAAGGCAACGCCATCTCGTTCAGCCTTGATATTGGACCGGTCGAGCAATTGGCGCGCGTAGTCGAGTTCGGCGTGGCGCAGCTGCAGTTCGGCGTGGGCAACGCCCAGCTCGTGACGTCCGCGAATGTCGACGAACGCGAGCTGGGAGGCTTTCTTGACCTTCGCATCGGCAACGAAAACTTCCCGCTCTGCGAGCTCGACGCGGTTCTTCAGAACCGTATCCGCCATGCGCACGAGCGATTGATCTTTTTTGACCAGCGCGTTCGGCTCGACGAGGATTTGCTCGATCACGCCATCGACGAGAGCCGTGACCACGAACGCTTTTTGCGGGGACACCTCCACTGGCGCCAGAGCCGTCATCGACACGGGCAGAAACCCCGTGACCAAAATCGCGGCACCCGCCAACAGCATTCCGCGACACGATGTCCAATGAGGCAGACGCCAACGGGATTTTTCGTTCGTCAGAACCATGAGCGAATGCCCACAGGCGCTGGCAAGATGTCGAGACACGACGAGGTCGGCTTCGCTCCAGGGTTTGAGGCGCGCCTGCAGAATTCCACCGATCACGCGACCGTCCAAGTCGACGAACGGCACCCACGCCAAAAACCGAAGCGGATAACCCGGGAAGGCAATCCCGCGGGGAAGCAGAAAACTGTCGGCTTCGAATTCTCGGGTCGTGCCCAAGCCATGCGCGGCAGCAAGTTCATCAACCAACGTCTCGATCCACGCGATCAGCGGCGCCGATCGGTCGACCACGGCCATCGCCGAAACGGCGACCACCTGCGGCTTCGCCCCGCGAGACGGCAGAAATACGAACGTTTGCTGTGATCTCGTGACGACCCGCAATTCGTTGGCAACGAAGTATTGAAAGTCTTTCAGAGTGCGGAGCTGGCGCAGCTCGCTTTCCAGTCTCAAAAGCGTGGCAGCGGCGGAATTCCCCGGCGTGCCCGCAGGTGCGATCCGACCCGACAGGGCTGCATTCACCGGCGGTTCGGTCGAGGCCAGACCCGCCGCGAGCGGCTGCGATTTCGGCCCGTCTCCAACGCTTTCAGCATGTGTCGGTCTCGTCGAAGAACCAACAACCACCTTGGCTCGATTTTGGGTCACGACCCATGCCCTTCGAATCGGGCGCTTCCGCTCATTCCCGGCAGGACCTTGTCTGGCTTGGTGGCGAACATGCCAATGACTTTGACCGTCTGGCTCACCGGGTCCACAGCTGCCCCGATACGAATGAGACGACCGGGATGGGACGTCTCGAGCTCATCGACGGAAAATTTGAATCGCGCCCCGATCTCCAGCGTACGCAGCCAATGCGATGGCACGATCAGTTCGATTTCGTAAGTCGTTTCATCGACGAGATTGATCAGCGGTCGACCAGGGGTCGGCATCTCATGAGCATGGACGCCCAGTTCGGCCACCCGCCCATCGTAGGGCGCAATGATGCTGCACTGCTTGATACGTGCATCCAGCGCAGCAACTTCGGCAGCGGTCTTGTCGACCCTGCTGCGGGCAACTTCGACGTCGAAGCGGCCGCCTGCGCCCTTCTGCTCGAGGTAGGTGACGCTGTCGAGTGACAGGCGCGCCTCTCGATGCACCGCGCGGACACCGGCCAGTTCAGCGTTCTGGCGCTCGCAGTCGAATTCGATCAGAAGGTCGCCCTTGCGAAAGGTCTCGCCCTCTTTGAAGTTGACCACAGAAACGCGCGCGGCAAGGTCTGTCGTGATGGCGGCCTGATTGAGTGGCCGCACGAGGCCCCGAATGGGCAACGGCCCTTTCTCCGGCGCCGACGAGGCCGTGGGCGCCACAGTCGCGATCCAGAGCAGACTACTGGTAGCAAGAAGCCCCAATAGGTGTTGGGCCGTGACCATGTGCTTTCCTCGATGCGGAGATGCAACTCGGTCAGGAGTGTCGCCAACTATAGTTGATGAACGATTAAGATGTTAATTTATAAAGATAAATGATTAAAGAAGTAGGAGTCCGAAACGTACAATCACCTCACGGACGCGGTGGACCGCAGTCTGCCAGCGTTGGTGTCGCCGTGCTCATACCACGCATTTCTGATCGCTTGGGCGATCAACCGGACATCCTGATCAACCGGCAGATCGGAAGTGCCGACATCCAGACCCATGGATGCGAAGACGTTTGCATAGGCATTCTGCAGATGCGCGTGAATAATGTCCCGCTTCACCTCAGCGACCAGGGTGTTCATTTCTTCTCGAATGAGCGTCTGCTCGCTGATGCGCTCTGCGCCCGCTTCGATGCGCATCAAACTCACCAGACGTGACTGGACGTCGAAAAACTCATTGGCGGTCTTCAACTCTTTTGCAAAATGATAGAATTTGATGCGGCTGACATGCACTTGCGTCATGATCGCCATAGCCAGTGCGCGAGCACGGGCGTCAAACAGGTCATCTTGAGCTTCGATCACCGCTCGCTTGGCGGGATATTGCACGACGCGCAATAGATTCCAGGCCGCCTTCGCACCCCAGTTCACCCAATTATTGTTGTATAGGAACTCATTGCTGTCGAAATTCGAACCGGCAATCACATTGATCCCCGGAAACAGTTCGAGGAACGCTGCATCGAGCTCATGCTGATTGATACGCTTCTTGTACCATACGTCCCGCAGCTCGGATCGATTGTTCAGCGCTGTTGCAACGACATCGCGAGCCGAAAGGTCGAGCACCAATTTCCCGTTGCGGCGCGGCGTCACGAGTGAAAATTTCAAATCCGGCGGTAAGTTCATCAATGCCGCCAGCTGCGACTTGGCGACAATCAAGTCTCGCTCGAGGTCGTGGATGGTGCGCCTGATATCAACGAGTTCACGCTCGTACGTGACCGCCGTGATTGGCGATGTATTGCGCTCTGCAGAAATCGACCGCGACGACGCTTGCGCCTTCCGCGCACGTCCTTCGAGTTGGCGCAGTCGGGCCAGAAGGCGTTCTCCGCTGACCGCACGCCAGTAGGCGGTACGGACATCCTCGATCACGCGCTGTATGATCTTTCGTCTATTTTCCCGAGATATCAAATATTTATCTGCCGATTGGCGGGCACGCACGTAGGACAGGCCGAAGTCCAAGACGTTCCAGCTGAAGGCGATGTCGGATGTCGAGATCCGCCTGTCGGAAGATGTCGACGCCCCAAAATTCTGTGTATTGGTCAAAATGTTGTAGCTGCTCGAGGCCAAGTAGCTGTCGCGTGCCGCAAATCCGCTGCCGGCGACCACGTTCGGCAACAAGCTGTAATGGGCGAGATCGAGTTCGCGCGTGCGCAGCGCGGCGTCCATGATTTCAACGTGATGGTCGAGATTGTATTTCAGGGCCCTCGCCATGGCTTCATAGAGGTCGATGGCCCCGGAAACGGGCTCGACGTCTTGCTTTGCGCGCTCGAGCAGGCTTGTCGTCTGGATCGAAGCTTCCAATTGTGTAATCGGCAGCGGCGTGACAGTGCAACCGGCCAAGAGCAGGACGCAGGTCGCCGAAGCGAGGCTGCGTGCCGATTGTTGCTGCATAATAAATCCGCTGGTCGATCGATGGTTTCTCGGCAGCAACACGCGCCGCCACAGTTGAGACTGGCTTCGTTAAGCCGAGTCGTCTCGAATTCGATTGGAATTTGTTCAATCTCGGTGCTGGGCGACGACGTGAACCAAGCAGTGTTGCCAAAGAGCAACTTTGGAGAACCCCTTAGTATTCGGCGCCACCAGCCGTTCATCGATGCTCCACAATCGACAACGGGGTCCAAACATCGTCTGGCCCCCGTAACGTTACGTGATAACCGCTTTGGAGAGGGGGTGCAGTTCGCACACACCCCTCAGTGGACAGCCATCGCGTTGCCTGGCGCTCCTGTTGCGCCTTTAATCGGCATCGGCGCAAAAATATAAGCGAATTCATACACGCGAGCCGCCGCGAGGCGTTCGGTCGCCACGTTCTCGTGGATGAAAATGCCGTTCTTGGCGATCAGTTCTTGATGAACGGGAAACGCCAGCTTGGCATTGGGGTTCGGGACGACCTCGACAGGCCAGGTGTCGGCACCAACGACAGCCACCCCAGCCTTGATGAGCCAAGCCGCAGCATCCAGGCCGATGCCCGGCGCACCGCTATTGAATGCTGCATTGTCGGTGCCCCAGTGGCGGCCCCAGCCGGTGTGGATCAAAACCACATCGCCTTCCGTGAGCGCAGCCAAGCCCTGTTTCTGCATGGCGCCCTCGAGATCGGCGACCGAGATCTCCTGCCCGGCATTCATTGGTCCGCCCTTCTGAAGGACCATGTCGAGCAGTACACCACGCGTGAAGAACGGTTTGACCTGTTCGATCCCAAGCTTGTTGAGGCCCGTGGGCCCGAACACCTGATCTTTGGGTGTGTTGTTGTAAAAGACATCGCGGCCACCGATCCCGATGTGACCAAGCCCGTCGAATTGCGTGCCGACTTGCCCGATTTCAGTGGCGAGGAAGTCATCCATCCAGATGACCTTGTTGTCGCCGACGGGACCGCCCGCCAATCCATTGGTGCCACGCAGCGCGAAGGCGCGGGCGCCGAAAAGAGGCATCTTGGCCTCGTAGACGCGGGCGAGCGGAATGACGGTGCCCGTTTTCATGAGCTTTGCGGCTTCGAGCGCCTTCTTCGGTGTCATATGGTTGGAGGCACCGGCTTGGTCGTCCTTGCCCCACCGCGACGGCGCATCTTGCGCTTGCGCCGTGCAGATGATCACCGCCATCGCGGCAATCCCTGCGGAAACCGTTTTCATCATGATGCTTCACTCCCCGGAGTTAGCGGACATCGCTGTCGGTCCGCTTGGCTGGCAGGATGCGCAAATATCGATCGGTCGACAATAGTGATCCTCCCAACCGATCCATCCGTTGGGGGGACATCGACGACCGAATTCGAAGGCTGGTCCATCGGCTGCCGGCATGGCATCGTGCGCCTTCGAATGCCCGCAGAATAGGAGCACAGCCGTGGAGCTGAAGGATCAGGTTGCTATCATAACCGGCGCAGGCCAGGGCATCGGCAGGGCGACGGCACTCGCCATGGCTCAGGCCGGCGCCGCAGTTGCGTGCGTCGACATCAATGGCGAGTCGGCAAAAGCCGTCGCCGCCGAAGCCGGCAAACTCGGCGTGCGCACGCTGGCCGTCTCAGCCGATCTGGGCGACGTCAAAGAGATCGATCGCATGGTCGGGGAAATCGTTGCCGCATTCGGGCAAGTGGACTGCCTCGTCAACAATGCCGGCGTGACCCGCAAGGCCTATATCATGGATCTGACGGAGGCAGACTGGGACCGCATTCACCGGGTCAACGCCAAGGGCGTGTTCTTCTGCCTGCAACGCGTCGCGCGCGAAATGATTCCGAGGAAAAGCGGTCGCATCATCAATATCGCGTCGGTGGCGGGAAAGGGTTTTCCCGGCACGTCGAACGCCATTTACGCGGCAAGTAAAGGCGCCGTCATCAGCCTGACGAAAACTGCAGCCCAACAACTCGGCATGCACAACATCAACGTCAATTCGATCTGTCCCGGCATTGTGCGCACCAAGCTCTTTTTTGATCTCACGCAAACTGTGGCGGCCAAAGAGGGCATTTCACCGGAAGCCGTCGAGGCCGATCTCGTGAAAGCTGTCCCGCTCAAACGAGCCAACGAACCCGAGGACATTGCCGCCATGGCCGTATTCCTGGCCTCGCCCGGCGCCCGCAACATCACGGGCCAATCCTACAATGTGGACGGCGGTCTCATTCCGGACTGAGCGGCCGTCACGCCCGGAGCATTTTCGGCGCCACGAAATGAACAAGGCGCGCCGTCCCCGGCTTTACGTCGGCAAAGCGCGCCGCGTCGAACTCGAGTACGACGAGGCCGCAGGTGGGCAGTTTGTCGTCGAGCTGCGCGCGCAGGTCCGCCGGGCCCGACGCGATGAACGCAGTTGCGAGCGCGTGCAGACCCGGATTGTGCCCGACCAGCATCAGGTGACGCACAGCGTCATCGACGTGGTGGATCATCGCGAGGAGCACACGCGGATTGGCGAGGTAGAGCTTCTCGTTGAACGTCAGGTCTGGCGCCGTGTCGAGGGTCGCAAAAACCAGCTCACAGGTGGCGCGGGTTCGCTCCGACGGGGATGACAAGACGAGGTCGGGCGTGATGGCATTCTTGGTCATCCATCCCCGCATCAGAACAACATCGTCTTTCCCGCGCTGCATCAAAGGCCGGTCGAAATCATCCAGTGCGGGGTCGTCCCGGGATGACTTGGCGTGGCGAAAGAGCGTCAGTGTCAGCATGGCTGGAGCCCTTTGACGGTGCGGCATCGAGACTGTGCCTCAAACGGCAGGTTGGCATTTGCCGGTCCGGATGGCTACGTTGGCGCGAATTCCAACACGGACCGAGTGAACTCATCAGGGAAACGCGCGACATGGCACACAAAGGAATGATCTTCGGAATATTTCTGGCACCCTTCCATCGCGTCGGGGACAATCCGACCCTGGCGATGCGGCGCGACATGGAACTGGTCGAGTGGCTGGACCAGCTCGGCTACGATGAAGCGTGGATCGGTGAGCATCACTCGGCGGGCTGGGAGACGATCGCCTCACCAGAACTCATGATTGCGGCCCTGGCCGAGCGAACCAAAAACATTCGCCTGGGCTCCGGCGTGACGAGCCTACCGTATCACCACCCCTACATGGTTGCGCAGCGCTTCGTACAGCTCGACCACATGACCAAGGGCCGTGCCATGCTGGGCTGCGGACCCGGTGCGCTGGTCTCGGATGCCTACATGCTGGCGATCCCGTTCGATAAACAGCGCAGCCGCATGGACGAGTCACTCGATGCCATCACGCGCCTGCTGCGCTGCGAAGAACCCGTAACGATGAAAACCGAGTGGTTCGAGATGCGCGACGCGCGCCTGCATCTGGCCCCCTACACCGATCCGCATTTCAAGATCGCCGTCGCCTCGACGCAGACGCCCGCCGCCATGATCGCGGCTGGCAAATACGGGCTCGCGGTCCTCTCCCTCGGAGCGGGCATTCCAGGCGGCCCCGAAGCGCTTTCCAATCAATGGAAGATCGCCGAGGATGCGGCTGCCGCCCACGGAAAGACGATGGACCGCAAAGAGTGGCGCCTCGTCGTCAACATGCACTGCGCGGAAGACGACGAAGAAGCACTGCGACAGGTCTCCAAGGGCGAACGCGCGGAGACCATCACCTATTTCGAGGAGACCCTCGGCCGGCCACCTGGACGCGCCGATGATCCCCTGCGCGAAGGCGTAAAGATGGGAACGACGCTCGTCGGCAGCCCGGACACGATCGCGCGCGGCATCGACAAGTTGATCGAGAACAGCCGCGGCGGGTGCGGCGGCTTCATGTTTCGCGCGCACGAGTGGGCCAACCGCCGCGACACGTTCGAGAGCTTCGAGTTGTTTGCCCGCTGGGTCATGCCCCGCTATCAGGGATCACTCGACACGATTACGAGTTCGCGCGACTGGTGCCGCACCAACCGCGAGACCATCTTCTCACCGACAACCGCGGCCGTGAAGAAGGCCTACACGGATGCCGGCCGCGAAGCGCCCGCCGATTTCGACATGCGGCTGCTCGGCGCCCGCGATCTCAAGAAGCAATAAGAGGCACCCAAACTCGGGTCGCTTTACCGAAGGATCGACCCGAGTCCACGGCGCAGAACGAGACACGATCCCGTCGAACTGCGAAGTCATGATGGCGCGCAGGGTCGATAGTTGTTCTGGTGCGCAACTCCGGTATGTTGTCCGGACAAGAACATGGAGGAGTCGCGCGGCCATGACTGTGAGCCCTGAGGACACGTCGAGCTATCGCCGCAACGTTCCCGTGCTCGCCTTCGCGCAGGGCATGTTCATGACTGTGCAGGCGATGGGCACGGTGACGCTTCCGATTGCTGCTCTCGTGATGCTCGAACCGCAGTGGCAGTGGCTGGCGACCATGCCGCTGTTTCTAAATCATGCGGGTATCATGGCCTTGACCATCCCCGCATCGTTGTTCATGGCGCGCGCGGGTAGACGGTGGGGTTTTACGGTCGGTGCACTGCTCTCTGTCCTCTTCGGCATCTGCGCGGCACTGGCGGTCTACACGCGCAATTTCGAACTTCTGTGCTTTGCCGCTTTCCTGAAGGGATCAGCAGCGGCCTTCGCTCATTATTATCGGTTTGCGGCAGCCGATGTGTCGCCGTTGCGGCTCAAACCGCGCGCTATCAGCTACGTGATGGCGGGCGGAGTGGCAGCTGGTTTTATCGGGCCGGAGCTTGCCAAATACACGGTCGATTGGTTTGCTCCAGTCACCTACATGGGGATCTTCATCGCCCTGTCACTCATCGCTGCCGCAAGCATGATGCTGTTGCAGGCGCTGGTCATTCCACCTCTCACAGCGAAAGAAAAGGCCGAGGGCGGCCGACCCTTGAGCGAGATTGCGCGACAACCGGCTTACATCACGGCGGTCATGTCCTCGATGTTCGGTTACGCCGTGATGACACTCGTCATGACCTCGACGCCGCTGGCTATGGTCGCGTGCGGCTACGGCTTTCACGAGAGCGCGACGGTCATCCAATGGCACATCATTGCGATGTTCCTGCCGTCGTTCTTCACCGGCCACCTCATCCAGCGCTTCGGCGTGCTGCCGATCATCGCCACCGGCGCCCTGATCGAACTGGGGTGCGCGCTCGTCAATCTCTCCGGCGTCGATTTCTGGAACTTCCTCTTTGCCAACGTGCTCGTCGGGCTCGGCTGGAATTTCTGCTACGTCGGTGGCACGACGCTGCTGACGCGGACTTACGTGCCGGCAGAGCGCGCCAAAGTGCAGGCGAGCCACGATTTCGTCGTCTATGCGACAACGGCAACGGCGGCACTGATGTCGGGCGTCATGCATGCACAGGCTGGTTGGACGGCCATCAACGTCGCCACACTGCCGCTGATGCTGACAATTGTGCTGGCCACGATCTGGCTCGCCAACAAGCAACGCACCGAGCACCGCACGCAGCCGCAGGTCACCTGAGCACTCACTCATGCGCTGCCCCTGCCGCAAGAAAAGTGAAACCGCCGCTTATGCGGACTGCTGCGAACCCTACCACTCCGCCGCTCGACTGCCTGCGACCGCCGAGGCGCTCATGCGCTCGCGCTACGCGGCCTTCGTGCTCGAGAATGCCGCGTACCTGCGCGCGACGTGGAATGCCTCGACGCGACCCGTGCGCATCGACTTCGCGCCGGGTCAGGAATGGTTGTCCCTACGCGTTGTGGCTGCGCACACGGCGGGCAGCACGGCCACTGTCGAGTTCGTGGCCCGCTCACGGATCGGCGGTGACACCCGCGTGCTGCACGAAGTCTCTCGCTTCGTGCGGGACGATGGGCGTTGGTTTTATATCGATGGTGACGTGAAATAAGCGACACGGTCGAGCTGCCGCACGTGCAAACAATATCCCGGGGATGATCCCGGCACGCAATGCCGGGATCACTCGTGTTGCCGTCGGAACCTCGACCGCTCAGGTGCTTTCGCTGGCGAGGATGTCGCCGAACAATTCGAAGCCCTCGCCCTTGACGCGGGCGAGCTGCACCGCCTGCAGCGGATAGAAATCCGTCGGGCTGGTGTTGATTTTGATGCCCGGCAACAGCATCGGATTATCGAACGCCTTGAAGCTCGACGCCTGCTTCATCAGATTGGCGCGAGTGAGCTCATCGCCGCAGCGCTTCAACGTCTCGATCATGGTGTGGGTGACCGAGTAGCCGTAGTTGTGCAGGTCGTCGTTGACGTTCGCGCTCGGCATGTACTTCGCCATGAACTCCTTGAAGTCCTTGACGTCCTGTGAGCCCGCCCACTGCGGATCGCTGACGTCCTTGCGGTAGAGCGCCAGGATGATGCCTTGCGACGCCTCGACGCCCGCTGGCTTCATGACGCTCGCGAAGGACGAGGAGACGTTGTTGAGGTAGTGCACCGGCTTCCAATCGATCTCGGCGGCCTTCTTGATTGCTTGGGCTGCGAACTTGGGGATCGTGATGTTGAAGAACACATCCGCGCCCGAGTTTTTGAGCTGGATCATCTGGCTGTCGACGGTGGGGTCGGTCACCTCGTAGGTGGCACGCGCCACGATCAGCTTCTCGTTCTCTTTGCCCAGTCCCGCGAGGAAGCCGTTGTAGTAGTCCTTACCGTAATCGTCATTCTGCATGAGAATGCCGATCTTCGCGGCGGGCTTGGTCTTCAGAATGTGCTTGGCGTAGATCGAGGCTTCCGTGGCGTAGTCGGGCTGCCAGCCCATGGTCCAAGGGAATTCCTTGGGATTGCCCCACTTGGGGGCGCCCGTCGCCACGAACATGTGCGGCACTTTCTTGCCGTTCATGTACTTGTGAATGGCCGTATTGGGCGGCGTGCCGAGCGTCTGGAAGACGCACAGAACCTTGTCTTCCTCGACGAGCTTGCGCACCATTTCGACGATCTTGGGTGGGGTATAGCCGTCGTCGTAAGTGATGAACTCGATCTTGCGGCCGTTGATGCCGCCTTTGTCGTTGACCATCTTGAACGTGGCCTCGATCGTCTTGCCGATCAGACCGTATGTCGAAGCGTTGCCCGAATAAGGATTGGTGTTGCCGATCTTGATAACCGTGTCGGACGCGCCGTCGTCGTACTTCTTGCCTTGCGCCAGCGCGGGCATGGACAGCGAACTCGCCGTCGCGAGCGTGCCGGCGCCGATGATGACGTCTCTACGGGTCGTCTTGGTCATGGGTCTCTCCTCCAAGTTTTGCTCTGCGTTTCTGGATTGAATTTAGCGGAACGAGTGGTCGAACGCGAGCGGGTCATGGACCCCGCAAACGCCGCCACAGGAGGGCAACCCCGCCGGCGACACCCATCGGCATCACATACACCAGCGCGATCAAGACGATACCGTAGATCGTCCAGGGTTCGAGTTCGATCGGCAGATGCACCCATTTGGTGACGGCCTTGGTCGCCGCGTCGGCGTATTTCTCGATGAATTGAACGAAAAAGCCGCCGATGATGGCTCCGGGCAGGGACGCGATCCCCCCGATCACCGCGCCGACCAGCAGCGCAATCGACAGCTCGAAGCGGAAGCTGTCGGGTGAAACGAATTCGAAGATGATGGCGTGCATGGCGCCGGCGAGCCCGGTGTAGACCGCGCTGATGCCGAACGTGATGGCTTTCACGCGCGATGTGTCGATCCCCATCGTATCGGCGGCCATCTGGTGATCGCGGATGGCCATCATGGCGCGTCCGATGCGGCTGTCGATCAGGTTGCGCGCGATCCAGAACATGAGCACCGCGAGCGCCAGAACCACCAGATAGAGCCACTGATCGGAGCTGAGTGGCAGCCCGAACGGCGCTTCCGTCTTGAAGATATTGATGCCCTGCACGCCATTGGTCAGCGGTTCGAAGTGGCGATACTTGAGAAACTGCGGCACGGCGATCGCCAGCGCGAACGTGGCGAGCGCAAGGTAATGGCCCTCGAGTTTCAGCGCCGGCAGGCCAAACAAATATCCGACGATGAAGCAGACTATCGCCGCGATCGGCAACGTCCCCCAATAGGGCCAGTTACCATGCTCGATCAGGATGGCCGCCACATAGGCGCCCACTGCGAAGAACGCGCCGTGGCCGAGTGAGATTTGGCCGTTGAAGCCGGTCAGCAGGTTCAGGCCCAGCACCGCGATCGAATAGACGACCACCAGCGAGAGTTGGAGAAACCAGAAGTCGGAAATCAACCCCGTCAACTTGCTGAACAACGGCAGCGCCGCCGCAATGGCGATGACCAGCACGAGGAGCCACATCGGGAGCCCCGTCGCTTTTTGGGGCACCGCTGTGGCGGTGGCGGGCGTCGTTGTCCGGATTGCCATGCTTTAGACCCGCTTGACCGTGACGTGACCGAAGAGGCCCGATGGCTTGACCGTCAACATGATGATGACGATCAGCAGCGCCACCGTGAGCTTCTCGCCGTTACCGATGAGATAAAAGCCCGTCATGCGTTCCAGCAGGTTGCCGAAGAAGGCAATCATGTTCTCGAGCACGCCGACGATGAAGCCGCCGGCGACCGCGCCGCCGGGGCTCGAGATGCCCCCGACGAGAGCCGCAGCAAACCCATAGAGCAGAATGCCCGCCATCATGTTGGGCTCGAGGTAGACGACGGGCGCCACCATGGCGCCTGCTACTGCGCCAACGGCGGCAGCCAGACCCCAACCGAGCGCCAACATCCAATCGACGCGCACGCCTGCGAGCCGCGCCGACGTCGGGTTTTGGGCGGCGGCGCGCATCGCGAGCCCCAAGGGCGTGAAGCGGAAGAAGGCGAAGAGCGCTGTGAGCAGCAAGAACGTGACGAGGATCATGCCGATCTGGTGCGGACCGATGTAGCCCGAGCCGATGAAGGTGATCTTGGGAAACGGCGAGGGCACTTCCTTGATCGTATGCGTCCAGATGGCGCCCGCCAGCGAATGGAAGATGGCCAGCAGCCCGATGAACACGACGACGATCGACAGCACGGGCACACTGTGCAGAGGTCGCAAGACGATGCGTTCCACCAGCATACCGACGATGAACGACAGAGCCGCGGCGATGATCAGCGCGCCCCAGAAACCCACCCCCCACTGCATCAACTGCCAGCACACGAAGGTGGAGAACATCGCCATTTCGCCCTGGGCGAAATTGATGTGATCCGTCGACACGAAGATCATCACCAGCGCCAGCGCCACGCAGGCGTAGATGGCGCCGCTGGCGAGCCCCGAGGCGAACTGCTGCAGAAACTGTTCCACGTCTGTACCCTTCAATATCCCAGATACGAGCGGCGAATGCCTTCGTCGCTCTTGACGTCTTTCGCCTTGCCCGACATGACGACGCGCCCCGTTTCGAGGACATAGGCCTCCTCGGCCAGATCGAGGGCCAACGCGGCGTTCTGCTCGACCAGCAGCATGGACACGCCCGCCTCTTCGTTGATGCGGCGCATGATGCGAAAGATTTCCTGCACGATGAGCGGCGCCAATCCGAACGACGGTTCGTCGAGCAGCATCAAGCGCGGCGACAGCATGAGCGCGCGGGCAATGGCCAGCATCTGTTGCTCGCCGCCTGACAGCGTGCCGGCCTGTTGGCTCAGCCGCTCCTTCAGGCGCGGGAAATATTCGAACACCGTGTCGAGGTCGCGCTTGACGGCCGCGCGGTCCGATCGCGTGTAGGCGGCAATCTTGAGGTTCTCGTCGACCGAGAGCGTCGTGAACGTGCCGCGTCCCTCGGGCACGTGAGCGACCCCCAATCGCACGATGTTTTCCGTGGCTTGCCCGCGAATGGGCCGACCGTCGAACAGCACCTCGCCGTCGGTGCGGATCATGCCGCAGATGGCGCGCAGTGTCGTCGTTTTGCCGGCACCGTTGGCGCCAAGCAGCGTCGTGATGCCACCCGCCGCCAGCGAAAAGCTGACGTCGTGGAGCGCTTGGGTCTGGCCGTAGTACGCCTTCAGCCCCTTCACCTCGAGTAACGCCGCCATCCTCAAGACCCCGTGCCGAGATAGGCCCGGATGACTTCCGGGTCGCGTTGAACTTCGGCGGGTGTGCCGTCGGCGATTTTCTTGCCGAAATCGATAGCGACCACTTTGTCCGACACCGACATGACCAAGCTCATGTGATGCTCGACGAGCAGCACCGTCACATTCTGGATGTCGCGGGCGCGGCGGATCTGATCCTCGAGCACATCGATCTCGTCGTGGTTGAGGCCAGCCGCTGGCTCGTCGAGCAGCAGGAGCTTGGGCCTGGAGGCGAGACCACGAGCGAATTCCGCGCGTTTGCGGATCGGGAACGGGAGGCCGCCGGCGGGATGGTCGGCAAAGCCGTCCAGATCCATGAACGAGATCAGCTCGTGCGCACGCGCCGTGATTTCCGCTTCCTCTTTCCGGGTGGACGCCAAGCGCAGGGCGCTCGCGATCGTGCCCGCACAGCTTTGGGCGTGGCAGCCGACCTTGACGTTTTCGAGCACCGTCAACCGATCGAACAGCGCCACGTTCTGGAACGTGCGGCCCATCCCAATGGATGCGATGGCGTGGCGCGGGCGGTCGAGAATGGAGCGTCCGTCGAAGAGGATGTCACCTTCGCTCGGCACGTAGAGGCGAGACAGGCAGTTGAAGAGGGTCGTCTTGCCGGCCCCGTTGGGACCGATGAGGCCGGCGATCTCGCCGGGCATGACATCGAACGAGACGCCATCGAGGGCGACAATGCCGCCGAACCGCACGCAGACGCCGCGAACGCTGAGCAAGGCTTTGGCGCCCTGGGCAACCGGCGTCGAAGCTCCCTGCGCTTGCGCGCTTTGGCCAACCGTCACGTGTGACAATCCTCCCCCGAAAGTGCCGATGTCATATGGCACGGCATTTCCGGGGCGTCCAGATGCCGGTTCAACGGTCGATGAAGTTCACTCTGGTCGCCCAGAATTCATCGCTCACGGCTTTGCGGCGGTGCGCACGATGCGGTCGAGCAGCTTGTTGATCTCCTCGAGCGCCTTGGCGCCACGGCCAGACACCTCGACTTTGCGATAGCCGACGACGACTTCTTTGCTGGTCGCAGCCCGTTGATAGATGAACACGACGTAGGGGCATTTCGACATATTCGCCGGGTCGGCTTCCATCATGGCACGCGATAGCTTGGCGGAGCAGAACATGATGAATTCGGCGTGCTGGTAGACAGGCTGATTCGAGCCGACATCGGGGCCGGTGCGTTGCAGCATGGCGGCGATGTTGCCGCTGTAGTCGATCTTCAAGCCTTCCGCGATGACGGCGTTTTCGAGATCGATGCGCACGTCTTCGTAGGTCGCCCCTCTGCGTGTGAAGCTGACCGAGTCTTCGGCGGATGCCGGCTGCGGCAGCACCGAAGTCGCCATCACCACCAGGATCAGTGCGATCAAACCGACAAGTCGCGACAGGATTGGCATGTGACCTCTCATTACGCTACCCGCATCCCATCATAGCAGGGCTCGCCGTCGTGGCGCGCGTATTCAATCGACTTTCGGACCGGATTTGTCGGTTGGCGTCACGTCGAGGGCTTGGGCGCGGTTCAACACGTTCGCCGTGCCTTTTCGGCAGTCCTTCATGCAGGGCTTGCGGTTCCAGAAGTGTTTTTCGGTCGTCTCCCGGTCGTCGTCGTAGAAGGTCGCAGCATTCGGCATTTTGATGGTGGTGAAATTTTTATCGTCGAGTTCGAAATCGGGGGATTTGATGACCTCGTTGATGTGGAGCAGGTAAGCGGTCAACGCATAGAGTTCATCGTTGCTCAGCGACTGGGCATTGCCGAAGGGCATGGCGCGCTTGATGTAATCGAACACCGTCGATGCGGCGGGCCAGAACGAACCCACGGTCTTGTCTGGTCGGTCATGCTTGAGCGTGTCATGGCCCCCGGCCAAAGCCGGCCAGCGATCGCGGCCCTCGCCGAAATCGCCGTGGCAGGCGGCGCATTGGGCGATGAAGAGTTCTTCGCCCTGCTTCACGCTGCCCTTGCCTGGAGGCAAACCCTTGCCATCCGGGCGCACGCTGATGTCCCACGCTTTGATCTCGGCTGGCGTTGCTTCGCGGCCGACGCCGATTTTCTGCGCGCTTGCCGGCAGGGTGCAGAGGAGCAGGGCGGCGAATGCCAGGAGACGGCGATCAGGAAATTTCGACATTTTCCGTCTCCCCGTTCGAGCGCACCAGCCACGTTTGGATGCCGTTGTTGTGATAGATCGAGTTGACGCCGCGAACCTTGCGCAGCTCCTCTTTGGTCGGCTGCACGTAGCCCGTCGTATCGTGGGCGCGCGATTGGATCATCAGCTCCTGGCCCTGCCAGTCGAAGTCGACGTAGAAGCGGGTGAGTGATTTTTCGAGCACGAGGCCGTCGATGCGCGCTTCCTGCCAATTGCGGCCGCCATCCAACGAGACGTCGACGCGCGTGACCTTGCCTCGGCCGGACCAGGCGAGGCCCGACAGCACATTGCGGCCTTTGTATTTGAGGGGCGCTTCGGGTGCCGGATTGGTCACGACCGATTTGGCATCCATGAAGAACGTGTATCGGCGCGACCGGCCATCAGCCATGAGGTCAGTGTATTTGGACGTCTCCTCGCGCGCGAGCCAGGGTTGATCGCCGACCTCGATGCGGCGCAACCACTTGACCCACAGATTGCCTTCCCACCCGGGAATGACGATGCGCAGCGGATAGCCTTGCTCCGTGCGCAGCGCCTCGCCATTCATCTTGAACGCGACGATCGTATCTTCGAGCGCCTTGGCGAGCGGCAGCGACCTATTCATGCCCGCTGAATCCGCGCCCTCCATTTGAATCCATTTGGCGTTCGGCTTGAGCCCGGCTTCGTTGAGAATGTCGCGCAGCAGCACGCCGGTGTACATGACGTTGTGCACCATGCCGTGTGTGAACTGGCAACCGTTGAGCTGAGCGCCGCGCCACTCCATGCCGGAGTTTGCCGCGCACTCGAGGAAATGGATGCGATTGACGCGCGGAAAGCGCTTGATGTCGTCCATCGTGAACAGCAACGGCTTGTCGACGAGGCCGTGAATCATGAGCCGGTGATCGAGTGGGTTGATCTCTGCGGCGCCGCCGTGGTGGCGTTCGAAACACAGTCCGTTGGGTGTGATGATGCCGTCCAATTCATGCAACGGCGTGAAGTTGACCGAACTCTCGCGCGACGCCGTCAGCCATTCGACATCTCGGCGGATGACGTGTTTTTCGAATTTCGAGGGTTGCCCGTAGGGGTGGGCGGCCACGCTGTCGCCCAGCACCTTGGACCAGCGCGGCACGTTGGGCGGCAGGTTGCGCGGATTGCTTTTCAGCGCTGGCGCAGCGCCCTTCTCCTGAGCCGCTGCACCACCCGATGCGAGCGACAAGCCACCGGCGAGGGCGCCGCCGAGGAAGCGGCGGCGCCCTTCGGCGACGGGCGCGTCGTCATCGGTTTTGGATCGATCGGTCATGTGCGCTCTCCCTTCAAATGCCAACGACCTTGATGGCGCTGCGCTCGGACGAGCTGACGGTCTTTTTGCTTTCGATATGCTTGGCGACCACGTCCCAAATCGCAGGACCCTCGGTGGCCTGATTGACGCTGGCCCAACCGGCGACAACGTACTCGCGAGCGGGATCCAGGGCGGCGCCGGTCTTCACCAGCGTCATGCCGGTGATGCGCTGACCGATGGGCCTTGAAATGTCGATCGTGTAGCCGAGCCCCCCTGTGCGGACCATGTCGCCGCCCTGCTGATAGTAGGGGTCGGGATTGAAGATATTGTCGGCGATGTCTTCGAGTATTTCCTTCATCCGCGCGCCCGTCATCGTCATGCGATAGCAGGCGGGGTAACTCATGGCCGTGGCGTTGGTGATATCCTCGAACGTGATGTCCTGGTTGGGCAACAACGTCGTTCCCCAGCGAACACCCGGAGACAGCGCAATCTCGGCGTCTCGCTCGGAGAGCATGGCATCACAGATCACATCGTCGAGCGTGCCATTGAAGCTGCCGCGCCGGTAGAGAAGGGTGTCGGTCTTGCCGAGCACCCGCGACAAGTCCTTGGCGTAGGGTGCGCGATGTTTTGCTATGGCAGCTGCGACTTCTGCGTCAGGCGTAATGGCGTCGGAAAAGATCGGGATCAGGCGGTAGCGGTAGCCTTTGATCTGCTTGCCCTGCACGTCGAGGTCCAGCCGCGACAAAAATTTCCCGTGACAGCCGGAAGCCACCATCAATGTCTTACCAACGACCGTCACCTCGGGCACGGCGTCGTGCGTGTGGCCCGTCAGAACGACGTCGATGCCGTTGACCCGCTGCACCATCTTGCGGTCGAGATCGAAGCCGTTGTGGGAGAGCAGAACCACCAGATCGGCGCCAGCCGCGCGCGCCGCATCGACCTCCTTTTGCATCTCGGTCTCACGGATGCCGAAGGTCCATTTCGGGATCATCCAGCTGGGATTTGCGATCGGCGTGAAGGGGAGCGCCTGGCCGATGACCGCGATCTTGACGCCGCCGCGCTCGAACATTTTCTGAGCGGGAAAAACAGGATCTTCGAATTCTTTGTCGCGCACGTTTTGAGCGAGGAATGCGAACCCCAGTTTTTCGACGAGTTCCAGGACCCGCGCCTCACCGAGCGTGAATTCCCAGTGGGCGGTCATGGCATCGGGTTTCAACAGGCCGACCACGTCGACCATGTCTTGTCCCTTGGTCTGCAGCGACGTCCAACTGTTCGTCCAGGTGTCACCGCCGTCGAGCAGCAACGTCTTGTCGCCGCGCTCGGCCCGGATGGCTTTGATGAGAGTGGCGATGCGATCGAGACCGCCCATGCGACCGTAGTTGCGCGCGAGTTCGGCAAAGTCGCTATCGGTCAGAGCGTGCGACTCGGGGCTCTTGGCGGCCAGCTTGAACGCGGCGCGAGCCTCGGCGCCCGTGAGGTGGGGAACTTTACCCTTCGCTTCGCCGACGCCGATGTTGATGGAGGGCTCGCGAAAATACAGCGGCATCAACTGGCCATGCAGATCGGTCAGATGCAGCAGCGTGACGTTGCCAGTCGCATCGAACCGCAGGAGCTCGTCTTGCGTGAGCTTACCTTGAGCGGCGAGATGGCCGAGCTGCCCGACACCGCCGACGGTCAAGGCGGCGGCTGCCGAAGCGGCGGTGATAAAATCGCGACGGGTGATCATATGGTCTCCGCCAGGGTACGAACGGCCGGGCACGCGCATGGCCGCAGCTCACCGCGAGCCGAAGCGCCAACGGCGACCCTCGTCATTGTTTCTTGTCAATTTGGGTCGCCGGGCAGGACACCCGGCGCACACGTCAGCCGACGGTGACTTTCTGCTCGGCCTTGTAGACGGAGCCGTCATCGTCGGTCCAAACGAATTCGAACGTTCCCGTTTCCGGCACGCGCACGAAGAACGACTGGTAGGGATTGGCCGAGACGGCCGGATGCCAGTCGACGCGCAGCACCTCCTTGCCGTTGAACGTCGCCTTGAACTCTTTGATGATTTTTCTGGGGATCGTATTGCCGGCGGAATCTTTGCGCTGGCCACTTTCCATGTCGTGACTGATGAGCGTTTTGACTTCAATGACCTCACCGGCTTTGGCGGTGGCGGGCATACGCACGCGGGGGGTGGGGGCAGCCATTGTGAAACACCTCGAAGAGAAAAATGGGATGGTGCAGCCGTTCGGGACGACGGATCAGCCGCCGCAACCGCCGATGGTGACTTTCACTTCCTTACGCGCCGTGTAGATTTCGCCGCTCGACATTTCAGCGACCGCCACGATGTCCTGTGTCTTGGCCAATCGAATGCGGATCGCCGCAGAGGCCTTCGGCGACATCGGCGAGAAATGGAACGAGGCAACGCCGACTGAAGGGTTGCCTTCAGCGAAGAAATGCACGGACTTGACGTAGTCCTTCTCCGTCATCGGGCTTTCGACCTCGAAATTCAGCGGCACGACGAGGCCGTTCTCCGCGATCGACGGTAGATCGAGCTTGATTTTACCGGGAACGAGAGGCTTGTCGCCGAACAGCTTTTTGATCTCGCCGGCGACTTTTTCTGGCGTGGCCAAGGCAACGGTCGGCAGCACCATAAGGGCTGCGGCGCCCGAGACGCCGAGGCTCAACATGTCCCGGCGTGTTCGCCTGGGCTCGAGAAGCGTCATCTCGTTTCCTCCTGATTGCCGGCTGAAGTGGCCGATCATACTGCTGCCGTCTGAACCGTGGCGACCATAAATACATTCGAAAAATAGAATATGTCAATATGAGCTTGCGACAATGCGACAGGCGCGGCTACACTCGCGCTGCAAAAGTCAGCGGCAGAGAAACGTGCTGCGGTGCAAAAAAGGGATGAAACAATGACCATCAGGAAGCTACTCGTCGGCCTGGTTCTGGGCATGGGGATCGGCCTGAGTAGCACATTGGCGCAAAGTCCCGGCGACGCCGAAAAAGAGATCGAAAAATACCGCGAGATGATCAGCGACCCGATGTCCAATCCGGGTTTCCTGAACGTCGACCGCGGCGAGGCGCTTTGGAAATTGGCGCGCGGCGCGAAGAAGGTCTCTCTCGAGCCGTGCGACCTGGGTGAAGGAACGGGCAAGCTCGAAGGCGCCTATGCCAAGCTGCCGCGCTACTTCAAGGACGCGGATCGCGTCATGGACCTCGAGCAGCGCCTGTTGTGGTGCATGCAGACAGTGCAGGGGCTCGATACGGCCGACGTCGTGAAGCGCAAGTTCGGTGGACCGGGGCGCATCTCCGATATGGAGGACCTCGTCGCCTTCATCGCCAACAAATCGAGCGGGATGAAATTCGCCATCAAGGTCGAGCACGCCAAGGAGCAGGAGATGTATGCCGTCGGTGAGGCCATGTTCTTTCGGCGCGGCGGGCAGTGGGACTTTTCCTGCGCCACCTGCCACGGCGACGAGAACAAGCGCATTCGCCTGCAGGCGCTCCCCGTCCTCTCCAAGCCCGGCAAACAAGTTCAGGAGACGATGGGATCGTGGCCGACCTATCGGGTCTCGCAGAGCCAGCTTCGAACCATGCAGCATCGCCTATGGGACTGTTACCGCCAGATGCGCTGGCCCGAACCCGATTATCTGGGCGATGGTCTGACCGCACTCACCCTCTATCTCAACAAGACTGCCGAAGGGGCGACGATCACCGTCCCCTCGATCAAGCGATAAGGGGAGAGCGATATGCGGATACTTTCAATTCTGGCAGCCATCGGCATCACCTGCTCGGTGGGATCAGTCGCCGCGCAGCAGGCGGCAAAGGTCGATCCCGCCGTCGTCGACAAATACATTCAAGCGACGTTCAAGGGTGCGTCGCCCGAATGGCAGGCGCGCATCGTGCCCGACGAAGCGCAGCGCGTGTGCTCGCAAACGCGCAGCGTATTGACCCCGGAGCAGGACAAAACACTCGTCGAAACGGCCAAAGCCTCACTGGTCTTTCCAGCCGATGGCAGCGTGTTGGGTGATTGGAAAAAGGGCCAACAATTGGCCCAGCGCGGCACGGGCGGACAATTCAGTGATCAGCCCGGCGGCCCCATAGGCGGCAACTGCTATGCGTGCCACCAATTGTCGAAAGCCGAGCTGAGCTACGGCACTCTGGGCCCAACCTTGCTGGAATACGGCAAAATCCGCAAGTTCAGGCCCGAGGAGGCGAAAGCGGCGTATGCCAAGATCTACAACGCCCAAGCCGTGCAGCCGTGCTCGAACATGCCGCGCTTCGGGCACAACAAGTTCCTGAGCGAACAGGACATGAAGGATCTGACGGCCTACCTGTTCGATCCCCAGAGCCCGGTCAACAAATGACGTGGTGGGGCGAATGATGGTGAACTCGCGCATCCGCCGGTTGACCATCGTCGCCCTGCTCGTCTGCGTCTATTCGTTCGGCGTCGTCAGCGCGGCACGCGCTGCCGAGCTGATCATGTTCGAGGAGCAGGGGTGTCCGTGGTGCGAGCGCTGGCGCAAAGAGATCGGCGTCGCCTATCCCAGCACACCCGAGGGCAAGCGCGCACCCTTGCGGCGCATCGACATTTCACAAGCGCGTGCGAGCGGCGTTCAGCTTGCCTCGCCCGTGGTCGTCTCGCCCACGTTCGTACTGGCGGACAAGGGCCGCGAGATCGGACGCATCATCGGTTATCCCGGAGCCGATTTCTTTTGGGGGCTCCTTGCCGAGCTGTTGGTGAAGCTCGACCGCTCGTCGATGGGAGCCCAGCCGAATGTCACGCCGCCAACCCTCGCGATTGCCGATGCCGAACCGCTGATGGCCACCACTGAACTCAATAGATAGCAACGCCATGACCCCATCTCCAACTCAGCAGAGCGAACACTCCCAAGAACAAGAACGGGTCATGTCTCCCGACTTGCAGAGCCTGTTGCAGAAGGCGCGCAAGGCCAGTGACTTCTTGAAAGCAGTCGCGCACGAAAACCGTCTCGTCATTCTCTGCCTGCTGGCTGAACGCGAGCGCTCCGTCACCGAGCTGGAGACCTTTCTCGGGTTGAGCCAAGCCACCGTCTCTCAGCAATTGGCCCGCCTGCGCCACGAAGGCCTCGTCGAGACCAGACGAGATGGGCGCGCGGTTTTCTACAGCTTGGCCGATGAAACGACGCGGCGCTTCATTCTGGCCATCTACGACAAGTTCTGTCGCGAGAAATGAGCGCTCCTGCGTCGGCGGCTTGCCGCCAGAGGTGAGCGATGCGACAGTCGCAGCCTCGCATCTGGAGGCCGCCCCATGCGCGTCGTGGCGTTGGAAGAGCATTTTACCGGTCCCCATCTCGTCCGACGCATCGATCCACGCGCCATCGCCGCGCGGGGGTTTCGGCCGCGCAAGCCGCCGTTGAACGGGCCGAACCCGATCGAAATTGCGCCGGAGATCGGCGCGCAACGATTAGCGTACATGGACGAGGCCGGCATCACGGTTCAGGTGCTGTCGAACACCGGTCCCGGTCCTGATCTCGTACCGGGACCCGAAGGTGTGGTGATCGCCCGCGAGATGAACGATCATTTGGCGACGGCGATTCAGCGTCATTCCGATCGCTTTCAGGGGTTCGCGGTGCTGCCGATGCAGAGCCCGGACGCATGTGCGGCGGAACTCGTGCGCTGTGTGCGACAGCTCGGGTTCGTCGGCGCACTCATCAATGGAACGACTGACGGCCGCTTCCTCGATGATCTCTGCTACGACGCGATTTTATCGGCGGCGGTCGATCTCGATGTACCGATCTATGTGCACCCGCACTTGGCGCCGGAAGCTGTGCGCGCGGCCTATTTCGGCGGACTGGATGCAGGCGCCGGGCGCGTCCTCGAGTCAGCCGGTTGGGGATGGCACTCGGAGGCCGCCATTCACATCCTGAGATTGGTGCTCGCCGGGACCCTCGACAAGCATCCCAAGCTGAAGCTGATCATCGGCCATATGGGCGAAATGCTACCTATGATGCTGGCCCGCGCCGACCAAGTGTTTGCCGCCGATATCGAACATCTGCAGCGACCGATCAGCCAGACCATTCTCGATCACGTCTGGCTGACGACGAGCGGCATATTCACCCAACCGCCGTTTCTGGCGGCGCTGCTGACGTTCGGCATCGATCGCATCATGTTCTCGGTCGACTACCCCTATACGCCCAACGCGGACGGCCGACAGTTTCTCGATCGCATCACGTTGGCGCCGGCCGACATGGCCAAACTGACGCACGGCAACGCGGATCGCTTGCTACGCCTGACAGTCTCGTCGTAGGGCGCTAGCCCGACCTTCTCATAATGCCCGGCAGTTCTTGGCTGGTTTGGCGATGTCGCGAGACGGGCTGGCGTTGGCACGCAGGTGGTCGTCACCGCTACTGGCGGATTTTGCAGGCTCGACGATGTTCCTTGTTTTTGGTGT
>JANOHP010000153.1:0-39864 GCA_031406575.1 Hyphomicrobiales bacterium
GCTCGGCAAGATCAAAGGCGAAGTGCACATCTCCTGCGCCGAGTTCGACGAGCTGGCACCGTTGCCGATGGTGGCCGAGTTGCAGAAGCTGTTCGAGGCTGCGGGCAGTCCGGGTGAGCTGGAAATCTATCCCGGCGTGCATCATGGCTTCGCCTTCCCGCAGCGCAAGATTTACGACAAGCACGCCGCCGAACGGCACTGGGAACGCCTGATCGCGCTGTACCGGCGCAAGCTGGGGTGAGTTTCCATCTGCTGCGCACACCTTGATCCATGAAACGGGCGCCGCATCATCCAATTGAGTTTCAGGAGAGGGGGTGCGGCGCACATTGACAGCACGGGTCGGGCGTAGGTTGGGTCAAGGCCACTTGGCCGCGACCCAACAGTTCCGCGCCTGCCGTGAATGTCGGGTCGCGCTGCGCTTGACCCAACCTTGTTTGTCGGACCTCCTCTAAACCTTCAATCCGCGCAGATGCTTCTCGCGGGCGGAGGCGGCTTGCATGAGGAAGGGCATGTCGCCGCCGGCGAGGACGGCTTTGACGCCCATGCCGATGTATTTCGTCAAGCCTTCGTCGGTGTAGACGCCGCCCATACCGGCCCATTTGCCGTGCTTCTTGCACGCAGCAACAACCGCCTCGTAGGCCTTGACGACTTCGGGGTGCAGGAGCTGGCCGGGCAGGTTCATTTCCATCGTGAGATCGGACGTGCCGATGAGCAGAATGTCGATGCCGGGGACGGCGGCGATCGCGTCCGCGTTCTTGATCGACAGCGGCGATTCCAGCATGACGACAACGAGCAGGTTGTCGTTGATGATCTTGGTGGACTCGCCGGGCGGCATGGTGGGAAAGCCGAGCTGCGGCATGGTCCCGCCGATCGAGCGGCGGCCCACAGGTGGATAGCGCAGGCGGTCGGCGATTTCCTTGGCTTCTTGGGGGGTGTCGACGTGGGGCATGACGATGCCGTAGGCGCCGCCGTCGAGCACGCGCGTCGCCATGTCGAGCTGGCCGTATGGCACGCGCACGATGGGGGAAATGCCACACGCGTTGGCGGTGACGGAGATTTGCACGGCCATGTCGAGCGTCATCGAATTGTGCTCGCAATCGATGAACAGCCAATCGTAGCCGCAGGTTTTCATCGCCGGCGCGATATCGACGGTGCGCGCCTGACGCAGGCCGATGCCGATGGCCAACTCGCCCTTCTGCAAACGCTCGCGTGCGGGATTTTTGCCGTCCATGTCCCTGTCTCCTGCCCTGATCGTTGAAAGTCGAGGGGCACAGTAGCGGGCTCGAAGGCTTGCGAGCAATGGCGTTCAGTCGCGTTTGGATTTGCTGGCGGTGACGATCTGGCCCGCGATCACGCGCCCCGCATTGGAGGCCTGCGTCCACAGGCGTCGCCACTGGCCGGTTTTCGTGCCGGTGCGCAGCAGGCGAACGAGCTGGGTTTGGCGGGCATCGGGCGCCAGATCGACGATACGGGCCCAGATCACGTCCACATTGTAGAGCCCGACCGTCGGATCGAGGCACGCGGGCACGACCTCGTCGAGAGGGAAGGCGAGGTCCGTGGCAGCGGCCATCATGGCGTCGCGAATGGTGCGAGCCTTCGGCGTAGTGGGGTTGGCAACGTCGTAGGGCGGCTGCCACTCGCCCCAAGGGCGAAGCTGATCGATGTGCGACAGCACGAGCAGGATCGGCGGCGGGCGGCGATCGGGCTGCGCGGCGAAGTGATGGCGCAGATCGGCAAGCGCGGCGCGGTCGACGTCGCGATCGGCGCGATGGGCGGCCACGACCCACACGACGAGATCGCAGTCGGCAGCGATATCGATCGTCTCGCGCCGTTGCTTGGCATCGCTGCGCAAACCCGGACTGTCGATGACGACGGCGCCGGGTAGTTCGTCGCGACCGATGGTGAAGGCGGTGAAGGCGCTCGTCGTCGGCACCAGATCGACCGCGGCGCCGGCTTCCTGGCCCAGCGCGTTGACGAGACGCGACTTGCCCGCGTTGACTTGGCCGCCCACGAAGATACGCAGGGGACGATCCACAGCGGTCGCATCGACGGGGACGACCTGCTCGTGCAGCCGTTCGGGATCGCTACCAATGACGCGCAGGCGACCACTGTAGAGGTCGATCGCGGCGCGGCCGATTTCTTCGATGTAGGCTTCGGCGAGGCGTTTGGCGACGTGGTCGCGGCTCCAGTCGTAAAGCTGATGCGAAAGACGCTCGCGAATCTCGTGCGTGACGGCCGTGAGCGGATTGAGCAGGCGCACGAGACGCCAGATATCGTAGGCGCTCTGGGCGGTGTCGATGACGCCGCGCCAGCGATAGAGTTGCAGTGCCTGCGCAATGGTCAATCGATCGCCCAGCGGCACGTTTTCATCGACGAACAGACGCAGGCGGCGGCTGACCTGCTCGATCAGGGCCAGCACTTCGGGCGCCGTGAAATGCCAAATCGGCTCCTTCACACCGGGCCGCATGATGTGCGCGACGCGGTCAACGACGTCGGCTGCGACAGCCAAGGCGGAGTCTTGGCTGTAGAGGCTGTCGGGTTGCGTCCCAGTGGCGAGGCGGCGAACTTCGCGCCAGGCTTCGGCCTCGCGCGGGGTGTGGCCGGGAATGTCCGCGTCGGGATCGGCTGCGTCCGAGGCGACCACCTGAGCCTCGACCGGAAACAAGAAGCGTTGCGCGGCAAAGGCCAGACCCGTCGTGACGCAGGCCGCCAGCGCCCAATAGAGAAGATACCCATTCTGCCACAGCCACAGCGACCCCAAAGGGATCAGCGACAGGGCTGGAACCGCCAAGCCCGCCACGATCGCGGCGGTGCGCAGATAGCGCGCAACCTTGACCCGACGGCGCTCGCGCACGGGAGCCGGCGCTGCTGCTTGCGCTTTCGGGGACGTGGGCTGATCGGGCTTCATCGTCATGCAGCCGAGGTCCTCTTCGCCATCCGAGCTCAAGCCCGCGCGTGCTGTCTGGTCGCTGCCTGCCGCGACGACCGTATCAGCACCAGCTCGCTGATGTTTTCGGGTGTGAGGTACCCCACCAGTTTTTGATCGCGATCCACCACGCCGACGAACCTAGCCGAGTTGCGCAACAAATCGGTAAACACCGTTTCGAGGCAAGCCGTTTCACCGACGGTCGCCACCTCGCGCGTCATGACGTCGAGGACGGGTGCTGTTCCTTGGCCCGCCTGCAATGCGGCAATGATCGCTTCGCGTGTGACCGCACCGCGAAGCCGGCCTGCGCCGTCAACCACGGGGAACTCGTGCTGTGTGGTGCGCAGCAGAAGCCCCGCGGCATCGTCCACC
The DNA here is from genome assembly GCA_031406575.1 of Hyphomicrobiales bacterium. GTDB lineage: Bacteria > Pseudomonadota > Alphaproteobacteria > Rhizobiales > Hyphomicrobiaceae. Next base: position 3,299 of record JANOHP010000153.1, read on the forward strand.
GACGATTGCGGCCCCAGGGACTCGTAGCGCGTGATCATGGCGTGAGACGCGAGGTGGCCGCGGGCAATGTCGCGCGCTTGCACGAACCCCGACTCGCCGGCCGCCGCCAGGAAAATGAAGATCGCCACGAGCACGAGCAGCGGGTTCCCGAAAAGTCCGATGAAACCCAGGACGACGGCCACGCCCTGGCCGATGTTGGCGGCGATGCGGGTGGCGCGCGTGTAGCCGAGCCGGGTGGCCAGGACGGCACGGAGCACGCGGCCCCCGTCCATCGGAAACGCCGGGATCAGATTGAACACGGCAAGAGCAATGTTGGCGGCAGCGAGCTGGGCCAGAAGCGCATTGCCCGAGCGGGCCTGCTGAAGCTCGAGAATCTGGGATCGGTCGATGAAGGCGCCCAGGAAAAGGCTCAAGATCAGGAAAATCACCACGTTCACGGCGGGGCCGGCCAGCGCAACGATGATCTCCTGCGAGGGCTTCTCCGGCATACGCTCGAGCGACGCGACGCCACCGATCGGCAACAGGGTCACGTCCGGCGTACGAATGCCATAACGCCGCGCCGCGAAAATATGGCCGAACTCGTGCAGAACGACGCAGACGAACAGCAACGAAATGAACACGATGCCATAGATGGCCGCGTCGGCGCCGCCTTGCAGCCAATTCACCAAGCCAATCCAGGCAAGCAGCAGCAGAAACGTCGGATGCAGGCGCACATCCGTGCCTGCGATGGTAAACAGCTTCATCGAAGATCCCAGCATTGAAGTCTCACTTTCGATCGGCGCCTGACAGTTGCGATCTCACAACGCCGGGCGCGGCTCGTTCGATCCTTTCTCCATATGGGGAGGGAGGGCGCAAACAGCCATGATCTGAGGCAATCGAACCCCAACCACCGTTAATGGCGGCGATAACAGCGACGCGGTTGCCCGGTCCGGTCGGCAATGGCACAGTCCGTTGACGGCAAAACGCTTTGAGCCGCGAAGGGGGAGGACGATGGACCTCACGTACTCGCAGACGTATCTCGAGCTGCAACAGCAGGTGCGCTCTTTCGTGGCCAAATGGGGCCACTTGTCCCCCAAACCCGGCGGCGGACGCCAGAAACCCAGCCAAAAAGCCAAGGACTGGCAAAAGCTACTCATCGAGAACGGCTACTTCGCGCGCACCATTCCGAAAGCCTATGGCGGATCGGGGCTGCCCTTCGACGTGCTGGAGTTGGCCATCATCGCCGACGAGCTGTCCCGGGCCAACGTCTCCCCCGGCATCATGAACCAGGGCATCAGCATGTTCGTGCCGACGCTGCTGGAGGTGGGCACCAAGGAGCAGTGCGAGCGCTGGATCCGCCCGACCATCATCGGCGACATCATCTGGTGCCAGGGCTATTCGGAGCCAGGGTCGGGCAGTGATTTGGCGGCGGCGCGCACCAGTGCCGTCGTCGAGAACGGGCAGTTCGTCATCAACGGGCAGAAGATTTGGACGAGCTCGGCGCACTACTCCGACATGATGTTTCTGCTGTGTCGCACGGAGCCGGAGAAATCCAAGCACGCCGGGTTGTCGTATCTGCTGGTGCCGATGACGACGCCCGGCATCGAGGTGCGACCCCTCGTGACGATGACCGGCCGGGCGACCTTCAACGAAACGTTTTTCACCGATGCGCGCATCCCGACCGATCAGATCGTCATGGGGCGGGGCGACGGCTGGCACGTGGCCAACGTCACGCTCAAATACGAACGGTTGCTGCTGGGCGATGCCAATCGACTGTCGAGCCGGCTGGAACGGCTGCGCGAACTGATGCAACGCACGATGCTCGATGGGCAGCCCGTGATGGCCATTTCGGAGTATCGTGATCGATTGCTCCGGTTGCAGGGCGAGGTGATGGCCTCGCGCTATCACGGCATGCGGCTGTTGTCGGAGCAGGCGAAGGGCGAGGATTCCGGTGTGCGACGGTTGATTACGAAGCTCAATGGCACGGTGCTGGGCTATCGGTTGACGTCGCTCGCCGTGGACGTGTTGGGGGCGGCGGGCCTCGTTTACAACCCGGCCGACGAAGCCGCCGAGACCGACGAGGCCACGGCCTGGCACATCGACCACATGTACGACATCGGGCTGATGATCGGCGGCGGCTCGAGCAACATTCAAAAAAACATCATCGGCGAGCGGGGATTGGGCCTGCCGCGCGAACCCAAAGCCGTATCCGCCCAGGGGAGAGCGTGAGCCATGGAATTCGGTCTCTCCGACGAACAGAAGATGCTGGAAGAACAGCTGCGCGGTTTTCTCGGCGATAGCGTGCCGATGGAACGCCGGCGCGTGCTGGCGGCGGATGGGCGGGGGTACGACGCGGCGTTGTGGGAGGGCCTCGTCGCGCAAGGTCTGCCGGGGCTGCTGATCCCCGAACGGCACGGCGGCGCGGGGCTCGGCGTGCTCGATGCGGCGGTGGCGGCGGAAAGCCTGGGCTACCACGCGGTGCCCGGCGCATTTGCGGCGAGCCTCGTGATGGCGCCGATGGCGTTCCAGGCGAGCGCCACGGAAACGCAACAGGCCGAGTGGCTGCCACGCATTGCGCGCGGCGAGGTACGCATCGCGATGGGGTTTGCCGGAGCAATCGGGCAGACGGGTAGCGCGACCGTTACGCTCGAGGGCGACAAAGTCTCAGGACGGCTCACGGGCGTGCTCGATACCGGCGGGGCGACGCATGTGATCGTGTATCTCGCCGATGGTCGGGCGGCGCTGGTTGCCACCGATGCGGCGGGCGTCACAGCGACTGTGGTGCCGAGCCTCGACCGGACGCGTCCACTGGGTGAGGTCACGTTCGAGGGCGCCAGCGCTATCGTGCTGAGTGCCGCCAACGACCCGACGGCGGCGCGCACGAAGGTGCTCGATGCAGGGCGCGTGATGCTGGCGGCCGATACGCTCGGCGCGGCGCAGGCAATGTTCGATCAGGCGACGGCCTTCGCCAAAGAGCGCGTGCAGTTCGACCGCGTCATCGGCTCGTTCCAGGCGGTGAAGCACACGCTGGCCGATATAGTGACCGCGCTGGAGCCGTGCCGCAGTCTCGTGTGGTACGCAGCCTATGCGCAGGACGCGGCGCCCGAGGAGGCGCGGCTGACCGCGTTGCAGGCCAAAGCGCACCTCGACGACACGGGGCGCGAGGTGGCGCGCCTGGCGACCGAGGTCCACGGCGGCATGGGGTTCACGGATCTGCTGGGGCTGCACTTCTGGTGGAAGCGCGTCGACGCCAACCGTCAGCTCCTCGGCACACCGGAGCGCCTGCGACACGATGCCTGCGTGGTACAGGGGTGGGCGACCGTTTGACCTCCTACACCCGGAAGCTCGGCAACGCGGTTGGCGGCGATCTGAAATAGCAGGCTCTTCGCGTCGACGTGGTGCTCTGGATTTCGCTGGCGGAACACATGCCTTCATTGCCTTCATGGCGAAAGCCGAGTTGGACGAGCGCGGGCAGCCTCGTCGCGGCGACGGTCCTCCTGCTCGTTGCGAGCTGGTTGATCGACCGCATTTACGGCGCACCCAGCGGCGCTGTCGATGCGGCGATGCACACGTTCTCCGGTACATGTGCGATCGTCGTCTACGTGCTCGTCTTTGTCGTCGCGTACAACTGGCGCAGACATCATGACAATCCGGAGATCACGCTTCTGGGATCGGCGTTTCTCTGCGCAGCGATACTCGAATCTCTGCAGATCATCGGCATCGAAGGGTTGGCAGCGAATTCGACGCCGACCGACACTTCGAGAGAGACTGTGTTTTGGCTCGCCGCGCGACTACTGACGTCGGCGACGCTCGCATGGGTCGCGTGGTCACCGTGGCGCCGGTCCAATGCTGCGATCCGTAACAGTTGGTCGGCTCTTCCCTTTGCCTACGTGCTCGCCGTCACAGCACTCGTGTGGTTTCGAGCCGACTGGTTCTCTGCGTTGGTCGCCGCAGACGGAGGATCGACAGCGGTGAGCCGCGCCGTCGAAGGCCTGATTATCGCACTGTGTCTCGCGGCCGCTGGCGGCCTTTATCGACAGTCGACCGAACCGGGATTGCGGGCGTCCGCGGGGGCATCCTTCGATCCGTACACGCTGCTGACTGCGGCGGCGGCGATGGCGTTGGCGGGCCCGTTCTTCATCGTTTCGCTTCACCCGGGCGGCCTCACCGACAGTGTCGGCCACGCCTACCAAATTGGCGCCCTTTGGTTCGTCTATCGTGGCTTGGTTGCCATACCCGGTCACGTGCTCCATGACGCTGCACATCGCGCTGAAATCGCTCTGGCGGGCGGCAACATGGGACTTTGGACGCTCGATCTCGCCACCAACACCATCACGCTCGATGCGCGCGCGGCGGCCACTTGGGGCATGCCTCCAATTCACGAATGCGAGGCAAGTCGCCTCGAGGCGCTGCTTCACCAGGACGATCGGTCCGATCGACTGGAGGCCCAGCGCCAAGCGCTCGAGCCTGAAGGAGCCGGCCACTACGAAGCGGAATATCGGATGATCGCCACCATCACGGCACCAGAACGCTGGGTCGTCGAGCGCGGGCAGCCTCAATTCATCAACGGGCGTGCCCTGCGCATGATTGGCACGGTCCGCGATATCACGAGCCGCAAACGCGCAGAGGAACTGCTCACCCGCGGCAACGAGCGCCTGGAAGCCGAGGTGCTGCAGCGCACGCGCCAGGTCGAGGCGATGTACGACGCGGCTGTCAACGCCATTCTCACGATCGATCCGCGCGGCACCATACAGTCGATCAATGCGGCCACGACGCGTCTGCTGGGATACGAACGAGACGAATTGATCGGCAGCAACATCCGCATCATCATGCCGGAGCCTTATGCCAGCCACCACGACGCCTATCTCGAGTCCTATCGCGCGACCGGTCAGAGGAAGATCATCGGCATCGGTCGCGAGGTCACGGCGCGCCGCAAGGATGGGACGACGTTTCCCATTCACCTTTCGGTCAGCGAGTTCGAAGTCAACGACAAGCGATTTTTCACCGGCATCATTACCGACCTCACGGATCGGCAGGCCGCAGAATTGGCGCTCCGGGAAACCGAGCGACAATTGGCGAAAGCCCAGAAAATGGAGGCCGTGGGGCAACTCACGGGCGGGCTCGCGCATGACTTCAACAATTTGCTGACCGTCATTTCGGGAAATCTCGAGTTGCTCGGCATGCGCATCGACGGTGAGGTCGAACGCGACCTTCTGCACCGCGCCGAAGAGGGGGTGCGCATGGGCGCGCGCCTGACGAGCCGATTGATGACGTTCAGCAGTCGACGCGCACTCCAACCGACCGTCGTCAACCTCAACGACACCACCGTGGGAATGACCGAACTGTTGCGCCGTACTCTGGGCGAAGCGATCAGCGTCACCTCGGAACTGGCCCCAGATCTGTGGAACACATCGGTCGACGCCAGTGAGATCGAAAACGCAATTCTCAACCTCGCCATCAATGCCCGTGATGCGATGCCCAATGGCGGACGTATTTTGATCGAGACCGCGAATGTCGAATTCGGCGACGACGAACCGGGCCCACCAGACTCTCCGCCAGGGCCCTATGTCAAACTCTCCGTGTCCGACGACGGCTCGGGAATGACGCCCGAAGTCGTCGCCCGCGCCTTCGAGCCATTTTTCACGACCAAAGGCCCCGGTCGGGGCACCGGTCTGGGGTTGAGCGTGATCTATGGCTTCATTCGACAGTCGCATGGCCGGGCGACGATCTACAGCGAGCCTGGCAAGGGCACGACGGTCAGTCTCTACTTGCCGCGCGATACCAGTGGCAGAGCCGCCAAGTCGGTCGACGAGGCGGACCCGGTCAACCCCTCGAGCATCGGAGAAACCATTCTCGTGGTCGAAGACAACGAGCAGGTCCGCCACCTCACCGTCACCCGGCTCCTTGCATTGGGCTACCAGGTCCTCGTGGCCGAGGACGGAGCATCGGCGCTGCGCTTGCTCGAGCAGCATGCCGAAATCGAGCTCGTGTTCTCCGATGTGATCATGCCGGGTGGAATGTCGGGCTTCGACGTCCTGCGCTGGACGAAGCAGAACAAACCGAATGTCAAAGTGCTGCTGACGTCGGGGTTCGCGCCCGAAATGGCCAACAATGGTGAGGCGGTCGATCCGGGCACGCTGTTGCTGCGCAAACCCTACGCGCAAGCGGATTTGGCGCGGGCCATTCGTGAGGCGCTGCACACGTGAACGGCCAAGGCCACCGGGCGCAAACGACGCGCCGTCAGCGCTGCTTCACCTCGGCGGAAAACACATACCCGACGCCGCGGACGGTTTTGATCAGTCGCGGGTGATCGCTGTCGGCCTCGATTTTCTTGCGCAATCTCCCCACGAGGGCATCGATGGACCGATCGAGCGGCGACCAATCGTGCCCCTTCAGGAGGTCCATGATGTTGTCGCGCGAGAGGACGCGGCTGGGCCGTTCGACGAACATTTGCAGCATGTTGAACTCGGCGGTCGTCAGCTCGAGGACGGCGCCATCGGCGTCCAGCACTTCGCGCCGGGAGGGATGCAAGCGGAAGCGATCGAAGGCGAAAACCTGTTGATCGACGAGGCCGCCACTGCTTTTGGTTCTATGGTGTGAGGCGTGATCGTATCGTCGCAGCACCGCGCGCACACGGGCCAGCACCTCGCGCAGGTGGAACGGCTTGACGATGTAGTCGTCCGCGCCGAGTTCGAGACCGACAATGCGGTCGATCGGATCATCTTTGCCGGTAATCATCACGATCGGAACGTTGTCGGTGGCGCGGATCTCACGCGCCAGGGCCAGCCCGTCCTCACCGCCCAGTTTCAGGTCCAGCGTGATGAGGTTCGTGGAGTGCGCCTGCATGCGCGCGCGCATTTCGGCCCCGTCCTTTGCTTCCGCAACCTCGTAGCCTTCGAGTTCGAAGCAGCGGCGCAGCAACGTGCGCACCTCGGCATCGTCGTCGACCACGAGAATGGTGATGGGTTGACCTGACGTCATGAACCTATCCGAAAAGCGCTCTCAGCGCACCCTGACCAACAGCTTAGCACAGGGCGCGGGCGTCCGGCGGGATTGATCTCGATCATGGTAGCTCCGACACGTCTGCCATAGCGTCGACGCACGATCACCAACGGTCGATTTGAGCAACAAGTGATTCGACTGGTCGATGCGCCCCAGATCTCGAGGAGCGCTGCTTCCATCCGGTGGAATGAGGACGTTGGGGTCGAGGGCAGGGAGTGCACCTACTTGGCCAGGTCGGGCGAACATATGCAGCGCATGGCCGTCGCGACATTCCTCGGTTCGGATCGGCTGAGCCAAGCCATCCGGGAATTGGCCGAGGATTCGATCGAGACCGAACAACTCTGCTTGATCGGTACGCCCTCGCACTTGCATGCGGTTCTGGAGTCGACGTCCGGGCGCGCGCCCGTGCTGCCCCCGGAGCACCACCACCCCACGTTCGACATCGGCACACTGGCAGATGGCACACCACTCGTGGCCGCACCTGCTCACTTCGACCGGGTGGATTTCGGTGCCGAATTACGGCCGCAGGGGCTCCTGCATGGCTTGGACGCAGCCCTGTCGTGTGGCGCCATCGCACTTCTCGTGAAGACACGATCCGTCGCCGAGTTTGCCGCGGCCACGCACGTGTTACTGCGGCACAGCTCGCATCGCGTGCGGACACGCGAAGTCTCCGATCGCTCGATCGATTGAGGGACGAGAGGACGTGGTGGGGCCGGCAAACACCCGGTCGAGCCGAGCCCAAGGCCACGAACATCAGTCGCGTTGGCGCCGTGCTTCCAGCTCGCGTTCGACGTGGGCCAAATCGTCATCGATCAAGGGTGCGTACTTGTCGCGCATTCGGGCGAACTCCTGCTGCACCACCTCGAGCTCTTCATCCGACATGTGGTCGAGCTGGACCAGACCCGTTCGCGCACCCTCGACGGAGCGTAGCAATTCATCGAGTTTCAAGGCGACGATCGTCGCGTCTCGGTTTTGCGTATTCTGGATCAAGAAAACCATCAGGAACGTGACGACCGTGGTCCCGGTATTGATGAAAAGTTGCCACGTGTCGGAGTAGTTGAAATACGGCCCCGTAACGCCCCAGGCCGCGACCGTGGCGACCGCGAGGACGAACGCCCACGGCGATCCGACGGCGTGTGAGGTGCACTCGGCCAGCCTGCGGAAGGGCCGCCGGACACTGTTGAGGGACTGAAATTCCGTCTGGCTCGCAGGCATGAGCGTCTCCGACGTCGATGGGCCCTCCACCCTACTCAGTCGAGGTCGACGACCGACTTGATGAAGTATGTTCGCTGCACCCTGCCATGCTCGGTGATGGATATGTATTCTCCGGGGACGAGCCGGTGTTGGTCGAGCTTGAAGCCCGGCTCGTCGTCATTGGTCGTTTTCGGATCGTAATCGAACACCCAGTTGGCGCCGTGACTGCCACCGCGCTTGTGCACGAGATGGCCGATCTCCTCGGGCTGGCCCGGCCAAAAGCGGCGCACGCGGCAGCGCTCCCTCTGCTCGTGCCATTCGGCCACCAGCAAGTGGCCGGCATCGTTGACCGGGGCGATGAAGTCATAGCCGCGCTCGGGGCTGCCGTTGGGAAAATCATGATCGCGTGCGAGTTCGAGCCGGATGCGTTTCAGGGACATGGCAGTGCTCTCTTGGTTACCTCGAAGAACTCCAGATAAAACCGGCGCGCTACCCGAATTGCGCAGCGATGAGGAGCGCAATGCACAGCAGCAAGCCGGCGGCGGGTACGACGATGGGTGCAGTGAACGTGTCGGCGGGGGGCGGGAGGCCGCGCGATTTCACCAGTACGAGTGCGGCGTTGACCAAGGCAAACACGATCAACGTCAATTGCGAGGTGATGTCCGCCAATCGTTCCATCGGCAGTGCCAGCGCCAAAAGAAGAACCGCCAAGACCACCAAAACAGTGGCGTTGAGAGGGGTGCGGGTGAGGGGGCTGACGACGGCCAAGCGCTGCGGCAGGAGGTTGCGTTCGGCCATCCCGTACAAGATGCGCGACGCCATCACCATTTGTATGATGACGCCGTTGATGGTGGCCATCACGGCGATGATGCTGATCATGACCGGCGGGGCGCCCGTGACGCGCTCGAATACGAGGCTCAGTGGTGCTCGAGCAACAGCCAGCTCATCGCGCGGCACCGAGATCAGCGCGATCCACACGACGACCATGTAGAACACCGTCGATATGACGAGCGTCAGAAGGATGGCTTTGGGCAATGTCCGATGCGGCTGCTTCACTTCTTCCGATATGTTGGCCAATCCCTGGAAGCCGATGAACGCAAAAACGGCCAGCAGTGATGCGGAGACGACGCCGGTCATCGACGCAACATCGCCAAAACCCGTCCACATCTCCGGCAGACGGGTCACCAAGCCGGGCGATTGAGTTGCCCCCACGAAGATGATGGCGAGCAGCCCGCCGATCTCGATCACCGTCATCAGGCCGGCGATGGCCACCGACTCGACAATTCCCCAGGCAGCGATGCTGCCCATGATCACGATGACCGCCACGAGGATGACGTTCATCGGCAGGGTGACCAGTTCGTGAATGTAGCCTGCGCTGCCCTTTGCAATCGCTGCCGCCGAGATGACGCCCACAGCCAGCACGATCAGGCCGACAATGCGGGCCAATAGGTCGGAACCAAAACCCGCCTCGACGTACGCCGCCTCGCTGGCGCTGACCGGCAGCCGCGACGACAACTCCGCATAGGCGATCGCTGTCGGCGCCATCACCAAACCCGCCAGCAGAAATGCCAGCGGAGCGTGCATGCCCGCTCGCCCCGCCGCAGCTCCGATCAAAACGTAGATGCCGGCACCGATCGTCACGCCCAATCCGAAGAGAACGGTGAGCGGCAGATCGAGGCGTCGTGCCAGCGTGGAATTCGATGGCGTGCCCCTGGCGCCGGCAACTTCGGTATCGATCATCTGCGGCCCCACCTCGGACACTCTGCGGGCTCGGTTCGTGAAGCTAATGTGACATCAGCACGGGCACCGTCATGTGGTCGAGGATGTGTCGCGTGGCGCCGCCAAACACGAACTCACTCAAGCGCGAATGTCCATACGCGCCCATGACCAGCAGATCGGAGCCATCGTCGGTGAGGCCCGACACGAGGGCGTCACCGACCCCGATATCGTTTGCCGTCGTCGATCCGGCCTCGCACCGCACACCGTGTCGGGCCAGGGACGCAGCGATGTCGGCCGTCGGCAGATCGCCGGGCGCCAGGGAGTCCTTTTGTGGATTGACCCAGACGATGCGCACGCTTTGGGCCGCCTTCAGCAACGGCAGCGCATCGAACACCGCGCGCGCAGCTTCCCGCTTCCCATTCCAGGCGACGGTGACGCGCTTGCCGAAAGTCGGGAACCTGCCGGCGTAGGGGACGACCAAAACAGGCCGGCCGCTTTCGATCGCCAATCGCTCCGGCACATCGAGCATGCTCGAGAAGTCGAACTCACGATCGCGCTGGCTCGCGATGATCAAATCGGCCGCGCGGCCATGCTGCATGACCATTTCGGCGACCCCTTGATCCTCGGGATCGACCAGCCGCCATTCCGCGACGAAGGGCCGTCCCTTGCAAGCGGCTTCGAACGCGGCTTGCACGCGACCGGCTTCTTCCCGGAAGCGCGCCATGGCACTCTTGATCATGCTGGCGCCGAAAGCAGTCCCGCCATACGTCGGCACCGGCGGCAACACATAGAGGCCGACCAGATGCGCTTCGTGGCGTGTCGCGATGTGGGTCGCCGCATCGACCAGACCGGCAACCCGGCGTTCGTCGTTCACGTGCAGGAGGATGGTTTTGTAAGTCATGTTCGCGGTCCTTGCAGGCAGTCGTGGGATGACTGGGAGTGTGCGCAACGCCGGCCCGAACTCATTTGCCAGATGCACTGTCGCTCGCTGCCACATCGCACAGCCCGTCGCTGTCGAGCAGCGTGACGAGGATGCAATGCTCGATCGTGATCAGGCCGTCGGCACGAAAGCGCGACAATGTCCGGCTGACCGTTTCGATGGTCAGACCCAGAAAATCGGCGATATCGGTACGGGTCATCGGCAGCACGATTTCAGCGGGATTTTCCCCACGACGCTCATTGCGTCGTGACAGGGCGAGAAGAAAGGCCGCCACGCGCTCGGGAGCCGAGCATTGACTGACGGTGAAAAGATGCTCCCGCGCCGCCAGCAGTTCCTGCGACAGCGCTTCGTAGAGCTCGAGGCCGAGCTTGGCATTGTTGGCGACGAACGTGTGCAACGTCGCGATGGGAATGCAGCGCACCCATGACTTGGCGGTCGCCTGCGCGTTCGCCGCGTGCTCACCGAGCGCGCCCAAACCGATCATGTCGCCGGGATAAGCGAAGTCGATCACCTGACGGCGGCCGTCCGGCATCATGCGATAAATGCAGACATGCCCGGCTTCGACCAGGTAGACGTGGCTCGCCGGGTCGCCTTCACAGAACAAATGTTCGCGGGGCTGGATGGTTCGGGTCGAACCTGCCGATAGGCCATCTGCGAAATGAGTGGTCTTGCGTAGGGCGCGTGGCTGGGCATTGGCAGGCGCAATGAACGAAGACGAGCCGTCCTGAGCGGGCGCGACAAAGGCGGTGGCGAGCATGGGATGTCCCTTCAGTTGCCTCGAAGTCCATCGTTCGATGCTCTGAACTAACCAGCTCCCCGTATGCGCGTTGTGACGCCCGTGTAATCCTTTGTGAGAAATTGTACGTGACCTCGTCCCGCGGGGTCGTGGGACCCATACAGCGATTGGTGAGCCAACGTCCCCTTACGTTACGCGCCGTTGGCGCGTCGGTCGGGCGGCCGGGGGGAGTGATCGAGCAAGCGACGGCTCGGGTCGGATGGCTCGCGGCTTTCATCCGATCGAGCAGCGTCGAGCAGCATGAAGGCGCCGCTTTGAATGGCGCTCGTGACCATCCGGCAGGGGCTTGCCTCGCGTGTGCACGCGCTCACCATCGAGTTGGCAAAGGCCCTGACACCGTCATACATCGCCATGCGATCGGGCTGCGGCGCCGTCGAAACGGCATAGATCGTGGCTGCCAAAAGTCCGATTTTCACGAGTGATGGCATGCCGACTAACCCCGCACTGACTGAACTCGAATGGCCAGCATATCATGAGAACATTGTAAAAACACCAAAACTCTCGTCGGGTTCCTGCGATGGAAACCGCAACGCCGCCATTGGAAATCGGCGTTACGGCTGAATTACGACGAAGACCCGACAAAATGCGGGATGGAGGCGACAATCCCACCCGATGGCAGCGCGGTCAGCCCACCCTGGTGCGTGCCTGGGCCGCGCCTTTACACTCCGGACGGACCCTGTCAGGCCGCCAGCCCTCTTTTGCGCAGCATCGCGGCGCTGCTGGGCAGGCGCCCCCGAAAGGCCGTGTAAGCCTCTGCTGGATCGCGCCGATTGCCCGCCGAATAGACGAACTCTTTCAGGCGCGCCGCCGTTGCGGGGTCGAACGCGTTGCCCGTCTCCGTGAACGCATCGAAGGCGTCGGCGTCGAGCACTTCTGACCACATGTAGCTGTAGTAGGCCGATGCGTAGCCGCCGCCCGAGAAAATATGCGCGAAGTGCGGCAACCGGTGGCGCATGGTGATTTCGCGCGGCATCTGTCGCGCCCCGAGGAAATCCGTCTCGAACTGGCCGATGTCCAGATCCTTGGGGTCCTCGATCGAATGCAGCTCGAGATCGACCAGCGCCGACGCCACATACTCGACCGTCGCAAATCCCTGGTTGAATTTGGCGGCGGCTTCGAGCTTGGCCACGAGACTGTCGGGGATCGGCGCGTCGGTCTCGTAATGGCGGGCGAAGCGCTTCAAGATCTCGGGCGTCGACAACCAATGCTCGAACAGCTGAGACGGCAATTCGACGAAGTCCGTGCTGACCGCCGTGCAGGCGATCGAGGGATAGGTCACGTCGGACAGCAGACCGTGCAGCGCATGGCCGAACTCATGGAACAACGTGCGCGCATCATCGAACGAGAGCAGCGTGGGAGCCCCTTCCCCGCCCTGCGCGAAGTTCAGCACATTGACCACGATTGGGCGTTCGTCGGCGGCGAGGCGCTGCTGGCCGCGATAGGTGCTCATCCACGCGCCGGATCGCTTCGACGGCCGCGCGAAATAATCGCCGAGAAAGATCCCGACGTGGCGGCCCTCCCGATCGCTCACCTCCCAGGCTCGCACATCGGGGCGGTAGCGCGGCAAATCGGGACGCTCGGAAAATGTCAAATCGAACAATCGGCCGGCCGTCTCGAAGGCGGCCTCGATCATGCGATCGAGTTGCATATAGGGCTTCGTCGCCGCTTCATCCAGATCATACGCGGCGCGGCGCACTTTCTCCGAGTAGTAGCGCCAGTCCCAGGCTTCGATGCTGATGTTTTGGCCTTCTTTACGGGCGTAGTCCGCCAACAGCTTGCGCTCTTCGCCGGCTTTGGCCACGGCCGCCGTCCAGACTTCGTCGAGCAGGCCACGCACCGCGCGCGGTGATTTCGCCATGGCGTCGTCCAGGCGAAAGTCCGCGAACGTGCGAAAGCCCAGCAGGCGGGCGCGCTCGGCCCGAAGGGTGATGGTTTCGGCGGCAATGGCGCGGTTGTCGTGCGCGTCCCCGTTCTCGCCGCGCTTCGTCCAACCCTGGAAGGCGATGGCACGCAGATCGCGCCGAGTTGAAAATTGCAGGAACGGCTCGATGCTGGAGCGCGACAGCGTGATGACGTGCTTGCCCTCCAGCCCCAGGTCGGCCGCCGTGCGAGCCGCCGCGTCGCACACGAACGCGGGCAATCCCGCCAGATCATCGGGCGTCTCGAGGACCAGCCGAAACGCCTGTTCGTCGGCCAGCACGTTCTGCGCAAACGTGGTGCCCAGCGTTGCCAGGCGCTGGTTGATCTCGGCCATGCGTTTCTTGGCTTTGGCATCCAATCGCGCACCGGCGCGCACGAGGCTTCGGTGGTGGCGCTCGAGCACGCGCCGCTGCTCGCTGTCGAGCGTCAGCTTGTCTTGGCGCCCCTGCAGCTCGTCGATCCGCTTGAAGAGATCGGGATTGAGCGCAATCTCCGTCGAATGCTGGGCCAGACGCGGTGCCATTTCCCGCTCGATGGCCTGCAATTCCGGGCTCGTATCGGCTCCCGTCAGATTGTAGAACACGCGCGCCACGCGATTGAGATCGCGCCCGGATTTCTCGAGCGCCGCAATCGTATTGACGAATGTCGGCTTGGTCCGGGCGGAGGCAATTTTCGCCACTTCGCGCCTGTGTCGATCGAGTCCCTGGTCGAAGGCGGGCCTGAAGTGCTCCGGCTGGATGCTTTCGAACGGCGGCATTTCGAATGGGCCCGTCCACGCCACGAGCAAGGGGTTGGATGCGGGCGCCGGCGACTGTGCGGCCTTCGCAGAGCGCGACGGTGCCGGTCGCGTCGAGCCGGCGACGGACTTTTTGCCTGCGTCTGGTTTGGATATTTTCTTCATTCGGCCAAACTCCCCACAGTCATCGCGCACACTCTCTCGAGGGGCGGCAGTCATACGCGAAATCGCCGCCCGCAACGAGGGTGAATTTGACCGAGCGCAGTGGCACGGTGGGGCGCGGACGCACCGTCGCGAGAGGGTGATCACTCTCCCTCTTGCAAATGATTGGCAACTGCAGTACTTCTTGATTGAATAGTGGCTAAAACCATGCAGGCTCCATGCAGGATATCGTAAAACCACAGGCTGCGATGACATCTGCTTGGCGACGCGAGCGTGGAGATCCCTCCCTGGCCGACGTCCATCGCTCGATCGGCGTCGCCAAGACGAGCACGCAGATGCGCAAGGCCGCAGCGTTCATGGGTCCTGGCTATCTGGTGGCCGTGGGCTATATGGACCCCGGCAATTGGGCGACGGCGCTCGCCGGCGGCTCCAAGTTCGGCTACGCGCTGCTGATCGTGGCGGTCGTGTCCAATGTCATGGCGATCATTCTCCAGGGCCTGTGCAGCCGTCTTGCGATTGCGTCAGGGCGCGATCTGGCGCAAGCCTGCCGCGATGCCTATCCCGCCTGGGTCGCGTGGCCGTTGTGGGTGCTGGCCGAAATCGCCATCATCGCCACCGATATCGCCGAAGTCATCGGCACGGCCATCGGCCTCAATCTCTTGTTCGGCCTGCCGCTCGACATTGCCATCGTCCTGACGGCACTCGACGTCTTTCTGATCCTCTACTTACAACGGCTGGGTTTTCGTTATCTCGAGGCCTTCATCATTGCCCTGCTCGGTGTGATTACGGTCTGCTTCGCCATCCAAGTCGTTCTCGCACGACCAGAAATCGGGCCGTTGCTCGCCGGCTTCCGTCCCGACCCGGAGATCATTCGCAATCCAGACATGCTGTATCTGGCGCTCGGCATCCTCGGGGCGACCGTCATGCCCCACAATCTCTATCTGCACTCCGCGATCGTGCAGACGCGCGCCTGGGGCACGACGCTGCCCGAAAAGCGGGAAGCGCTGAAGTTCGCCACGATCGACTCGACGATGGCGTTGATGTTTGCCCTCTTCATCAATGCCGCCATCCTCATCCTGGCAGCAGCCACCTTTCACAAATCGGGTCATCTCGAGGTCGCCGAATTGACCGAGGCCCACTCGATGTTGTCGCCGCTGTTGGGCTCGGTCGTCGCCCCGTGGCTGTTCGGCATCGCGCTCTTGTGCTGCGGCCTCAACTCGACGGTGACCGCGACGCTCGCCGGGCAAGCCGTCATGGAGGGCTTCGTCGACCTCAAACTCGCCCCGTGGCAGAGGCGCCTCGTCACCCGTGGCCTCGCCATCATACCCGCAGCTGGCGTGACAATCCTCTACGGCACGGCGGAGATGGGCAAACTGTTGATTCTGAGCCAAGTCATCCTCTCGCTGCAATTGCCGTTCGCCGTGGTGCCGCTGGTTCAATTCACCTCGAGCCGGGCCAAGATGGGTGACCTCGTCGCGCCCAAATGGTTGATCGCCTCGGCATGCACGATTGCTGTCGTCATCGTCGCGCTCAACGTCAAATTCATCGTGGATTTCGTGACCCGTTAGCCCTGTTGCAAAGGCTGCGTTCGCGTCTCACAGGGCCAGTTCGTTGCGATGCGCGTGGACGAGTTCGGCCAGGCTCGTGAACCGGAAATCCGCCTTGGGCAGATCGGCCAGCGGCATCGTTGCTCCCGAGCCCTCGTCGGCGTGTCGACGGTGAATCCAGCACGATGCCAACCCGATGGCCTTGGCCGGCGCGTGATCATGAAACAGGCTTTCGGCGACGTGCAGAATTTCGCTCGGTCGCACGTCCACGTCCTCGAGCCGGTCGAGCATATAGGCAAAATTCCCGTGCGCGGGCTTGTAGGACCCGATGTCCTGCGCGGTGTAGACGGCATCGAAATCGACGCCCAGCCGCCGATTGCTGGCGGCAAAGCTCTCGTTGTCGATGTTGGAGAGGATGACGAGCTTGAAGTGGCGCTTCAGATAGGCGAGCGCATCCACGGTGTCCGCGAAGGCCGGCCAACTGCCGATGGACTGGCCGTAGGCCACACACG
The DNA here is from genome assembly GCA_031406575.1 of Hyphomicrobiales bacterium. Taxonomy (GTDB): domain Bacteria; phylum Pseudomonadota; class Alphaproteobacteria; order Rhizobiales; family Hyphomicrobiaceae. Next base: position 19,806 of record JANOHP010000153.1, read on the forward strand.
CCTCCCAGCTCACTGCGACGCCCCACTGTTCGCCAAGCCGCTTGGCGACTACAGCCAGAACGTCGCGATAGGGCATTGTCGGCGTCGTGCGCTGCTGCATCGACTCGGCGCGCGCATGCGCTTCGAGGATGGCGTTGCGCGACAGCGGCGCGCGGCTGTGCGAGGAGATCGGCGCCAGCGCAGCGATCATTCCCGTCTCCCAGTCGATCAGCGTGCCATAGCAGTCGAACGTCAGCACCTTGAACTGCGACAACCGCATGTGCCCCTCCTCAGGCTTTGCCATGTTCACGTATTCCCCGCCGCAAAGCAGGGCAGCGCAGAATGAGCGACCGCGCGCTGCGCCCACACACCGGGTGGCGCCACTTCGGCGCGATTTGGGCCAACGGCACCAGCACGAACCCACGACGGACCATTTCCGGATGGGGGAGCACGAGGCGTCCGGCCACGCGGACGCCACCGCGCGATTTGAACTGACGCCCGCCGATGCCCAGAATGTCGATGTCGAGCGGTCGAGGTCCCCAGCGCACACCCGCCCGCCGACCCGCAGCCCGCTCGATTCGCTTTGCCAACCGAAGCAGGGCGGCGGGCGCCACCGCCCCAACGACCGCGATCACCATATTGGTAAACTCTGCTTGCCGAACCCGACCCACCGGAGGGGTCGCGAAGACGTCGGACTGAATGACGACCTCGAGCCCGTGTCGTTCCAGACAGGCGACAGCCCGCCTCATTGCGACAATCGGCGCGCCCCAACACCCCTGCGCGTTCCCACCCAAGCTCAACCAAGCGATGGGGGCGCTCATATGGTCGACACGTGCCGATCGCTTTGCGGCCTTGCGACTTTGATGAGATTGACACGCCACGATTTTTCCTGACGTTTTGCACATTGTTGCAACTCATTCTCAATTGCTACAAAATGAATACTTTCTGTCGCGGTACTTTCAAAGCCCCGATCCCTGCCCATAAACTTCATGTCGAAATCATCAGAACGCGTTGAATGTTCGATTTTTTCCATAGTCCACTCGTCATCGCTGGTTGCGTTTCAATTGGCTTAAGAGTAAAGAGAAATTTCGCTGCCCTAACTCCCAGCCCCTAGGCATTTCGAAGGGGTCCAGGTCGAGGCCAGCGATAGATCAGCACAACCGATTGGCAACACACGCAGGAACAAATGCATTTCCATCCTACGGAACGCATCGCACTCTTCGTCGACGGTGCAAACCTCTATGCAACAGCCAAAGCTCTGGGCTTTGACATCGATTACAAGCGGCTTCTGACATTGTTTCGCAGCGAAGCCCGTCTCGTTCGCGCCCTGTATTACACGGCGCTTGCCGAAGATCAGGAGTATTCTTCGATTCGACCCTTGATCGATTGGTTGGATTACAATGGCTATACGATGGTCACAAAACCGACCAAGGAATACACCGACGCCTCGGGCCGTAGAAAAATCAAAGGCAATATGGACATCGAACTCGCTGTCGATGCCATGCAGCTTGCCGAACACCTCGACCACGTCGTCTTGTTTTCGGGTGACGGAGATTTCCGCAGCTTGGTTGCCGCCCTTCAGCAGAAGGGTTTGCGCGTCAGCGTGATTTCGACGCTCCAGACACAACCCCCGATGGTTGCCGACGAGTTGCGCCGTCAAGCCGATCAATTCGTCGACATCACCGATCTCGAGAAAGATATTTGTCGCGATCCCGCTCAACGCATTCCCCGTGAAGCGCGCGAGAGCCGGTTGCAGCAATTCCGCCAGCGCGATCCGAGACTGACGCCGGCTGGTGAGGATCAAGAGATGTGAGGTCGCGACCTGCGTCGGCCCGCGCCGCTGCACTTTCCGACTCCAAAGGCGTTGCCGATTTGGCGGCGCACGAGCCACCGCTCAACTGCGAGCTGTGCTCTCGTCTGGCCGCGTTCAGAGTGACCAATCGCGAGCGCGAGCCCCAGTGGCACAATGCACCCGTCGCCTCGTTCGGTGATACCAGCGCCAGCTTGTTGATCGTGGGCCTTGCGCCCGGCGTGAAAGGCGCCAATCGCACGGGGCGTCCTTTTACCGGCGACTTTGCGGGCGATCTGCTTTACGCGACGCTGCTGGCCCACGGCTTTGCCCAGGGCAGCTATGCTGCCAGCACCGACGATGGATTGCAGCTGGTCGGCACGCGCATCACCAATGCCGTGCGCTGCGTTCCCCCCGAAAACAAGCCTACGCCCTTGGAAATTGCGACCTGCCGTCGCTATCTCGAGGGCACGCTAGCGGGCATGCCGGCGCTGCGCGCCATCGTTGCCTTGGGCCGCATCGCGCACGACAGCGTTTTGACGACATTGGGGGTACGCAAGAGCGCATTCCCTTTCGGGCATGGTCGCAAACACCTGCTGAAACCGGAGCTCGCCCTCTACGACAGCTATCATTGCTCGCGTTACAACACCAACACGGGCGTCTTGACGCCGGCGATGTTCAACGAGGTCTTCGCCACGATCCGGCGTGACGTGTCAGCGTCCTGACGCGCCGCGCCGCAGAGCATTGGGCTCAGCGAGTCAAAACCGCGACGAGGGCTTTCACGTTGCCGCCGTTTTCGGCGATGTAGTTCTCGAACAGCGTTTTGAGAAAGGGCGTCATCCAGAACGCATAGACCATGGCATCGCGCACACGATAGGTCGAGCCGTACTTCGCCAGCAACCACCGCACCTCGTAGACCGTGCCGTCCCGCAGGTGAATGCGGCTGTCGACCATGATCCCGGTGCCGCCCTGCACACTGGACAGGATCTCGTATCTCGCGACCGGGTATTTCGGCGCCTGTTGCGCGGAATAGCGCCCGATGAAACGCAACATGCCGCTCGTGTACCCCGGCCGATCCGCTGCCGAAAGTTGGCCGCGATAGCTGCCCAGCGCATAATTCGCCAGATACCCGACATCGCCGTAGCGCTGAACGACGCTCGTCAGCAGTTCCGGCGATTTGGAGCGCGACGCGATCAGCAGCTCGTTGGCCACCCGTTGCATGAACTGAACGGCAGGGTCGGCTGCCGCCCGCGTTGGCTGCAGCATCGCCAAGACAGCAATCACCGTGCCGACTAAAGCTGCCAAACGTCGGGGCGATGAGGCCAGCGCGCGCATCGGCTACTCCGTATGAGTGTCACAATCATCGGAGTACCGAATTGGCCGGCCCCCCCACGTCCGCAACTTCGTCGGCTGACAAACCACAGGTCGCCCTCGCCGTCAAAAGTGCGTGGGATCGCATAAGATCCACCGCCGATGGCATGACTGTGGCAATGGCGCGCCGAATTCAGCCAAAAGAGCCCCAGCCGGTGGATAACGCGCCGTCAAATGCCCCCATGTGCGCCGAGCCCGAGCAGTGCGACATTACCGCCTGTCACCGTCATGTCGGTCGAACGCACGCGTTCGACCCCATATCGCGCCAGCGTGTTGGGACCGCCGACTTTCGGGCCTGTGCCCGACAACCCTTCGCCCCCGAACGGCTGCACGCCCACCACCGCGCCGATCTGATTGCGATTGACGTAGAGATTACCGACGCGGGCATGCTCCGCCACGTAGTCTGCCACTGCTGCGATGCGGCTGTGGAGGCCCAATGTCAGCCCATATCCGCGATTGTTGATTGCGGAGATCACCTGATCCAGACGCCCTGCGGGATAGCGCACGACGTGCAGGATCGGGCCGAACACCTCACGGTCCAGACCGTCGATCGATGGCAGGGCGTAGACAGCGGGCGAAACATACGTGCCCACGCGGCAGGCTTCCGGCACCCGCCGGTCGACGAGAAGTCGGCCCTGGCGCTGAATGCGGACTTTATGCGACTCGAGTGTGTCCTGCGCCGCCTGATCGATCACCGGCCCGATGTCGGTGGCGAAATTCAGGGGATCGCCGATGTCGAGGTCTTCGACCGCACCCACCAGCATGGCGATCGTTCGATCGGCAATCTCGTCTTGGAGAAAGAGAACGCGTGCCGCCGAACAGCGCTGCCCGGCCGAATCGAAGGCCGCACGCACGGCATCGCGCACCACCTGCTCGGGCAGTGCGCTCGAATCGGCAATCATCGCGTTGATGCCGCCGGTTTCAGCGATGAACGGAATGATCGGCCCCCGCCGTTCGGCCAGAGCCGTCTGGATCGACCAGGCGGTGGCGTTCGATCCGGTGAAGGCGATACCGCCGACACGCGCGTCTTTCACCAGAGCGGCACCGACCGCACCGCCTCCGGGCAGAAACTGCAGCACCCCTGCGGACACACCGGCTTCGTGCAACAGTTCCACCGCCAAAAACCCCGCAATCGGCGTTTGGCCGGCTGGCTTGGCAATCACCGCATTGCCAGCGGCCAGTGCCGCGGCCACCTGACCCGTGAAGATCGCCACCGGAAAATTCCAAGGCGAGATGCACACGAACACGCCGCGCCCATGCAGATCCAGTGTGTTGCGCTCCCCCGTTGGCCCCGGCAAATCGACCGGCCCAGAAAACAAGCGCCGCGCCTCGCCTGCGTAAAAGCGCAAAAAATCGACGGCCTCGCGCACGTCGCCCTGGGCCGCGTCGAGCGTCTTGCCGGCCTCGCGCACCAGCACCGCCATCAGCTTGGCGCGATTGCGCTCGAAGAGATCGGCGGCTTTCTCGAGGATAACCGCGCGCGCCGGTCCACCCGACCGATCCCAAGCGTGCGCCGCAGCGCTGGCTGACACGAGCGCCTGCTCGATGTCGGCTGGAGCGGCAGTGACGACAGTGCCGATGCGTTGGCGATTGTCGTGCGGGCACACCACGAGCTGGGCCGCTCCGCCCGTCGTGCGCGCGACGCCATCGATGATCGGGCCGACGGCGAAGGACGGGGCCAACGCCACCGCGATCTGCTCGAGCAGGGGCTTGCGCACGGCCGCTTCGGTCAAGGCCAAACCGAGACTATTGCGGCGCGCGGGCCCGAAGATGTCGGCGGGCTTGGGCAGCGCCGCGTGAGGGGCGCCTGCCTGCCACCTGAGCTCCGCGCCACTCACGGGATCGCGAATGATGTCCTCGATCGGCAAATCGTCGTCGGCGAGGTGATTGACGAAGCTCGTGTTGGCGCCATTCTCGAGCAGCCGTCGCACGAGATAGGCGAGCAAGTCTTCATGCCCGCCGACCGGCGCATAGATGCGGCACGCTGCGCCCAGCCGAGTGTCGCGCAACAGCGCGTCGTAGACCACCTCACCCATGCCGTGGAGCCGTTGCAGCTCGTAAGGCGCCCCTGCACCGGCCACGACCGCCGTGGCGATGCTGTGGGCGTTGTGGGTGGCGAACTGAGGGAAAAAAGCCTGCGGATCCGACAGCAGGAACCGCATTGCCGCCAAATAGGAAACGTCGGTGTTGCGCTTGTCGGTGAACACGGGATAATCGGCCAATCCGCGTTCCTGCGCCCATTTGATCTCGCTGTCCCAATAGGCGCCCTTCACCAGACGAACGGGAATGCGTTTGCCGCCCCGATCAGACAGGCGCTTCAGCCATCGCAAAACCGGGATGGCACGCTTGCCGTAGGCCTGCACAGCCAAGCCGAGACCCGACCAGCCTTCGAGCGACGGATCGAGGAAGCACGCACCGAACACATCGAGGGTCACGTCCAGTCGATCCTGCTCTTCGGCATCGATCGTGAGCGCCAACCCGCGTGCCCGCGCCATGGCGGCCAGCGCGGTGATCCGCGGCACGAGCTCGCGGGCCAGACGCTCTTCTTTTCCTGGTTCGAAGCGCGGATGGATGGCCGAGAGCTTCACGGATACACTGGGACGGTGCATCAGCGCATCGGCATGGACAGCAGTCAACGGGCCCGCAGCCCGTCCAATCGCCTCGAGGGCTGCGACAGTGCGTTGATAGTACCAGTCGGCATCTTTGGCGGAACGGGCGCCTTCCCCCAACATGTCGTAGGAGAACCGATACCCGCGTTTTTCGAGCGGCGCGGCCCGGCCGATCGCCTCTTCGATCGTGCGGCCGAGCACGAACTGGTCCCCCATCATGCGCATGGCCTGGCGCACCGCTTGCCGGATCATCGGTTCGCCGGAGCGGCCAACCAAGCGTTTTACCAATCCGAGCGGGCCACCCGACTTCGCCTGCCCTAGCTTGACGATGCGGCCGGTGAGCATCAGGCCCCACGTCGAGGCATTGACGAGCAGGCTGTCCGACCGGCCGCTATGGCGATCCCACTGGCCACCGCCGATCTTTTCGGCAATCAGCGCATCCGCAGTATCCGCGTCCGGAATGCGCAGCAACGCCTCCGCCAAACACATCAGGATGACGCCTTCTTCGGACGAAAGGCCGTATTCGTGCAGGAACGCCTCCACACTGCCGTGTTTGCCGCGCTCCGATCGGGCCGCGATCACGAGCCGATGGGCCAGCTCGCCGATGCGGCGACGCTCGTCTGCCGTATAGACGGCGCGTTCGAGTAATCCGCCCAGCAAACGCTGCTCGTCGACGAGGTGATACGACGCGATCTCGTCGCGCCCACCGAGTGGATCGGTCGACTTCGCGGAGGTGGCCTTCGTTTCAGGCAGAACGACCATCATAAGCTCCCGGTCGGACGCGATTTTCTCATCCGAAGAATCGGTGACACTTTACCAGATCAACGCGCCTTGGGCGGCTCTCACAGTGTCATTGGCGCGACCCTGCGGCGACGGGTCTATCGTGCCTACCCGCCTTGAGGCGAGCTTCGCTCCGGCGTAACGTGTCATATCCGTGTCATGAGACATCGACGATTGCCGCTGAGCAGGGGCTGCCCCACGTGAGCATGCAACACGACCAGCCGGCGCTGCTGCTGACGGTTCCGCGTCGCGTGTTCGTGCTGATGACCGTCGTGATTTCATCAACATCGTTCAATGCGGCGACATTCTCGGTCACAGCCGTTCTGCCGCAAATCCAAGGGTCGATGTCTGCGACGCAGGATGAAGCGTCCTGGGCCGTGACGTTTTTCATCCTGGCCACCGCCGTCACGATGCCCCTGACGGGGTGGCTGGTAAATCGTTTCGGCCGTGCCGGCGTTCAATTCTGGAGCTTGGTCGGGTTCACGGTGTCGACGCTCATGTGCGGCTTCGCCCAATCGCTCGAAGCATTGGTGGCCTGGCGTGTGGTGCAAGGAGCGATGGGGGCGCCGTTGCAACCCCTCGGGCAGTCGGTGCTGCTCGACGTGTTCCCCCGCCATCAGCACGGGCTCGTCATTTCGATTTTCGGCACCACCAACACCATAGGCCCCGTCATTGGTCCGGCCGTCGCTGGCTATCTCGCCGAATACTACAGTTGGCGCTGGGGCTTCTTCATGATCGTGCCGGTCGCCTTGATCGCGACGGTCGCCGCCCGCTTTGCCCTTCCCGACGAGGGCCGGCGCGGACACGTTTCGCTCGACTGGATCGGCTTCCTGACGCTCTCCGTGGCGATTGGCGCCGTGCAGCTCGTGCTGTCGCGCGGCCAGCGGTTGGACTGGTTGGAGTCGAGTGAAATCATCCTCGAGGGCTGCATCGCCGCGCTGGCTCTTTACATGTTCGTGGCCCACAGCGCCACGTCGCGCGCGCCGTTTCTGTCGCCGCGATTGCTGGTCGACCGCAACTACGTCATCGGGCTCTGCCTCATCGTCATCTTCGGCATGCTCAACTTCACCCCTATGGTGTTGATGCCGCCCCTTCTCCAGAACCAATTGGGTTTTCCCGACGGACTGATCGGCTTCGTCGTGAGCTTTCGAGGCGCGGGCGTCATGGCCGGATCGTTCTCGTCGATCTTCATTCAACGCTTTGATCCCCGCGTCGGCATGGTGCTGGGCTTCGGGATGCAGATCATTTCCGGCCTCTGGCTGATGAGCATCGACCTCAACGTGCCGGTGGCGACGCTGTGCCTCAACACGTTCCTGCAGGGTCTCGCCGTCGGCCTGATCTGGACACCGATCGTCACGACCGCGTTCCGCACGCTCGACCATGCGCTCCGCCCGGAAGGCATTTCCGTCCTGCATCTCACACGCAGCATCGGCTCGAGCTTCTTCATCTCGGTCTCGATAACGGAGATCATGCGCACCACGGGTGCGAATTACAGCCGCATGGCGGAGATGGTCTCGCCCTACAACAAGGCGCTCAACTCACCTTGGTCGATGGGCGCATGGACGACGGACGACATGACGGGTGTCGCCCAGATCGCCAAAGAGATCAATCGCCAGGCCGCATTGCTGGGCTTCATGAACGCCTTCGTCATGTACACCGTGGTCTCGGTGCTGGCGATTCCGCTGGTCTTGATGCTCGGGCATCGCCGAAAGGTTGCATGAGTGGCATGCGCGCAAATGTCTGGACAGGCCACCCTCATCCCCAGACGATACTGACGAGATCGATCCCCTAGGAGAACAGTCGCATGAGCCAACCGCCCGAGAAGGCCGTCCCCCGCCCCGCCGCGTCCGTCGTCATGATCCGTGACGGCGCGCAGGGCATCGAAGTCTTCATGATCGAGCGGCACCAGGGCGCAGGCCTCGCGTTCTCCGGAGCGCTCGTCTTCCCCGGCGGAAAAGTCGACGACGAGGATCGCGCGACCGGCTGGGTCGATCTGAAACGTCCAGCCACCAATGGACCCGACCTCGCGTTCTGGATCGCCGCCGTGCGCGAGACCTTCGAGGAATCCGGTATCCTGCTGGCGCGACGGCCCTTGTCGAGCGCTCTGATCGGTGGTGACGACGCCTCACGTATTGTCGCCAAGGCGCGCGCAACGCCGGCGGCATCGGGGACGGCTGATCAATCCCCCCTCGTGCGGGCTGATTTCGCCGCTCTGCTCCAGGGCGAGCAATTGGTGCCCGCCGTCGAGAGCCTCATTCATTTCGGCCATTGGATCACGCCGCCGTGGGCGCCGCGCCGCTTCGACACGCACTTTTTCCTCGTGGACGCCCCCAAGACTCAGCGCGTGCTGCTCGATGCCGACGAGTCGGCTGCCGGCATGTGGATGCGACCTGCCGATGTGCTGGTCGAAGCCGACGCCGGCAAGCGGTCCCTAGTCGCGGTGACCCGCTTCACGCTCGAACTTCTCGACACCTGGTCATCGGTAGACGAAGCCATGACCACCGCACGTGGAAGACGCGTGGTAACCGTGTTGCCCGAACGTGTGGAGACCGCCAGCGGCCTCGTGCTGCGCATTCCGAAAGAAGCTGGCTACGTGCGCTCCGAAATGGCCGTCGTGCCGGGGGGGTGAGCGCTTCGTCGGGCTCAAGAAGCAGCGCCATTCAAGACACCGGGTCTGCTTCACCAGACAAACCGTAGCGGTTATCGTTGCGGGTGTCCTTGGCACGCTGGGCAGACCAGAGAGACATCCTCCGTCAACCGATCCTCACCGCTCGAACTTCTTGAACTTGATGCGGTGCGGCTCGAGGGAGGCTTCGCCCAGGCGGCGTTTTTTGTCTTCCTCGTATTCGGCGAAGTTGCCTTCGAACCATTCGACGTGACTGTCACCTTCGAAAGCCAGGATATGGGTGGCGAGGCGGTCGAGAAAGAAGCGATCGTGGCTGATGATCACGGCGCAGCCCGGAAAATCCTCGAGCGCCGACTCCAGGCCCGACAGCGTTTCAGTATCGAGATCGTTGGTGGGTTCGTCGAGCAGCAACAAGTTGCCACCCTCTTTCAACATCTTCGCCAGATGGACGCGGTTGCGCTCGCCGCCCGACAGCAGGCCGACCTTCTTCTGCTGGTCGGCACCCTTGAAATTGAACCAACCACAGTACGCGCGGCTGTTGACTTCGCGTTTTTCGCCGAGCTTCAGCACGTCCATGCCGCCGGAGATTTCTTCCCAGACGGATTTCTTGTCGTCGAGATGCGCCCGGCTCTGGTCCACATACGACAGCTTGACCGAGTCCCCGAGACGGATGGCACCCGTGTCGGGCTGTTCGACGCCGGTGATCATCTTGAACAGCGTCGTCTTGCCGGCACCGTTGGGACCAATGACGCCGACGATGCCCCCCGGCGGCAGCTTGAAGGACAATCCGTCAATCAGCAGGTGATCACCGAACGCCTTGGTGACGCCGTCGACTTCGACCACCACACCGCCCAAACGCGGGCCGGGTGCGATTTGGATTTGCGCCTTGCCGACCTGCTCGCGCCCAGCGTCCTCCACCAGCTTGTCATAGGCCTGAATGCGCGCTTTGGACTTGGCTTGCCGGGCCTTCGGTGACGCGCGGATCCATTCCAGCTCCCGCTTGAGCGTGCGCGCCTTGGATTCCTCTTGCCCCTTCTCGACCTCTTCGCGCTTGGCCTTCTGCTCCAGCCAGCTCGAGTAATTGCCCTTCCACGGCACACCCTGGCCGCGATCGAGCTCGAGCGTCCAGGCGGTGATGTTGTCGAGGAAGTAGCGGTCATGCGTCACCAGGATGATGCAGCCCGCGTACTCCTTCAGGTAATTTTCCAGCCACGCCACCGACTCCGCGTCGAGGTGGTTGGTCGGCTCGTCCAGCAACAGGATGTCGGGCTTGGCCAACAGCAGTTTGGTCAGCGCCACGCGCCGCTTCTCGCCGCCCGACAATTTCGACACGTCGGCGTCGCCCGGCGGGCAGCGCAGCGCGTCGAGCGCGACTTCGACCTGGGCATCGAGATCCCACAAGTTTGCCGAGTCGATCTCGTCCTGCAGCTGGGCCATCTCGTCGGCCGTCTCGTCGGTGTAGTTGGCCGCGATCTCGTTGTAGCGATCGAGCTTGGCCTTTTTCTCCGCGACCCCTTCCATCGCATTGCCGAGCACGTCTTTCGACGGGTTCAATTGCGGCTCCTGCGACAGATAGCCGACTTTGATGCCCTCGGCTGGCCAGGCCTCGCCCTGATAGTCCTCGATCTGACCGGCCATGATCTTGAGCAGCGTCGATTTACCGGCGCCATTGAGGCCGACAACGCCGATTTTGGCGCCCGGATAGAACGACAGATTGACGTCCTTCAGAACCTGCTTACCCCCCGGATAGGTCTTGGAGAGCTTGTGCATGTGATAGACGAATTGCGGGTTGGCCACGGGCGGCGTCCTCTCGGGCGGAAATGGCGGGAGCTGGGCCGGGTTCTACCGGATCGGCCGCCGAGGCTCAAGGGCGGGGGAGTTCAGTCGGACCGGAGATGTGCTATAGTCGCCTGAAATCACAGCATGGAAAGCCGCCATGGCCAGCGCTGCCCTCAAACTGATGACGCCTGAGGAATTCCTACTCTGGGATTTGACCCAGGAGGACAAGCACGAATTCGTGGACGGTTACCCGGTCAAGATGATGACCGGGGCAAGCCGAGTGCATGATACGATTGTCGTCAACCTCATTGGCATACTGCGAGACCAGTTACGAGGTTCGCCCTGCAAGCCCGCCACCGACGACATCGCCCTGCGCACCAAAATCCGATCCTTCCGGCGGCCCGACGTCACGGTGACCTGCGACCCACCGAAAGGTGACGTCTATGAAGCGCTCGAGCCGCGAATGGTGGTAGAGGTGCTGTCGCCGTCGAACGTCGGCATCAACTGGGATCGCAAGATGCGCGAATACCGGCGATTGGAACAGCTCGACTATATCCTGATCTGCGATGCCCAAATCGTAGGCGCCACCCTCCTTACGCGCACCGAGACGGGCTGGGAGGATGCCGATTTCGACCGGTTTGCCGATGTCATCGATATTCCAAAACTGCACTGCCGGCTGTCGATAGCTGAGATTTACGAGGGGACGGGTTTGTCGGAAGAAGCAATCGACAGCACTCCCTAATTCCCGGAACCCGCATGACCCCGACCCCCACCGACGACCGCCACTTCCTCTATTTCGCCGATCCCATGTGCTCGTGGTGTTACGGGTTCGGGCCAGTCGTGAATGAGTTGGTGCAGCGCTTCGACGGGCGCCTGGGCCTGCGCGTCGTCATGGGCGGACTCAGAGCGGGACAGGCCGAACCGATGCGCGACAAGGACCGGGACTATATCCGCGGGGCCTGGGCGCAGGTGCACGACGCGTCGGGCCGCCCGTTCGATCCCGCTTTTTTCGCGCGCGAGAGGTTCACCTACGACACTGAGCCGGCCTGCCGCGCCGTCGTCACCATGCGGCGGCTCGATCCGCAGCGCACGCTGTCGTTCCTCGATCAGGTGTCGTCGGCGTTTTATGCCGCCAATTGCGACATCACGAACGCCGACGTGCTGGCCGACCTTGCTGCCGAGACCGGAGTTGACCGCGCGACGTTTTTCGCCGAATTGACGTCAGCGACGACCCGAGACGAGACCGTGCAGGATTTCCTGATGGCCAAGCAGTCGGGCGTCGAGGGGTTTCCGCTGCTGGCGGCCGGCAGCGAAGTAACCGGATATGCGTTGATCACGCACGGTTACAGACCGATCGATGGCCTGCCCGAAGCTGTCGAAACATGGCTGGCGCGAGGCGCGCCGATCGTGCCGCACGACGCCTGACGTAAAGGTTCAAACGACCAAAGGAGTGAAAATACACGGCATGTCCACTGACAATTTCCGCGATCTGATCGATGGCTACAAAGCGTTCCGCAAGACCCACTATGCCATCGATGCCGGGCGCTATCGCGACCTTGCCACCTCCGGTCAGACGCCCCGCACGATGGTGATCGCGTGCTCGGACAGTCGCGTCGATCCCGCTCGCATTTTCGATGCGCGGCCGGGTGAACTGTTCGTCGTGCGTAACGTTGCGAATCTGGTGCCTCCCTGTGAGGCGGGCGGCGTTTATCACGGCACCAGCGCTGCCATTCAGTTCGCCGTCGAGATGCTGAAAGTCGAGCGCGTTCTGATCATGGGCCACGCGCGCTGCGGTGGCGTGGGCGCGTTCCTGGAAGGCGCGGCGACCGGCCGGACGCCGGACTCCTTCATCGAGAAATGGATTTCACTGTTGGGGCCAGCCTACGAAGCTCTGCTTGCCAGCGGATTGCCCGAGGATCAAGAGGCGCGTCAACGGCTGATGGAAAAGGTCTCCGTGACCCAATCCATCGAGAATCTCCTGTCGTTCCCCTTCGTGCAGGCCGCCGTCAGCGAGCGCAATTTGAAGCTGCAGGGTGGCTTCTTCGACATTTTTACCGGACAGCTGCAGCTTCTCGACCCACAGACCAATCAGTTCGCGCCGATTGCCACCGAAACGTAATCTGGACGGCGTCCTTCAGCGCGACGGCGGTGCGGTCTCGGCCGCGCACCGTCCGCCAATTCGTCAGCTCATCCGCTCGATGGCGACCGCAGTCGCTTCGCCGCCACCAATGCACAACGACGCCACGCCTTTGCGTTCACCGTATTTTTCCATGGCGTTGATCAGCGTGACGATGATGCGCGCGCCGGACGCCCCGACGGGGTGGCCCAGCGCACAGGCGCCGCCGTGCACATTGACTTTGTCATGGGGCAGATCGAGATCGCGCATGGCCGCCATCGTGACGACGGCAAACGCTTCATTGATCTCGTACAGGCCGACATCCTTCGTCTGCCATCCGGCCTGATCGAGCACCTTCTGCATGGCGCCGATGGGAGCCGTGGTGAACCAGGCTGGCGCCTGCGCGTGGCTCGAGGTGGCAACGATTTTCGCCAGGGGCCTCAAGCCACGACGCTCGGCCTCCGAGAGCCGCATGAGTACGAGTGCGGCGGCACCGTCGGAGATCGACGACGAGTTGGCGGGCGTCACCGTGCCGCCCTCGCGAAAGGCCGGTTTGAGGCCGGGAATCTTGGAAATGTCGGCGGTGAACGGCTGCTCGTCGCGCGCAATCTGCATGTCGCCCTTGCGCGACGTGACCGTGACGGCGGCGAGTTCGGCAGCGAAGGAGCCGTCCTCGTTGGCGGCCTTGGAGCGGCGAAGGCTTTCGATGGCAAAGGCGTCCTGGGCTTCGCGCGTGAACTGATAGTGCTGTGCCGTGTCCTCGGCGTACGTGCCCATGAGGCGGCCTTTGTCATAGGCGTCCTCCAACCCGTCGATGAACATGTGATCGTAAATCTGCGTGTGGCCGAGACGTTGGCCCGAGCGCAACTTGGGCAGAATATGCGGCGTGTTCGTCATGCTCTCGAGACCGCCGGCAATAATCACATCCTTCGGGCGCGCGTGCAGTGCTTCATAGGCCATCATCACCGTCTTCATGCCCGAGCCGCACATTTTGTTGACGGTGGTGCAGGGCACCGAATCGGGCAACCCGCCGTAGCGCGCCGCTTGACGGGCTGGCGCTTGACCCTGACCCGCCGGCAGCACGCACCCCATCAACACCTCGTTGATTTGATCGGCGGGCACACCGGCGCGTGCGACCGCTGCTCTGATCGCGACCGCGCCGAGTTGAGGCGCCGTCGACGACGCCAGTGAACCCTGGAAGCTGCCCATCGGCGTGCGCGCGCCGGACACGATGACGATCGGATCGGTGGTGGCCATCGGGAGGTCTCCAGCAAAGGGGTGTCGGACTCAGGGGAATGCAGGAACGACGACGCGAGCGCTTCGGCGATCAACCCACCTTCAGGTACGCGAAGCCTTTCGACTGCAACGCCGCCACCGTGGCGACGCCGGACGGCACCATCTTGATGTAGGCCGCATCCTTGGCCAACGCCAAATCGACCTTCTGCAACTGGAACGTGATTTTGCACAGGTAGACCTCGACGCCGTATTTGGCGAGCGCCTCCATCCGGGCATCGAATTCGGGATCGATCGGCGGGTCTTTTTCCCACGGTGTGCCGGCAAGCGATTTCAGGTGATATTTGATGCCGGCGGAATGCGCGACGATGACGATCTTCGTCTTGAATGGATCGAACTCGTAGACCGACAGGTGATTGTTGATGTTGCGCAGCAGCGCACTGTATCGCGCGTCGGTGCCGAAATCGCAGTGGTAAACGCAGGCAACCTCGGCGTCCTTCTTGATGTTGGCAACGACGAGGTCGCGCGACGGTGCTTGGGCCTGCGCCGCAGCGCTTGCAAGCGCCGATGCGCCACCGGCGGCCAACACGGTGAGTACATCGCGCCGTGCAACGGATTTGGGTGTCTCTGACATGCGAGGATCTTTCCGAAGCCGGCTTTTGGCCAATCCAATTGGTTGCCGATTTTAGCCGAGCCGATCCCGCTGCGACAGGGGTTCACACCAATTCATTTGCGCACTCAGGGGGGGTTCAAGCGACAAATCAGGTGCGGTTTGCCATTACCCCGAAACGTCCGCACTGGATGTCACAAAAATGTAGAAAATTATTCTTCTTTTCAGCTGGTGAATCTCGAAAATAAGAAAATTATCATTGTAATTTTGGTGAGATATGCCATTTATTGCTTGGTCTCCGTCCCGTCCGACTGCACGCGCGGAGCGAACCAATGCGACATCCCAACCGGAGCTTCCCTTCCCCATGACCGAGACGATCCAGGCAAATCCCGCCCTCTGGGTGTCGGTCGGCGGCCTGATCATCGGCGGCGTGTTCGGCGCCATCGTTTTTCGCTTCAACTTCTGCACGATGGGAGCTTTGTCGGATATCACCAATCTGGGGGATTGGCGGCGCTTTCGCTCCTGGGTTCTGGCCGTGGGCATTGCCGTTCTGGGAGCGCTGATCCTCGATCTCACCGGCGTCGTGCGCTTGTCGAACTCGATGTACCTCGCCGCCCGGCTCAACTGGTTCGGCAACATCCTGGGTGGGTTGCTATTCGGCTTCGGTATGGTCATGGCGGGGGGATGTGTTTCGCGCAATCTCGCCCGCGCCGGCGGCGGGGATCTGCGTTCTCTCCTCACCCTGCTGGTTCTGGGCCTGGCGGCTTACATGACCATCGGCGGCGTATTTGGCCCCCTGCGCGTGATGCTGGAGGGCGCCACAGCCGTCACGCTGCCTTTGCCAACGCAATCGATCGGTGATCTTTTTGCGCATTCGATCGGATCGTCTGCCATGACGGGCCGGATTGTCATCGCAGGAGCGCTCGGCGTCGCGGCGCTGGTCTATTGCTTTTCGGACGACGAATTCCGTCGCTCACCGGAGCCGATCGTGGCCGGCCTTGCCATCGGCCTGCTCACCACGGCGGGCTGGGCCCTCACAGGCCTCGCCTTCGACGAATTCGCCGACCGGCCCGTGGCGCCGATCTCGCTGACGTTCGTGCGGCCGACCGGTGACACCATCGAATGGCTCGGGCGCTTCACGGCGAACCCCATGCCTGGATTTGGTGTGGCATCCGTCATCGGAACGATTTTCGGGGCGGCAGCAGCAGCCGTGCTGAGCGGGCGGTTTCGGGTGGCGACGTTTTCCGATTCCCGCGACACGCTGCGCCATCTGGGCGGCGGTTTGCTCATGGGAATTGGTGGCGTGCTGGCTTTGGGCTGCACGGTCGGGCAGGGCGTGACCGGCCTCTCGACCTTGGCGCTGGGTTCGTTTTTGACCGTCATTGGGCTCGTCATCGGTGCTCAATACGGTCTGCGCACGCTGGAACGCTGGGTCCTGGCTGAAGCGTGAGACACCAAAATTTCGCCTCTGAACACCGTATATTTGTTTAGGTCTCGATGCTATCATCTCCCCCTGAATCGAAAACGGGGGGCAACTATGTTAGGCTTCACGACCGCCGACGCGACCTGGACCACGCGGACGGCACTCCTCCTCGTCCTGGCGGCATTCGCCTTTATCGGCATGTTCGGGTTCGTGGCCCCGATTTCGCAGAGTTCGGCCTATCATACCTTCTGCGACACGCGCAGTTTTTTGATCCCAAACGCACTCAACATCTTGTCCAATATACCGTTTTTACTCGTCGGCGCGGCTGGGCTTTTTTTGCTGTCGCAGCGGCCAGAAAATCTGGACCGACGTTTGGTTCCAGCCTATGGAGTCGCCTTCCTCGGCCTTGCTGTGACAGCTGTCGGTTCGGCCTATTACCACTGGGCACCCACCGACGAGACCTTGTTCTGGGACCGCCTGCCCATCGCCGTCGCCTTCATGGGGCTATTCACCGCCGTCATGGCCGAGCGCGTGACGCCGGCCGCAACCCGACTGCTCATCCCGCTGGTGCTCTATGGCGGCGGCAGCGTGGTGTACTGGCGGCTGACGGGCGATCTGAGACCCTATGCCATGGCCCAATTCCTGCCGCTGGCCCTCATTCCGCTCATCCTGTGGCTGTATCCAGCACGGTGGTCGCGAGGAGGCGATCTGATGATCGTCTTTGGGTGCTATATCGTCGCAAAACTCTTCGAGCACGCAGACGTGGCGGTTTGCGAAGCCCTGGGCAAGATCGTGAGCGGCCACACGCTCAAGCACCTGATCGCGGCAGCAGGAGCGTGGTGGATCTACCGGATGCTGACCCTACGGCAGTGGACGTCACCGCGAACCGATCAAAACTGACGGACCCAGCCCGGCTTCGGACGGTACGGCCGACCTCAGTGCATGAAGCGGTCGGGGTCTGGCTTCATCCCCGTGACCCGTTCCAGTGCCATAGCCGCTAAAATCTTGTCAGACATCGTCTTTTTCGGCATTCCGCCAGGGTTGGTGGCGGCGTTGGCGCCGGTTATGGCGGGCGGCAACATCAGCGGCGAAGCCGCAAACGACGCCAGCGTCGTGCGGTCGTTGCTACAGGCGCCCAGGCCCCCACTGACAATCAAAGCGATGACGGCGCGAAAAATCACATCGTCCCCCATTCCGTTCCGGCACCGTCGCCGCCCCATGGGTCTCGTTGTCCCCCGAGACCCATCCTGTTCACCTTAGCGCCGGTTGGCCTCCCGTACAACCCGGCGGGAGTGCCGCACCATAAACCGGCCTCATGGCCGACCGATTCGCGCCGTCCAAAGAACATTCGACCACCACACTGAGGCAGGTCGAAGGCACTTGCAGACATGGTGAATATTTCATCAACAATGAATGTCCAACTTATTGATTGTTGGACGATTATTGGTGTTTTTGTGCGACTGCGGCACGACTGGAAACCAGTCATTCACCCCGATTTACTCACCTCACCGCAACCCTCCGCACCGCGTTTACCAGTTGTCATCAGACCGCTGCATAATCTCATCGCACGAGCTTGAGCGGGCGGCGCACCGCACGACGATGCCCGTGCTGAAAAATCAGCAATCGCGTGAGTTATCAATTGGATGGAGATAAGGGATGGCCCTCTACGAGGCCGGTACACGTGACGCGGTGGAGAATTCCGAGCAAGCCGGTGCGCCCGACGCCCTGTTTCAGCTCGGGCTGCAGTATTGCAGTGGACGAGATGTCGAACTCGACCTCGTCGAAGCCCACAAATGGTTCAATCTGGCGGCTGTGCGTGGCAACGATGCGGCCAAGCACATGCGTTCGGAAATCGCCAGCGAGCTGAGCCGAGACCAGATCGGTGCCGCCCAACGCCGGGCGCGCGAGTGGCTGGCGAAACACTGATCGAAAGACGCAGGTCCAGGCTCCTGCCGGACCCGAGTCATCAGCTTTTGCGCGGACGATTTTGGCGCACGATGGTGCCAACGCCGTGTTCGGTGAAAAGCTCGAGCAGCACGCAGTGCGGCACGCGTCCATCGATGATGACGACGGCCTCGACGCCGGCCTCGACGACTTCGATGCATCCTTCCACCTTCGGGATCATGCCCCCGGTAATGGTGCCATCGCGGATCATCGCGCGCGCCGCCTCCACCGTCAGATCCTCGATCAGCACCTTGTCCTTGTCGAGAACGCCCGCGACATCGGTCAGCAGAAGCAGGCGCTTGGCCTTCAGCCGCGCCGCCAGCGCCGAAGCGAATGTGTCGGCGTTGATATTCAGTGTTTGTCCTTCGCGGGAAATACCGACGGGGGCCACGACGGGAATGAGATCGGATTTGGCGAGGACCTCGATGATCTCCGGGTTGACCTCGACTGGATCGCCCACGAAGCCGATATCGACGTCTTCCATGACGTTGGAAACCGGATCGGGCATGCGCGTGATGCGTTGGGCCACCATCAGGTTCGCATCCTTACCGCAGATGCCGACGGCCTTGCCGCCCTGACTATTGATGGCCGAAACAATCTCCTTGTTGATCGCGCCGGCAAGCACCATTTCGACGATCTCCACCGTCGGCGCGTCGGTCACGCGCAGGCCGTGGACGAACTGAGATTGAATGCCGAGCTTCTTCAGCATGGCAGCGATCTGCGGCCCCCCACCGTGGACAACCACCGGATTGACGCCCGATTGCTTCAAGTAAACGATGTCTTTGGCGAAAGCTTCCGCCAGCGCGCGATCGCCCATGGCGTTCCCACCGAACTTGATGACGACGGTTTCGCCGTCGTAGCGAATGAGATGAGGCAGCACCTCGGCCAGAATGCGCGCCTTGTCGTGGGCCACGATCGGCCGGCCCTCGGGGGCCGCCGCATCGGTCGGTCCGGCCGAGCCGGCTTTGGTCTGCTGTGCCATTCGTCTCGCTCTCCGCCCGCGCGCGCGTTTTGGGGCCTCACTCGAGGCGGCACCCTTATAGCGGCTGGCACCGACACGGCAATGATCGCCTGCACCCGGCCCTGCACCCTGGAGAGGCCGGCAGTGCGGCCGCTCGTCCTGACACGGCCCAAACGTGAACAGCGGGTCATGCCTGGTCAACGCTTCGGCTCAAACGCCCTCGCTGCTGGATGCACGGGCGTTGAGTTCAGATGTTTTTTGCATTTGCCTCGAGCCAGCAGCGGCCAACTCGATGGCTTTTCATCTCTCAACTGAGGCCTGACACTGGAGGATCAAAGGGCGATCTTTTAGAATATGAATCGATGCGACATTATTTATTTTGGCTTAAACGTCATTCCCTGAATTCTTTGACTATCAGCGCCTCTGCACCCATTCTGTCAAAGCTGCCAACGCATGCTTTGGATCGACATCCGTCGAGGAGAACACCATGAACGTCGAAGAAGTTCAAAAAGCCATTGCCAATCTGATGAAGCAGTTCGACAATCAATCGCCGGGCGCAGAAGCACTGCTCCCGATATTGCGCGACAAAGTGAACACATTCAAGTCCGCCGGCCAGCCGCTACCCCCGGAAGAGGAACGCGCCGAGAAGTATTTGCTATCGAAGGCGGCCTGAAGCATTGCCGCGATGACACGACATGGACAGCCTCCCACCCGGGCGGCTGTTTTTTCTGTTTACAAATTGAATAACAAACTGAAATTCATTCGCGCGCAATGGAGCCGGTCCCAAAACGAAAATCGCTCCGCCGCGTTCGATCAGGAGGCTGCCTCTCCTGATGAAC
>JANOHP010000218.1:0-18192 GCA_031406575.1 Hyphomicrobiales bacterium
GCTGGAGCGCTCGATTCGTGCTCGTAGGCGAGGATGGAGGCCATCGCGTGAGGTCAGATCCACCTTTCTGCCAAGCATCTCTTCGAAAACATCCCGGAGCCTGAACAGCTCGACGAAGCCGAACGTGCTGTTCGGGTCGTAGTCGATGAATAAATCGATGTCACTTTCAGGCGTCAGCTCGTCCCGAGCAGCGGACCCGAACAGGAATAGTGCGGTTGCACCCAACGCCACGATAGCGGGCGCATGCGCGCGAAGGCGATCGAGCGCCTCGCCCCGCGTGTCGACCCGATCGCGTGTCGCAACCGTCATTCCTCTCACTCCGCCGCCGCCGCAGAAACGCTGCTGGTCATCGTGTTCGATCCGAGACTCGCCTTGTAATGTAACGGCCCACCCCTGAAAGGCGCAAATCCGGTGCCGAAGATGACGCCGGCGTCGACGAGGTCGCCGCTCTCGACGATTTTTTCGTCGCGACAGCGTTCACATTCGGCGATGAGCGGCGCGACGAGATCGCGGCCCAGTTGCTCCAAGCCGGTGCGATCGAGGGGCTTGTCCGATTTCACCGGCTTGTCGCCTTTCCAGACGTAGAAGCCTTCGCCGGATTTCTTGCCGAGCTTGCCGGCTTGGACGAGGCGTTCGAGGCGCGAGCCGTCACCGGAGAATTTCAGGATTTGGCCGACGTGGGCGCAGACATCCAGGCCGACGGTATCGGCCAGCTCAATTGGCCCCATCGGCATGCCGAAGGTGCGGGCGGCCTCGTCGATGCGCTCCGGGGAGTCGCCCTGCTCGAGGCGCGCCATGGCTTGCATCATGTAGGGAGCGAGCACGCGATTGACGAGGAATCCCGGGCAGCTCGCGACGATGATGGGGAATTTCTCGATTGCGGTGACGAAGGCGCAGGCTTTGCGCACATCGTCCTCGCGGCTGGAGCGGCCACGGATGACCTCGACGAGCGGCATCTGTGCGACGGGATTGAAAAAGTGGATGCCGACGAGGCGACCGGGATCGGCCAAGGCGCTGGCGATATCCTCGATCATGATCGACGACGTGTTTGTTGCCATGACGGCGCCGAGCTTGAGTTTGCCTTCGAGGCCTTTGAAGAGAGCCTGCTTCAAGGCGACATCTTCTTTGATGGCTTCGATGACGAAATCGGCGCGGGAAATGTTGACGCCGTGCGGGTCGGCGATGAGGCGCGCTTTAGCGGCGTCGCGGGTGGCGCGGGTGCGGAAGCGGCGCGAGAAGAGTTTCTTCTGAGCCTCGATGCCCTTGGCGATCTGCGCTTCGGATATATCCTGCAGCGACACCTCCATGCCGGCCGCGACACACCAGCCGGCAATGTCGGCGCCCATGACGCCCGCGCCGATGACGTGCACGCGCAGCGGTTTGAACGCGAGGTCTTTCGGCGCCTGTGCTTTCAGCATTTCGGACAGGTGGAACACGCGGCGCAAATTTTTCGAAGTGTCACCGACCATCAACGGCGCAAATGCGCGCGTTTCTGCGGCCTTCATCGTGTCGAGGTTGCCGCCGGTTTTCTCGAAGAGATCGATGAGACGATAGGGGGCTGGATAGTGGTCGGGGCGCGCTTTCTTCATCGCCTCGGCGCGCATGCGAGATGCTAGGAGGCCGCGCACGGGCCACTGGCGTAATATGTCCTTCCACCAGGGCGCGGTGCGTGCGCGACGCTTGCGCTCGATGGCTTTGCGCACGGCCCAGGGGAGGTTTTCGGGACCGGGCACGAGCTCGTCGACGAGGTTCATGCCGCGTGCCGCACCCGAGCGGATCATCGATCCGGTCAGCATGATCTGCATGGCCGACAGGGGGCCGGATTGGCGGATCGAGCGCCATGTGCCGTTGAAGCCGGGGAAGATGCCGAGGCGGACCTCGGGAAAACCCAATCTCGTCGCATCGTCGCGCGTAGCGATGCGCCAGTGGCAGGCGAGCGCCAGTTCCAGGCCGCCGCCCAGGCAGAAGCCGTGAATACCGCAGACGACGGGGACGGGCAGCGCTTCGAGGCGGTCGAGCATGCCCAGCACGGGCGTGATGCCCGCGATGACATCGGCTTCGGTACGAAGCTGGTCGAACTCGCGAACGTCGGCGCCGACGATGAAGCCCTTTTCCTTTCCCGACAAAATGCCGAGACCGCGAATGGACTTGTCGCGCGCGCCCTTTTCGACGGCTTCGACGATTGTGCCGAATTCCTCCAGCGGGCGGCGGCCGAGCGCGTTCTGACTTTCATCTTTGCGATCGAAGATGGCCCAGGCGATGGCCTGCTCGTCGATCGAAAAGCGCCAGTCTTGAAGCGCGGTCACAGGGGGAAGCGACAGAGTTTGGGTCATCGGCGAAGTCCCCAATTCATGGTTGACATGATCAACCCCGCTGGCGTTCGAGAAGCACCATCATCATGATACTGAGCAGGACACATTCTTGCTCCTCGGGCGTGATGTCGGCCAGTTTTTCCACGGCGAACGTGCTCTCGAGAAAAGAGCGGTGCTTGGTGACTTTCAGGGCCATCTGATCATCGAATCTGGTCACGTTGTAGACCGGGTTCAAGAAGTAGCCGGTGAAGAGTCCGACAACGGGAATTTCACCGATCAGAAGGTCGAGGAAGCGAACGAGGGCGCTGGCTTCTTGGATTTGGAAGACCTGTTCATCGCCCATCCAGACTTCGTAGTGAGCGCGCCAGAGTGAGCGAGCGCCGCGTCGGCGAATGGTGCCGATCTCTTGGCCGGCGACGTTGGTCAGATGGTAGTTGGCGCTCCAGTCGATGATGCGGTCGGCGTTGATCTTGTAGAGCTCGGTCGCCTCGGATTCGTCGGCGAAGACCGTCACCGCTTCGCGGAAGGCAAAGAGCTTCTGGCGCACGAAGCCGACCGATTGCCCGTCCGCATCGGTGACGTAGAGCTTGGGCGCCAGTGTGAGGATCTTGAAGGTGATGTTGATGGGGAATTGCATTCAAGCCCTCGTTGGACGTTCATTGCTCTCAATGGTGGCAGGCACAGTCCTACTCTTGGGCCGGCGCCGGTTTCGGTAGGCTACCGCGACTTCGCCGTGCGCGCTGGGCCGCAGGTTGGGCGTTGTGGCCGGCGGCCATGTAGGTGGGCTCGACTTCGGCCGGGTCGAAGTGGTCGACGGCGATGACGCGCTCCGTGAGCGCCTCGACCTCGCGAAGTTGAGCGGCTTCGGCTTCGGTGAGCACGCCTTTGGCGGCGGCGTCGCCGATCCAGTCGTTGCCGTGGTAGCGGCGCACGGTTCCGGCCCGGATCGCGCGATCGAGTTTGCGTTCCGCCTCCTCGGCAGCGATCACCTTCTCCATGGTGACTTCCAGAAGGCCTGTCGGGTCGTTGGGGTCTTTGGAGACGTAGATGTAGCGGGTCAGCCGATCGCGCACGTCGCCGGGTTCCGTGACGAGCCGCACGCAGGTGGAGCCCAGGCGGTCGCTGGCGGGCTTGAAGCGGCGGCCGAGTGGCAGCACGACAGCACGCATGAGACCGCGCACGACGACGTGGGGAAAATTGTCGATGGCCCCGGATAGGGCTTCCTCGAAGCGGTGCAGGCCATTGCGGGCGCACAGCTCGACGATGGGTCGGTCGGCGGCGGGGCGGCCGTCGTCCTCGTAGCGCTTGAGGACGCAGGCCAGCAGGTAGAGTTCCGACAGCGCGTCGGCCATGCGACCGGTGAGCTTCTGCTTGGTTTTGAGGCCACCGCCGAGCATCGCCACCATCAGGTCGGCGACGAAGGCGAAGCTGTGCGACGTGCGCCAGAGCTGGCGATACCATTCGGCCGACGTGCCGGCTTCGTCGGGGGCATTCCCAAAGCGGCCGCCGGTGACGTTGTGGAAGAACGCGCCGAAGCCGTTCGACAGGGAGAAGGCAATGTGACCGCTGAAGGCGGCATCGAAAGCGTCGAGGCCTCGCTCGCGGTCGGCGTCCTGGCAGGCCTGGATTTCCTTGTAGAGGTAGGGATGAGAGCGCAGGGCGCCTTGCGCGAACGTGATCAGCGAGCGCGTCAGGATGTTGGCACCTTCGACGGTGATGCCGACGGGGACCATCTGGTAGGCCGATTGCAGGTAGTTGGTGGGGCCATCGCAGATGCCGCGACCGCCGTGCAAGTCCATCGCGTCGTTGACGGCGCGGCGCATGCGCTCGGTCGACTGATATTTCATGATGGCCGAGATGACCGAGGGGCGTTCGCCCCGGCTGACCATGGCGGCCGTGACGGCGCGGCCCGCTTCGTTGACGTATGCAGTTTCAACGAGCCGGGCGAGGGGTTCTTCGAGGCCTTCCATGCGCGAGATCGGCAGGCCGAACTGGCGGCGGATGCGGCCGTAGGCGGTGGAAAAACGCAGCATCGCCTTGGCGCCGGCCGCGCCCGATGAGGGCAGCGAGATGGCGCGTCCAGCGGCGAGGCATTCCATCAGCATGCGCCAGCCGTTGCCGGCCATCTTCTCGCCGCCGATGACCCAATCGATGGGGATGAAGACGTCCTTGCCCCAGTTGGGACCATTGGGGAACGCAGCGCCCGAGGGCAGGTGGCGGCGGCCGATATTGACGCCGGGGTGCGTGGCCGGGATGAGCGCCAGCGTGATGCCGACCTCGTCGGTTTTGCCGAGTAGACGGTCTGG
The DNA here is from genome assembly GCA_031406575.1 of Hyphomicrobiales bacterium. GTDB lineage: Bacteria > Pseudomonadota > Alphaproteobacteria > Rhizobiales > Hyphomicrobiaceae. Next base: position 4,619 of record JANOHP010000218.1, read on the forward strand.
ATCGAACAAGTAAAAGGCCAAGCCGACGAGCGTCGCGTTTGGCCCCAGCGTGATGTAGCGCTTGTCCCAGGACAGGCGGATGCCGAGGGTGTCGCGGCCCTCGTGCTGGCCCCGCGTGACGTAGCCGACGTCGCGCATGGTTGCAGCGTCTGAGCCCGAGGTAGGGCCGGTGAGCGAGAAGCAGGGGACTTCGAGCCCCTTGGCGAGGCGCGGCAGATAGTGGTGCTTTTGTTCGTTGGTGCCGTATTTCTCGATCAGTTCGCCGGGGCCGAGGGAATTGGGCACCATCACGATCGTGACGACATCGGCCGAGCGCGAAGCGATTTTGCCCAGGATCAGCGATTGCGCCTGGGGCGAGAACCCCAAGCCGCCGTGGGTTTTGGAGATCAGCATGCCCAAGAAGCCGTGGGATTTCACGAAATCCCAGATGCTCTCGGGGATCTTCTTTTGGGTGTGGCGAACCTGCCAATCGTCGATCATGCCACACAGTTCGTGGGTGGGACCGTCGAGGAACGCTTGCTCTTCAGCCGTGAGGATGACGGGAGGGACGGCGCGCAGGCGCGCCCAATCGGGGCGGCCGGCGAAGAGTTCTGCGTCGAAACCAATGGTGCCGGCTTCGAGAGCCTGGGCTTCGGTGTCGGAGACCTTGGGGAGGATGCGGCGGATGGCGTCGAAAGCTGGTTCGACCAGCAACTGGCGGTGCAGCGCGGGGATCGAGAGAGCCGCGAGCACGACGACGGGCAGCCACACCATGGCGCCGAATAAGCCGCTGGGCCGTGGGAATTGGGTCAGTCCGGCCGACTGCCATAGAACGATGGCGATGGCTCCGGCCAGGGCCCAGGCCCACAGCGGAGCGCGGCGCATGGCGAGGGTGAAGACCGCACCCGTGCACGCTGCCAGAAAGATCAGCTCAGCCATGACCGCTTCTCCTCGAGCCCTCGATGGGCGGATATTGAACGAGTAGCATTAACGTCGGTTTACTCTGTTATCGGTGTCGGGGCGGTATTGCCTCGAATGCTGCGGGCAGTTTATGCCATTACGCGCTGACGGGGATAAATAGGCATACCAATTCCGGCTTTCACCGGATTTGGGGCGCGAAGTTGGGGGCCGTGAAGATGGGAATATGGAGTTTGCGGCGTGGATGGGCGATGACCCTGGTCCTGGTGGGGCTATCGGGTGCTTGGCCGCACTCGGCGGGGGCAGAAGGTGCCAAATCCATGGCGCTGGGCCGCCACTTGGCGCGCGAGTGCAGCACCTGCCATCGCATCGACGGGGTGGACAACGGCATCCCCTCGATCACCGGCTGGCTCGCTGACGCGTTCATCGAGACGATGGATTATTACCGCACCGGCGCGCGCCCCAATCAGGCGATGGCCTCCGTGGCGCAGTCCCTGAGCGATGATGAGCTTCGCGCGCTGGCGCTGTATTACGGCTCGCTGCCCAAGCCTGGCCGGAAGAGGTGATCGGTCTTCCTACTGTTTCCCGGTCGAGCGCCCGCGAGAGCCGGGATCGCGTGGGGGAGGAGAGGTTCGACTGCGCCGTTGCTGTGATCCGCAGTTGGGAGCTGGACCTGTCATAATTTCCTTGCACCGCCGTGATCCCGGATGGCCACGCCACGGGCGCGGCCTCCGGGAAGCAGGGCAGGGAGGGGGCGTGGTGTCAGGCAAGCCAGTGGGGGCGCGCGGTGTTGGGAAATGGGGGGCGGCTACACCCCGTTCGAACTGGAGAAAGCAGCTCGTGCGGCCTTCGCGGTGGGCTTTTTGTTCGTAGCGGGTTTGGGGCCAGTCGCTGGGGCGGTGGCGCCAGTCGGCGGCGCTACGTGCCGTCCAATGAAGCTGGGGGACTTCGGCCAGCGCCATGAAGATGGTGCGCACATAGTCCGGGATATCGGTGCCAATACGTAGGGTGCCGCCGGGCTTCAGGACGCGCGCGATCATCGTGAGCGTGGCTGCGGACAGAAGACGGCGCTTCTGGTGCTTCTTTTTCGGCCAGGGGTCGGGGAACAGCACGAAAGCGCGCGCGATGCTGGCGGGTGGTAGCCAGCGCAACACCGCGCGGCCATCGTCGGGCCACAGGCGGATGTTGGCGAGGTGGTTGTCCTCGATGCCGGTCAGCACCTTGACCACGCCCTCTTCGAACGGTTCGCAGCCGATGAGGCCGACGTTCGGGTTGTGCTGAGCCTGCCAGAGCAAATGCTCACCACCGCCAAAGCCGATCTCGAGCCAAACCTCGCGCGCGCCGGGCGGGTAGAGGCTTGTCAGTGCCTCAGGCACGGGTGCGTCCAGGTTCAGGTTGAGGGTCGGCAACAGGTGCTCGAGCAACCCCGTCTGCCGCGCCGACAGTTTTCGACCGTGACGACGCCCGAAAGATCGCAGTTCAATAATGTCGTCGGGGTCGGGGTGGGTCACGGGGTGTCCGAGGTCTTGCAACGAGGGTGCGTGCCGCGTGCTGCGTGCCGCGTGGTGCACGCGGCGCCGATGCGCTCGACAGCTCTACAATCTCAACGTCATTCCCGCGACGGCGGGAACCCACGGCTCTTCGAGGTGACACGAACGGGCGCATCAAAGCGCGACCGAACATCATCGGCATTCAGCGCCCTATGTGCAGCGAATTCAGCGGGACGGGTGTGGCGAACACCACGTCGCGCGACCGACACCGTGTCGTGGGTTCCCGCCGTCGCGGGAATGACGTGGAAAGGGAATTGCGCGAACCGCGCATGTCGAGTGCGCGGTCAGGAGTTCAAACTCGCGCCGTGATCGCGAGTGCAGCGTCTGGCCATCACATCCGATGCAGGCAGCAGAGTTTGTTACCGGCAGGGTCGCGCAGATATGCGAGCACCATTTTACCGCCGGGGCGCACGCCCGGTGGGTCTTCGATCGCGGTGCCGCCATTGGCGACGCCGGCTGCGTGCCAGGCTTGCACCACTTCCGGGCTGTCGCAGGCAAAGCCGATGGTGCCGCCGTTGGCGTGGGTTGCGGCCTTACCGTCGATCGGTGGCGTGATGCCGAAGACGCCCGTTTTCGTGCGCCAGAAGACGCGACCCTTGTCGTCGGGCGTGCCGGCTGGAATGCCCAGCGCGCCCAAGATGGCATCGTAGAACTTCTTCGATGCGGCGATGTCTTTGGCGCCGATCATGACGTGAGAAAACATGTGATCCTCCAGGTGAAGGCAGCGCGGGCGTGAGCCCGCTGAATGTGAGAACGAGCGTCGCACGGCGGGGGCGTTGAGTAAACGCCGGGATTGGGAGTGGTCAATATCGAATGCGGCGCACATATCTGACGCTGGGTCCCGGACAACGCTCGGCCAAGGGGCCTCACGTTTCCGGAATGACGAAGGGAGTGGACGGAAGGGATTGGACGAAAGCGGCGCGACGTTGCCGGCCGCAGTTTCCCGCCTCAACCAATCGCCTTCTTGATGTCTGCGGCCAGATCCGTGCGCTCCCACGAGAAGCCGCCATCGGCTTCCGGGGCGCGGCCGAAGTGGCCGTAAGCGGCGGTGCGCTTGTAGATCGGCTTGTTGAGGTCGAGCTTACGGCGAATGTTGGTAGGCCGCAGCGGGAAGAGTTCGGCCAGAACCTTTTCGAGTTCCGCGTCGAGGTCGGCGCCGTGCAGGCTGGTGCCTTGCGTGTCGACGAGGAGCGACATCGGCTCGGGTCGGCCGATGGCATAGGCGACCTGGATCATGCAGCGCTCGGCAAGGCCGGCTGCAACGACGTTCTTGGCGAGGTAGCGCGCCGCATAAGCTGCCGACCGGTCCACTTTGGTCGGGTCCTTGCCGGAGAAAGCGCCGCCGCCGTGCGGGGCATAGCCGCCGTAGGTGTCGACGATGATTTTGCGTCCCGTGAGGCCGCAGTCGCCATCGGGGCCACCGACGACGAAATTCCCGGTCGGGTTGACCAGGAAATCCGATCCGCTCTTGGGCATCCAGCCCTTGGGCAGCGCCGAGGCGACGGCATCGCCGATCATGTCCCGCACCATCTCGGGTGTGTAGTCTTTGCCCTTGCCATTGGCTTTCTGGTGCTGGGTCGAGACCACGACTTTGGCGCAGCCGACGGCGCGGCCATCTTCGTAGCGCACGGTGACCTGGCTCTTGGCGTCAGGAAGCAGATCGCCGAGCTTGCCCGAGCGGCGTTGGTCCGACAGAACTTTCAGCACCTTGTGTGAGAAATAGATCGGCGCTGGCATGAAGGAGTTCTTCTCGTACACCTCGCTCTCAGTGCACGCGAAGCCGAACATCATGCCCTGATCGCCAGCGCCTTCTTCGCCCTGGCGCTCGTCGACGCCCATGGCGATGTCGGGTGACTGGCCGTGCAGCAACACCTCGATATCGGCGCCGTGGAAGGAGAAGCCGACCTGATCGTAGCCGATGTCCTTGATGACGCCGCGCGCGATGTCGCAGATCATCTCGCGGTTGATGCGGGCTTCCCGGCTGCCGGCGTGTTGATGGCTGTCGTACACCGTGAAGAACGGCGCTTGTCCGCGTCCCTCACCGGCGATGACGACTTTGTCGGTCGTGACCAGCGTTTCGCAGCCCAGGCGCGTGTTGACCGCGCTCTTGTCGGCGATGCCGAGCTTGATGTCGTTTTCGAGAAACGCGTCGAGGATCGCGTCCGAAATTTGGTCGCTGACCTTGTCGGGGTGACCTTCGGACACCGATTCACTGGTGAACAGAAAATTCTTGCGTGCCACGTGGACCCCCTGATGAGGCGATGTACGGAATGTTGCGGGGTCTCTTCGCAGACTTTGTGCCGAGGGGTCAAGGGTTGCGACAAATGGCGACTGGGTTCGTGGCTCCGCACGACCTGCGGCGGAGGGTGCGCAAAAGACGCCGTGCCGACGGTGTCAGGTCAAAGGCCAGACACCTACTGGGTGCGCATCGACCGGAGTCCGAAATGTCGCACTGAGATCAGTGCGGCAAGTCCTATCAGCCACGTGATCCAGAAAGGCAGATCACCGAAGCGCGCATAAATCGGTGGGGCCACAGCTGCGGGCAGGGGCGCGTCGACGCTGGCCTTGGTGTCGAGTTCGAGGCGGGCAATCATGCGACCGCGGGCATCGATGACGGCAGAGATGCCGTTGTTGGCGGCGCGCAGGATCGGCAGGCCTTCTTCCACGGCGCGCACACGCGTCTGATGGAGATGCTGGCGCGGCCCGGTGGTGTTGCCGAACCAGCCGTCGTTGGTGACATTGACGAGCGCGGCCGGCCGTTCGTGACCCTGCACGATAGCGCGGGGAAAAATCGCCTCGTAGCAGATCAGCGGCCCGAGGGTCGGGGCACCCGGCAATAACATGAGTGGTCGTGGCGTGACGCCCGACGCAAAGCCGCCGCGCAGCCGCGTGAGTTGTTCCAGGCCGATGGCTTCCAGGAATGACTGCAGCGGCAGATATTCGCCGAAGGGCACGAGGTGGATCTTGTCGTAGATGGCGCTGGCGCGGCCATCGCTGTCGAAGGCGATGAGGCTGTTGAACACGCGGCGCTGGGCGGCGGCCGAGCCGGCAGGTGCGCCGGGCACGGCTTCTTCGAGGCGCAGCGTGCCCGAGAGCAGGTGTGCTCCCTCCGGCAGCATGTTGGCAATGGCGGTGAGCACGCCCGGCGACTGCAAGGGCAAGAACGGCATCGCCGCTTCCGGCCAGACGATCAAGTGGATGTCTATGGCGCCGTCCTCTTGGCCTGCGCCGTTGCGCAGGGATAGGGCGATGTGTTCGGAAAAGATGCGCTGCTGGTTTTCGGGCCGCCATTTCTCGCGCTGTGGAATGCTGGGCTGCACGATGCGCACGCGAAACGTGCTGTCGGACGCCCCCGCGTCCGTGCTGAGACGCCAGGCGCCGAACGCGGTGAGGATCAACAGCGGCACGGCGGCCAAGAGGATGCCCGTCGTCCGCCAGCGCACTGTCAGGCGACCTCGTGCAACATCGTCCGCAAGCACGACGGGCGCGGTGAACACCAGCACGGCCAGCAGCGTCAAACCGTAGATGCCCAACACGCCCGCCGATTGCATGAACGGTAGTGGCCACGTCAACGCATAGCCCAGAATGTTCCAGGGAAAACCGCTGAGCACATGACCGCGCAGCCACTCGGTGGCGGATAGGGCGAGCGCCAACGCCAGAATGCGCGGCAGGCCCGGTGCCCGGACGAGCGAGGCGGCGGCGGTGGCAGCACCCCAGAACAGCGCGAGGCCCGCCGGCAGCAGCGTCACGGCGAACGGCAGCAGGACGGCGAACTTCTCGGCTTCGACGAGGAACGCTTCGCCGATCCAGAAGAGGCCCGGCACGAAATAGCCGAACCCGAACCACCAGCCGATGACGCCCGCGCGGGCGGTGGGATGGTGCAGGGCGCGGCGCAGAGCGCAGGTGCGATGAGCTGTTGCGGACGAGAGGTCGACGCTGTGAGGGGCCGTGGCAGCTCCGTCGCTTCGTGCACACTGCGCGTCGATCAGCCAAACCAAAACCGGCAGCGTCACGAACAGCACGGGCCACAGAAAAAACGGCGCCATCGCCAGCACCGACACGGCGCCGGCGAGTGCCGCGACGAGGGTTCGGCGCCAACCGACGAGGCTTTCAATCGAGGACGAGAGAGCACGCATCCGAGAAGCGGTCCATTCGATGCGCCGACAGGCCGGGCACATGGGCGCGCCACAAGAGGTCGCTGGTGGCGGCGCGTCAAGGATGGTGTGTGCTCCGACTTCCAGTTTCCCGGGCGGTGCGCGCGCGGGCCCCGAACCGGGATCACGGCGGTGCAGGAGGCGCGGTGGTTGGGAGCGCTTCTGGATCGACAGACTTCATGCACCGCGATCCCGGCTCGCCGCGCGCACGGAGCGCAGCGTCCGGGAAGCAGTGGGGTGGAATTGGCCCACCCACGGGGGTAGCGTCGGGGAGGCATCGGAACACCGCTCGCCAACCGTGACTGTCGTTGGGGCACGCATGGTCTCGTCGAAACGAGGAAAAAAGCGATTTTCTACCTATGACCCCGATTGATGGGCAAAGTGTCCACTTGAAACAAGTGCAGCTTCCCCCCATGCGGAGTCGGGGCGAGCCGCACCTCGCACGAGCAGACGGAAAACGAGGGTCGGGGCCGAGCCGCAACCTGTGTGGCCCGACGATGCGTGGATCGGGTGCCTGCCGATCGACTGAGAGACATTCGGAGATGCGAAATTGAATTCCTTCGAGCGGCTAATGACCGAGCCACCAGCGGGTTATCTGCGCGTCATAAGAGCCATCGACTGGTTTACCGAGACAATCGGTATCGGCATGTCCTTCATTTTCGTGCCGCTTCTCCTGGTGCCCAACGTCTATGAGGTCTTCAGCCGCTACGTCCTGAAAGATCCGACAATTTGGGCGCTCGATGTCACCACGCTGTCCTTCGGCGCCCTGTTCATGCTCGCCGGCTCCTATGCGCTTCAACAAGGCGCCCATGTGCGTACCGATATCCTGTGGGACAAGTTCTCCGACAGAACCAAGGGCCTCATCGATTCCTGCGCTTTTGTTTTCTTGTTCCTCCCGACCATGGCGATCCTCGGCTGGTCGAGCTGGGACGACTTCATCTACTCGATGGGGATCGACGAACGATCGAACTCCGGTGCTTGGCAACCGATCATCTGGCCGCTGCGCGCCGTCATCCCGTTCGCGTGCGGCTTGCTGTTTCTCCAGGGCGTGTCCGAGCTGATGAAAAGCGTCTGGGCCGTTCGCTCTGGAAAGCTTCTCGTGAAGCACGAGAAGATCGAGGTCTGATCGCATGGACGCCAATGAAATTCTCGGCATGTTCATGCTCGCGAGCATGGTTGCCATCATCTTCGTCGGATTTCCGATTTCCTTCACATTGCTGTTCCTGGCGCTGGTCTTCGGCGGCTTTGGCCTGGGATGGCAACAGACCTTCGATCTGTCCTACCTCCAGATTTGGGGAACGATGAAGGAGGACATTCTCGCATCGGTGCCCGCCTTCATCTTCATGGGGTACATGTGCGATCAGGCGGGATTGATGGAGCGCCTGTTCACCTCGTTTCGCCATATGCTCGCAGGGATGCGCGGGGCGCTTTATCTGGTGGTGCTGTTGACGGCGACTTTGTTCGGCATTGCCTCAGGGATCGTCGGCGCGTCCGTGACGATGCTGGGCATCATGGCTGGTCCCATGATGATCAAGGCTGGCTACGACGCGAGACTGTCTGCGGGCGCCATTACCGCTGGCGGCACACTGGGCATCCTCATTCCGCCCAGCGTAATGCTCATCGTCATGGGACCGACCATGGGCGTGCCCGTGAACCTGCTGTACGCGGCAGCGTTCGGACCCGGCTTCTTGCTGGCGGGAATGTACATCGCCTACTGCATGATCCGCAGCTATATCACCCCGTCGCTGGGACCACCCGTCCCCCTCGAGGAACGGATTACGGACCGCTGGGTGATCTTCAAAGAAGTCGTCATCGGGATTGTTCCCGTTACCGTTCTGACATTCGCCACACTCGGTGTGATCGTCGCGGGCATGGCGACATCCACGGAGGCCGCAGCGTGCGGCGCAATCGGGGCCGTCCTGCTCGCCGCGTGCTACGGCAAACTCACCATGTCCGCCATAAAAGGAGCGATCACCAGTACGGCCATCACGACCGGCATGGTGATGATGCTGGCGATTGCGTCCAACGTCTTTGGAGCAGTCTTCACCAAGCTCGGCTCTGCGACGGTCCTTGCGAACCTTCTGCTCGAAATTCCCATGGGCGACGCGGGAAAATTCTGGCTGATCATGGCCGTGATCTTCTTGCTGGGCTGGCCCTTCGAGTGGCTGGTGATCGTGCTCGTGTTCCTGCCGCTGTTCATCCCCGTGGTCGAGAAGCTGAACTTCGGCATGAGCAAGGCCGACACGATGATCTGGTTCGGCACCATGGTCGCCGTCAATCTGCAGACGGCCTATCTCAGTCCACCCGTCGCCATGTCGGCGTACTACTTGAAGAGCGTCGTGCCGCAATGGTCGATCGGCACGATCTACCACGGCATGGGCCAGTTCATGGTCATTCAGGTGATCTGCCTGATCATGCTGTACTACTGGCCGGGTATCGCGATGTGGCTCGTCGATTTTGCGCGGTGAGGGGGGGGTCGCGAGGTGGCGTGAAAGGCGGCGGTGTGGCTGCGCAATTGCACACACTCTCGCCACCTCCCCCTACCGCAACTCCGCCGCCACGATCAGCGCCGTGAACGGCACGCCCAGTATGCGGAACGTATCGGCGGCGCCTTCTTGGCGGTCGACGATCGTGATGACGCGGACGACGGTGGCGCCGTCGGCGCGGACGGCCTCGATGGCTTTGGCGGATGAGCCGCCTGTCGTCGTGACGTCTTCGACGATGACGACGCGCTTGCCAGCGAGCGTGGCGCCCCGGTTCAGGCCCTCGATGACGCTGCGGGTGCCGTGTTCTTTGGCGGCCTTGCGCACGAAGAACGCGGGCAGTGGTTGGCCGCGCGCGAAACTCATGGTTGCGACGGCGGTGGCGATGGGCACCGCGCCCATTTCGAGACCACCGACGAGATCGGCCTCACCGGGGACAATCGCGTCGGCTACGAGCGCGCCGATGAGATAGGCGCCCTCGGGGTCCATCATCGTCGGCTTGAGGTTGCAGTAGAAGTCCGACATGCGCCCCGACGCCAGCTTGAACTCACGGCCAGTCTCGACCGACCGGGCCTTGATGATTTCGATCAGGCGGGCACGGTTCACGGGCGGAAGGGACATGGCGGTGTGTCTCGCTGTAATGGGGGAGTGTCGGCAAGCTTCGGTACTGTGAGGAGCAGAAACTCTCTAGGCCCCGATGATCTTGCCGGGGTTGAGGATGCCGAGAGGATCGAACGCGTGCTTGATGGCGCGCATGGCGGCGTGCCCGGCGCCGTGCTCGGCGGCGAGATATTTCATCTTGCCCTGGCCGACGCCGTGTTCCCCGGTGCAGGTGCCGTCCATGGCCAGCGCCCGTTCGGCGAGCCGCTTCAGGAAGCCCTCGATGGCTGCAACTTCGGTGGGGTTGCCCATATCGAACATCGGCTGGGTGTGGAAATTGCCGTCCCCCACGTGGCCGATGACGGCGGCGACGAGACCACTGCTCTTGATGTCGGCTTGCGTTTCGCGAATGCACTCGGTCAGCCGTGAAATCGGCACGCACACATCGGTCGCCAACGCCTCGCGGCCGGGATAGGCGCTCTTGATCGCCCAATACCCCTCGTGGCGCGCTTTCCACAACTTGCGCTTGTCTTCCTCCCGCTCGGCCCAGTCGAAGCGGATGGCGCCCTCGGCGCGCGCGATCTCCTCGAAGCGGGTGATCTGGTCGCGCACAGCGACTTCGGTGCCGTGGAATTCGAGGAACAAGGTCGGCCGCTCCTCGAGCGACAACTTGGCGTGCTTGTTCATTGCCGCGATCAGGATCTCGTCGCACAGTTCCGAGCGCGCGAGGCCGAGTCCGAGTTGGATCGCCTGAATGACCGAGTTGACCGCGCCCTCCAGCGTTTCGAACGGGCAGACCGCTGCGATCACGCACTCGGGAATGCCGTACAGGCGCACCGTCAGCTCCGTCATGATGCCGAGCGTGCCTTCCGAGCCGACCATCAGCTTCGTCAGATCGTAGCCCGCCGACGATTTGCGGGCGCGGCTCGCCGTGCGCACGATCGAACCATCGGCCATCACGGCGGTCACGTTGAGGACGTTGTCGCGCATGGTGCCGTAGCGCACCGCCGTCGTGCCCGAGGCACGCGTAGCCGCCATGCCGCCGATGGTGGCTTCCTCGGCACCCGGATCGACCGGGAAGAACAAGCCCATATCGCGCAGGTATTCGTTGAGCTGGCGACGCGACACGCCGGGCTGCACCACGGCATCCAGGTCACGGTCGTTGACGGCGAGAATGTCGTTCATGCGGCCGAAGTCGAGCGACAGTCCTCCGTGCGGCGCGTTGACGTGTCCCTCGAGCGAGGTGCCCGCGCCGAAGGGAATGAGCGGCACGCGATGCGTCGAGGCGATCTGCACGATGTCGCAGACCTCCTGCGTCGACAGCGGCCACACGACGGCGTCGGGCGGCTGATTGGGCAGCCACGTCAGCGTGTGCGCATGTTGGCGACGCAGAGCCTCGCCCGTTTGCACCCGATCCCCCAACCGCTGCCGCAGAATTGATATCGCGGTTGCGACATCGCCTGCCTTGTGCTCGCTCTGGGCAATAGCCATCGGGGTATCCCTGCTGCGGAAAAATTCCAGTTGATGAGCCGCAACGCGACGACAACACGCGCACTCAGTGCCGTTGCATATCGCTTCAGTTGCTCGGGAGCAACAACTCGCGCTCCCGTTCACATCCCCGCCGTCCGCAGGGCGAATAGCCTTTTTTGGCACTGCTGGGTAGGCTACACAACTCTGGAAGTTGTGCGTCGTTTTCCAACTGTCGAGGGGAGTGGATTATGCTGCGCAAATTCGTTCAGGTGGCGCTCGCGATGTTGGCGCTCGGGCTGGTCTCACCGGCCAGCGCCGAGACGATCGAGGCGCTCTTCTGGGAAGACAAATCCTCCCGCGCCATTTCCGAACCCGATGAAATCGATACCACCGACATTGTCGGACGCTTCCGCGGCGTGCGCATCTATGCGCTGGACGGCACGTCCGTCGAAATAGCCAAGGTGGAAATCAATTACGCCGACGGCTCCAAGCACATCGAGGATCGCGGTAGCCCTACCAAGCTCAACACATTCAATTCTCGCACCCGCGTGATCGGACCGGAGAACGGTTACGGCCCCGAGAAATTCATCGACGAGGTGGTCGTCCATTACCAAGCGACGGGTGAAAAACAACACGCTCGCCTTCGCATCGTCGGCGTGACGACGGAGCGTGCGGCGCGGGCGAAGCGAACGCCGGCCGATGTCGCGGTGGGTCCGGGTGCCAGAAGGCCCAGCGAGATGGTCACGCCTGTGGCGTCACGCGACGGCAGCGGGGCGTCCTCAGTTGTTGTCATACCCCCACCCTCGGGACCGGATGCGGCCGGCGGCGATGTGCTGTTCGGCGTGCAGAGCGTGAGCTTCGGCACCGATCGTGACGTGATCCGCGTCGGCACGGAACTGGGCAAGTTCGACAAGATCCGTCTGCGCGTGTTCGACAACGACATCTTCATGACCGAGCTGCGGGTGATCTATTCCAACGGTGAGCCCGATGTCCTGGCGGTCGAGGCGAATATTCCGGCCAATGCGCGCACCAAGTGGTTCGCGTTGAAGGGCGACCGCTTCATCAAGGAAATCCAGCTCGTCTACCGATCGAAGCCGAGCTTCCGTGGCCAGGCGCGCGTCGAAGTCTACGGCGAGTACGCGGAAGGGTGGTTCGCACCCATGCCGTCGAACATGCGGCCGGGACAGATCAGCTACGCAGGCGAAGCCTTCAAGCACGGCCCCAATCGCGGTTGGCTCTATCTGGGCGGCCAGCAGCCGAAGTTCATCTCCGTCAAGAAGGGGCTGGGCTACGAGACCGACACCGTCATGGTCCACCGCAATCGCGGCTTCAACCGCATCCGCCTCGACGTGAAAGACCGCGCCATCACGCTGAACAAGCTGACGATCATCTACTCCGACAACTCCACCGACGTCGTCGACGTCGGCAAAGCCATCGAAGCCGGCTCAGGCTACACCGTGCCGACCCTCAAAGCCAAACCCATCAAAGAAATTCAGGTCAGCTACCGCTCGCGAATATTCGACCGCAAGGCCACGTCGTCGGGGTATGCTTTCGTGGAGTTCTGGGCGCAGTAGGGGGGTAAAAAGGCCATGGGCGGCTCTGACCTTACCATCAACTTCGCGGAGCGCGGTGGAGACGCCCGTCTTCATCATGACGATCGGCGCATCCGGCGCGTCGCCGTTGCCGGTGAGAAGATCGCCACCACGGCCACCTTCCAGGATATCATTGCCCGCCCCACCATAGAGCTTGTCGTCGCCATCGCCCCCAGACAAGCGGTCATTGCCCGCCTCGCCGTGCATGTCATCGAGGTCGGCGCCGCCGAGCATGATGTCAAATCCGTCGCCGCCCCATAGCGTATCGAGGCCATTGCCGCCCGACATGTAATCGTCGCCTTCACCGCCGAATAGGTGATCGCCCCACGAAGAAAATTCTTCGCTCGTATGGAACGAGTAGCCGTAGAGCTCGTCTCTGCCTGCACCCCCGAACAGGGTATCGGCGCCCTCGCCTCCGAGAAGCACGTCGTTGCCTTCGTTGCCGGAGAGGGAATCGTTACCGGCATAGCCCCGCAGAGTGTCGCTACCTGCACCACCACTCATCCGGTTGTGGGCCGCGTTGCCACGTCTATCGTCATTGCCGAACCCGCCGATGGCGTTCTCGATCGTGGCACCGAACGCAATCGATACGTTGTCGGTCAGCGCAATTAAAAAAGATGCTGAATGAATACTCTAAATTGGTAGCAAACCATTCAGCCGGTAGGGGTAGAGTCGAGGAGTGGAGCAATGAAGTGGTCCCGCTTGTTCGGACAGATATTCCGCTTCGATGAGTGGATCGTCTGCCGGGGTTAAGCTGCCGAGCGGATCGGCAGCAGGTTCGTGTGCTCGAAGTACGCCTGATCGGGCGTCTGGTCGTCAAGGCTCGAG
>JANOHP010000219.1:0-11867 GCA_031406575.1 Hyphomicrobiales bacterium
CTCGAGCCTTGACGACCAGACGCCCGATCAGGCGTACTTCGAGCACACGAACCTGCTGCCGATCCGCTCGGCAGCTTAACCCCGGCAGACGATCCACTCATCGAAGCGGAATATCTGTCCGAACAAGCGGGACCACTTCAAACCGCAAGATTGCTGTAGAACGAAACCCGACGCCAGATGGGGAGGGTGGCTTTTTTTCGTCAGCTGATGAAAAAAAGCAAACGATGTCGAACAACCATCAACTTGCAATACACGATCGCAATCTTGGGTCGATTGGCAAATATACAGGCTCGACGAACCCCTCACTGAACATTGCTGCAGCCATAATTGCCGGGCTCGTAGCCGCTTTATTTGCTTGCATTTTAGGGTCTTCACTCCAAGGGCTGAAAGAATTCGGCCCGTACATTGAACGACTAATAGCCGCAATATTGACGGTAGGAGGATTTATATTTGGCGTGAGGCAGGGTTCGTCCGACAAGTGAGCAAACTTAGAAGGTTCATCCTCTAAGAGAGGTCCCGCGTTAGCGCATTAATGGCGGTCATACCCAAAAAGTGAACTTTCCGAGCGCATCGAAGTTCTGCCCGATAGGTCCATGACGCATATGCTTAAAGCGGCTCGCAACGCAGATGTTGTCGGGGTCGGCTATGCTTTGATTGCCGCAGGAGTTTGCCATAAATGCACTCGAGCTGTCGGCTTTGGGCGTGTCACTGTCGGTGTGGGCGGTCTACCGATATACGTCCGTGGGCGGCGCATGATGCCCCTGCGGACGGAAAGGACGCATGCCCGACACCCCGCGTGAGCAGCGCAACGGCCCCTCAGGTGGCCTGCGCTCGACCGTTGTGACCGGTTCGGTGGCGCGCGCGGCCATCCGTAGTTTGCGCTCCGTCCGCTTCGTCCTCACCCGCATCCTCGAAGCGATCCTTGCGGTCATCATCGTGTTCGAGGAATGGGGTTGGCGGCCGCTCGCCGCCGCGCTCGCGTCGTTGGCGCGGCTCGCCCCCGTGGCGCGGCTGGAAGCCGGAATCACAGCCTTGCCGCCCTATCCCGCGCTCCTCGTCTTCGCGGGTCCGAGCCTTCTGGTCCTCCCCCTCAAGCTGGCGTCGCTCTGGCTGATCGCACATGGGCAGATCGTCCTGGCAACTCTCCTCTTCGTCGGCGCCAAGATTGTCGGAACGGCGCTGGTGGCGCGGATTTTTCAGCTCACGCAGCCGGCCCTGATGCGCCTCGCGTGGTTCGCGTGGACCTACGAGACCATCATGCCGTGGAAGGCCGCCCTCATCGCGCGGGTGCGGGCGTCCTGGGCCTGGCGCTTCGGGCGGCTCGTCAAGGAGCGCATCAAGCGGCGGGCACGACAGGTCTGGCACGCTCTGCGTCCCGCCGTCGAGCCGTGGGCAGCGCGCCTGCGGGCGATGTTTGCGAGAACCTGAGCGCCAACGCATGATCAGCGCGGTCCATCTCGGTGGCTCCGATGCCGCACAATCGGGTGTTGCTGGTCGGCGCGCGAGCACATAACCTGCGCCGGTTTTGTGCTGTCCGGACATCTGAGGCTTTTCGATGAAATTCACTGGCACCAAGTCCTATGTCGCAACCGACGACCTGAAGGTCGCAGTCAACGCGGCGATCACACTCGAGCGCCCGCTGCTGATCAAGGGGGAGCCGGGGACCGGCAAGACCGTGCTCGCCATCGAGGTCGCCAAAGCGCTCGGCGCGCCGCTGATCGAGTGGCACATCAAATCGACGACCAAGGCGCACCAGGGCCTCTACGAGTACGACGCCGTCTCGCGCCTGCGCGACAGCCAACTCGGCGACGAGCGCGTCAAGGACATCAAAAACTATATTCGCAAAGGCAAGCTGTGGGAGGCCTTCACCCACGGCCAGCGCCCCGTGCTGCTGATCGACGAAATCGACAAGGCCGACATCGAGTTCCCCAACGATCTGTTGCAGGAACTCGATCGCATGGAGTTCTACGTCTACGAGACCGGTGAGACGATCAAAGCGCAGCAGCGGCCGATCGTCATGATCACCTCGAACAACGAAAAAGAGCTGCCGGACGCCTTCCTGCGCCGCTGCTTCTTCCACTTCATCAAGTTCCCCGATCCCGAAACCATGCGCCGGATCGTGGACGTTCATTTCCCCGGCCTCAAAGGCATGCTGGTCTCGGATGCACTCAAGGTCTTCTACGACGTGCGCGAGGTACCCGGCATCAAGAAGAAGCCCTCGACATCGGAGCTGCTCGACTGGTTGAAGCTCCTCATGAACGAAGACATCGGTCCCGAAATTCTGCGGGAACGCGACCCCAAGAAGCTCATTCCGCCCCTGCACGGTGCGCTGCTCAAGAACGAGCAGGATGTGCATCTGTTCGAGCGGCTGGCTTTCATGGCCAAGCGCCAACCGGCGAACTGATCAGGCCGCCAGAATGCGCTCGATGGCGCGCGCCGCCGTTTCACGCGCGTCGGGCGTCAAGTGCAGCCCCACCTTGGTGCGCCGCCACAGCACGTCTTCCGCCGTGCGGGCCCACTCATGGTCGCGGAAATAGGCCACCTCGCGCGCGGTGAGACCACCCCCCAGGTCGTCTCCCAGATCGGCTGGCGTCTTGGCGCCGGCCAGTACAGTGGCAATTTCGCTGCCATGGCGACGGGCGAGCTGATCCAGCATGGTGTGGGGTAGGCCGGGATACCGCGCCGACAGCCCAGCGATGAACGCTCCGAGGTCGCCGCCCTCGATAGCGCCGCCCGGCAGCGGCGCGCCGGCCGTCCACGCCGGCCCGCACCGCGCCAAATGGGGCGCAAGCCGATCCATGGCCTCCTCGGCGAGACGCCGATATGTGGTGATCTTGCCGCCCATGATCGTCAACAGAGGCGGCGTCGTCCCGCCAGCCGACAGCTCCAGCCGATAATCGCGCGTGACGGCCGACGGGTCGGCGCTGGCGTCATCGTAGAGGGGGCGCACGCCCGCAAAGCGCCAGACGATTTCGCCCGCTGTGATCGGCTGTCGAAACCAGCGCGACGCCACGTCCAGGAGATAGGCCTCCTCTGCCGCATCGATCGCCACCGTGGCTGGGTCACCGGTAAACGCGACATCGGTGGTGCCGATGAGCGTGAAGCGTTCTTCGAACGGCAGGGCGAAAACCACCCGACCGTCGGGGTTCTGCAACAGATAGGCATCGTCAGCCCCGGCGACGCGCGGCACGACGATGTGGCTGCCTTTGACGAGGCGCAAAGGTGGATGTGACGTGATGCGCGGCGCGGCGAAGAGCGACGCCACCCGGTTCACCCAGGGCCCCGCCGCATTGACGAGGGTGCGAGCGAGAACCGCACGCTCCCCATCGGGGCCGGCGATCCGCACGCGCCAGAAGTGGCCGTCCGGCTCGATGCCCACGACGGGGGAGCGGGTCAGAATATCAGCGCCACGGTCAGCGGCCGCCCGCGCGTTGAGCACGACGAGGCGCGCATCGTCGACCCAGCAGTCCCAGTAAGCGAACCCCCGCGACAGACCCTCGCGCAACGGCCGCCCCGCCGGATCCGTGCCCAGATCGATGCTGCGCGAGCGAGGAATGACGCGCCGGCGCGCGAGCAAATCGTAAAGCAGCAGACCGGCGCGGATCAGCCATGCCGGCCGCGATCCCGGCCCATGGGGCAGCACGAACCGCAGAGGCCACACGATATGCGGGGCAATGGCCAGCAGCACCTCGCGCTCGATCAGGGAGTCGCGCACCAGCTGAAAGTCGTAGTGTTCGAGGTAGCGCAGTCCGCCGTGCACCAGTTTCGACGACGCCGACGATGTGCCCGACGCCAAATCATCGCGTTCCGCGAGCAGCACCCGCAGGCCGCGCCCCGCCGCATCGGCGGCAATTCCGCAGCCGTTGATGCCGCCGCCGATGACGACGAGATCAAAGTCGGCGCTGCTCATGCGTGCTCCTCGCCAGGACGAAAACGAATGCCAAGGCTGGCATCATGCCAGGAAACGGTTAACCGCGGCCGCTCACCAGGCCAAATTCGCTCAGGCCGCGCGCAGAAGGTGAAAGGCGAGAGAACTGGCCAGGGACAGGGCGGAAAAGATCGCGGCATGCAGCGCGAAGGAGAAATAGGTTTCGCGCAGAACGGTGCCGATCAACTGCTGGGCGATCTCGGCGCGAGGCCGTTCTTGCGGTTTCAGCAGGATCCAGACTTCAGTGCGCTTGTAGGGCTGCGTGCGGGCGCGCTGGGCCTTCCCCAATAAAACGAAGCACACAATGAGGCCGAGGACGCCCGCACTCTTCAACGCGAGCGCCAGATCGAACGACAGACCCACGAAGAACGTCAATATGCCGATCGCAGCAAAGCCGCATCCGCGACCGACGGAGAAGTGCGCCACCTGTTCGATACGCTCCAGCATACCTGCACGACCTAGCGTCGTCGGTTCACAGATCGGAGAAGAAATTCGAAATGGAGGGGTAGGATAGCAGCGCGGTGGTCACGAACCAAATCCCGATCGACATGGGACTGCTCTGCGTTTCGCCGCGAAAACGCTCGTAGAGTGCGGCTGGAATGCCGGCAATCAGCAAGGTCATCAGCGAGACGAAAACCGAACTCAAATAAAACAGGATGAGCGGGCTCGTCACGATTTGAGCCACGAACGGGCGCATCAGAAAAAAAACGGGATCGAAAAGTGGCGACCACGACTGCCCGTTGAGGAGGGACGTGGCGGCAGTGGCCACCAGCAGCACGTCACGCTGCATCGTCTGTTCGCGTTCCAGCAGGTCGTCGGCCATCGCTCAGCCTCCGATCTTGAGGCGCATGCCGAAGGCGACGCAGGTGAGAAACCACATCATCCGCAGCGCCAACAGCCAAACCGCAGCAAAAACGATAATCACCCCATTGGGCACGATTTGCGGTGTCACGAGCCGCACCAGTCGAAGGAGGGGGTCGGTGACGCTGCGAAAGACCTGCAGGATGACGGCATCGGGTCGCTTGGCGAAGAACAGCTCGAGCACCCAGCGCCCGGCTAAAGTGTAGATCATCGCGGCCATGGCGAGGTTGGGCAGGTGATAATACCAGTGGGCCAGAAAGCTGTCCTGAAGGTTCATGGCGACGTGCAGCCCTCTCCGGTTAAAAACACTGTTTTCCTAGAGAAAAGGCGGGGCGCAAAAGGCCCCGCCCGCTTTTTGTCTGGCCATTGCGGCAGACTGTGCTCAGTGCGCTACGGCCGCACCGCTCTCCTTGTAGATCTGCTCGCCTTTGGGCCGGCGGGCTTCGTCGACCATGGCGGAGACCTCTGCCGAGGGTGCTTGGCTGAACTTGGACACGATCCAGATCGTGGCCATGCCGATCGGCAGTGAGAACAGCGCCGAGGAGATGTTGTTGATGTTGAACCAACCAACCCTCGAGGCCAACGGGTTACTAATCAGAACCGGACCGTTCGCGATCTTCGGATCGGCCAGGTGCTTGATCATATCGGCGGACGAGATCAACGGATTGCCGGTCACTGGGTTGAGCAGCGACGACATTCCGAAGTACTGGACGCCGATGTGGGGCCAATACCGCGTCGTGACGAGGTAGAACAGGCAGAGCAGGAAGCCGACGATCATGCCCCAGATGGCGCCTGCCCGCGTTGCACCCTTCCACCACACGCCCAGAACCAACGCCGGGAAGATGCCGGCGGCGGCCAGGGAGAACGCCCAAGCCACCATCGCGACGATGTCGGCGGGACGCGTGGCCGCCGTTGCTGCCGCGAACGCCGCCACGACCAATAGCAGGACCCGTGAGACGAGCAGGCGCTTGCCAATCTCGTCTGACTTATTCCAGACCATCGCCGTAATACCCAGGACGACAGCCACGACAATGCCGAGCAAGACGTCTCGTCGTACGACGCCAGCGATTGGCGCACCGGTCGCAAACAGCCAGTAGAGGCCATAGAGCGCCGCCAGGACGGCCAACCCGTTGAGCGTCCAGCGCAGTCCTCGCTTCATCGGCGAGATGGTCTTGTAGTAGAGGTCGTGACTGAGTGCGTTTGCGATGGCGAGCAGCAATCCGTCAGCAGTCGATAGTGCCGCCGCCAGACCGCCGGCCGCAACGAGGCCGGAGATGACGTACGGCAGGCCTGCGATCTCGGGTGTCGAGATCACGATGGCGTCGGGGTTGAGGCCCAAGTCCTGATGACGCAGAAAACCTGGATGCCCCGCTATCGCCTGACAGGTGGCGATCACGTCGGCCTTGATCTTCGCAAACTTGCCGCACACCGAGACGAGTTCGGCATTGCCCCAGGTGTAGATCCACTGCGGCAGGTCGCCGATCGACGTCTTCTTGGCGATCAGCGAATACACTTCGAGTTTCGCGAATGCCGCATAGGCCGGCGCCGTGAAGTAGAGGAGGAAGATGAAGAGCAGCGACCAAGCGACCGACTTGCGCGCATCACGCACCGACGGGGTGGTGAAGTAGCGCATCAGGACGTGCGGCAGCGAAGCCGTGCCGACCATCAAGCACAAGATCAACGCGAAGTAGTTGGCCGGCGAGTAATTGATGAACGGTGTCGTATGCGGCTTGAGACCCGCGCCTGTTTGCAGATTTAGACCGACAGCGAGGCCGTCCGCCACCATCTTTTTCTCGAGCGCCGTGATGTCGGCCAGCGCCTGACCGTAAGTGAGCTGTGGCACAGGAATGCCGTACTTCTTGGCCGACAGCCAGATCACTGGGATCAGGTAGGCGACGATGAGCACGATGTACTGCGCGACCTGGGTCCAGGTCACTGCCTTCATGCCGCCGAGCATCGAGCACAGCAGAATACCGCCGAGACCGACATAGACGGCGAGTTCGAAGTCCATGTTGAGGAAGCGCTGGGCGATCAGCCCCGTGCCGACGATTTGGGCGACGACGTAAGTGAACGAGCAAGCCAGCAGCACGACGACGGCGAGGAAACGCGGCAGGTTGCCTTCGTAGCGCGCCGCAAAGAAGTCGGGCACCGTGTAGGCCCCGAACTTCCTCAAGAACGGTGCAATCAGGATCGCAACCAGCACGAACCCACCCGTCCAACCGAGCACGAATGCCAGCCCGTCATACCCGAGCAGGAACAACGTGCCCGCCATGCCGATGAACGAGGCCGCCGACATCCAATCGGCGCCGGTCGCCATGCCGTTGTAGAAGGCTGGAACGGTTCGGCCGGCAACGTAGTACTCGCCCGAGTCCGCCGTGCGCGACAGCACCCCGATGACGGCATAGACGCCGATCGTGAGGAACACGAAACCGTAACCGATCAGGTGGTTGGGCATGCCGAAGTATTCGCACAGGCCCAAAATGATCACGAAGCCGAAGAAGCCGCCGGTGTAGATGCCGTAGATTCTGCCGAGATTATTGATGAAACTGCCGCTATCGGCTTTGGTTTGAGTCGTCATGTTCGTCCCCCTCACATATCTTCCGCCACGCCTTCTTCACGATCGATGACGTCCTGTCGCTTGGCGAACACGAACAGCATGATCACGAAAAAGACGAGCGAACCCTGCGCGGCCATGTAGAAGCCGAGGGGAAAGCCTAGAACGGTGATTGTGTTGAGTTTTTCTACAAACATGTGAACGACGAAACTGAAAATCACCCACAAGGTGAACATCGTCCACATAAGGGTGCTGGTTCGCGCCCAATATCGTGCCCCATCCATTCTTGGCATCCTCCCAATGGTCATCCGGTTGTACGGATTACAGACTTTTTGCGTCTACTCAGACCGAATACGCGGAGCAATGCTCCAATGATTCGATTCTAAAGGTATGGATTACTCTGATTTATGAGCGCGAAGCTAGTTGCGGGTGCATGTTCTTGTGAAGATTTTTAGTGCATCTGGGTCGCAGCGACGATTGCACACAGCGGGCGCCCAAGGGGATGTTCCCTCTACAACAACAAAAACGGGCCCATTCCTGAGCTTCGAAGCCGCCTTGCAAGATCACGCCAGGAGCGTGCGATTGGGGTCTGCCGCGACGACATGTCGGGGTTCGGCCGTCTCGAGGGGCGCTATTTCCAGTCGAGCGCGCGCCAAGTGTCGCGTCATGAGGAGCCGCAATGAGTAGTGATCAAGGTGGAGCACAAGGCGGTCGCGGTTCGCAGCACGACGCGATACCTCCCCCGCCCGCCCCTGCGCCGCTCCCGATCTCCTACGCCGAGTTCGTGGCCCTGCTCGCGACCCTGATGGCGATGACGGCGCTGTCGATCGATATCATGCTGCCGGTGCTGCCCGAGATCGCCAAATCGTTCGGCATTACGACGCCCAACAACCAGCAGTTGGTGATTGGCAGCTACATGGGCGGCCTCGCCCTGGGCCAGCTCCTCTGGGGCTCGGCGTCGGATCGCTTGGGCCGCAAATCCCCCCTGTTGGTCGGCCTCGGTGTATTCATCTTCGGCGGCATCGCGGCGGTTTGGGTGACGTCCTTCGAACACCTGCTGGCATCGCGATTTCTGCAAGGGTTCGGCGGCGCGGCCGCGCGCATCATCGCCGTAGCCGTCATCCGTGACCTCTTCGCTGGCCGCATGATGTCGAGCGTCCTCTCGACCGTGATGATGGTGTTCATCCTCGTGCCGGTGCTGGCGCCGTCGGTCGGACAGGCGGCGGCGGGGTTGGGCAGTTGGCGGACCACCTTCCATGTGTTGATCGGCGTGGGGGCCCTGGCCATCGTCTGGGCGGCGTTGCGGTTGCCCGACACGCACGACCGGATGAAGGTCCGTCTCGGTACGTTTGCCGCCCTGCGGCTGGTGTTCACAACGCGGGTTACGGTCGCCTATGCCGTCGCTGCAGGCTTCATGTTCGGCTGCCTCGTCACGTACATCTCGAGCGCCCAGCAAGTCTTCGTCGAGGTGTTTGGTCTGGGCGTCTGGTTTCCGGTGGTCTTTGGCAGCATCGCCTCGGCAATGGCGATTGCCTCGTTCACGAATGCCCGTCTGGTCCAGCGGGTCGGCATGCGGCGGCTGTCGCATTCGGCGCTGGTGGCGTTCACGCTGGTCTCGTCGGTGCTGGCCGTCCTCGCCGCAGTGACGCAGCCGCCTTTGGTGATTGTCGCGCCTCTCCTGGCCTTGTGTTTTTTCCTGTTCGGTGTCACGCAACCCAACTTCAACGCTATTGCCATGCATCCGGTGGGACAAGCCGCAGGTACGGCCGCCTCCCTCATCGGCGCCTACACCACCACAGCCGGCGCGGTTTGTGGAACCCTCATCGCCCGCCAGTTCGACGGGTCCGTTCTGCCGCTGTCGGCGGGCTTCGCACTGCTCGGCATCTGTGCTCTGTTGACCGTGTTCGCCGTCGAGGGACGAGGCGGTATGTTCCGTGGCGAATAATCGAACAGGCGCGAGCGAAGGAGCATCGACATGAAAGCCGCTGTACTCGGATCGAATGGCGTCGAAGTTCGCGATGTGCCTGCGCCCACGCCGGGACCCACTCAAGTTCTGGTCAAGGTGCGCGCCGCAGGATTGAACCGCGCCGATCTCATCATGGCGTCGGGCCGTCCGCACGGGAATGCCGGCGGCCCCGGCACAGTGCTCGGTCTCGAGTGGGCCGGTGACGTGGTCGAGGTCGGCGCCGAAGTCCGCACCGTCAAAGCCGGCGATCGCGTCATGTGTTCCGGCAACGGCGGTTATGCGGAAATGGCCGTCGCCGATTGGGGGCGCGTCATGCCGATCCCCGCCAACAACATGAGCTGGGAGCAGGCCGCGACGATGCCGGTGGCGCTGCAAACCATGCACAACGCCGTCGTGACCGCGGGCCGCCTGCACGCTGGCGAAGCCGTGCTGATTCAGGGCGCTTCCTCCGGCGTCGGCCTGCTCGGCATGCAGATCGCCAAGCACATGGGCGCGCGCCTCGTCATCGGCTCCTCGACGACGCCCGATCGCCGCGCCAAACTGAAAGACTACGGCGCCGACCTCGCCATCGATTCGAAAGATCCCAAATGGGTCGATGCCGTCCTCGAGGCGACCGATGGCAAAGGTGTCGACCTAATCGTCGACCAGCTGTCGGGCTATGTGGCCAACGACAACATGAGGGCGGCCAAAGTCCTGGGCCGGATCGTCAACGTCGGCCGCATGGGCGGCTTCAAGGGTGAGTTCGACTTCGATTTGCACGCGCTCCGCCGGATCGACTACATCGGCGTCACGTTCCGCACCCGCTCCGTCGAAGAAGTTCGCGAAATCAATCGCTTGATGCGCCAGGACTTGTGGCCCGCCGTCGAAGCCGGCAAACTCGCCCTGCCGATCGACCGGACCTTCCCGCTCGACCAAGCGGCCGCCGCCCTGGCCCACATGAAATCCAACGCGCACCTGGGAAAAATTATCCTCACCGTCTGAAGATGAGCGATACTGGGGATCGACGATATGGGCCCGACAATGGCCCTTGTACTCGGCCGCCGCCATTGCGATCTTTGAGCAACGGCCGAGTTATGACAGTATCGTTGACCTATCGGCGGTCGACCGCGCGCCTCGATGCATGGGCGCGGGTCACCCGTATTCGCCCACGAGACATCGAGAAGGCACGCCCATGGCCAAGAGCAGCCCCAGTCTCAACGACAAGTTCGACCTGGAAGAAACCCATCAGATCCTGAACGGATCCCAGGCGATCGTCCGCCTCGTCTTGATGCAGCAGGAGCGCGACCGGCGCGCCGGCCTCAATACGGCGGGCTACGTGACCGGTTACCGAGGCTCGCCGATCGCCGGCCTCGAAGGCGCCATGTTGCGATCGCGCAGTATTCTGGACAAGAAGAACATCGTCTTCCAGGCTGGATTGAACGAAGACTTGGCGGCGACCGCCGTGTGGGGCGCCCAGCAGGCCGAGCTGCGCGGCGATGCGAAATATGACGGCGTGTTCGCGGTCTGGTACGGCAAGGGCCCCGGCGTCGATCGCACCGGAGACGTGTTCCGCCACGCCAATCACGCCGGCAGCTCCAAGCATGGCGGCGTGCTGGCGCTCATGGGCGACGACCACACCTGCGAAAGCTCGACCTCGGCTCACCAGTCCGAGTTCGCCATGATCGACTACATGATCCCCGTGCTCAATCCAGCCGGCGTGCAAGAGATGCTCGACTTCGGCGTCTACGGCTATGCCTTGTCGCGCTTCGCCGGCGTCTGGGTCGGGATGAAATGCGTCAAGGACAACTTCGAATCGACTGCCACCGTCGACGGCCGCATCGATCGTATCACACCGACGATCCCCGAAGACTTCGCGATGCCACCCGGCGGCTTGAACATCCGCGTCGGCGATCAGGCGCTCGACAAGGAAGCCCGCCTCCACGACTACAAGCGCCCCGCCATCCTCGCCTTCGCCCGCGCCAACAAGATCGATCGCACCGTCATGAGTGGCGGCGCCGCTCCCAAGATCGGCATCATCACGACGGGCAAGAGCTATCTGGACGTACGCGCCGCCCTCGATGAACTGGGCATCGACGAAGTGCGCGCCAATGAACTGGGCGTTCGCCTCTACAAGGTCGGCATGGTCTGGCCGCTCGAACCCGAAGGGCTCGCCCGTTTTGCTCAGGGCCTCGATCTGATCATCGTCGTGGAAGAGAAGCGGGCGCTCATCGAGACGCAGGTCAAGGAGCAACTCTTCCATTCCACCGAACGGCCCGTGGTCATCGGCAAACGCGCCGAAAGCGACGACAAGAGCACCTGGCTGTTCCAGGCCGCGGGCGCCCTCGAGCCCACCGACATCGCCGTCGCCGTCGGCGAGCGCTTGATCCGCTTCGCGCTGGGTGGCGAGGATATCAAGGCGCGCGTCGCGGGCTTGAAACAACTCAAGGGCAACAAGCCCGTCACCGGAGAAGCCGCTGTCCGCGTGCCGTACTTCTGCCCCGGCTGCCCGCACAATTCCTCAACCGTCGTGCCCGAGGGCGCGCGCGCTTATGCCGGCATCGGCTGCCACTACATGGCGC